>CAKUND010000077.1 GCA_934668295.1 uncultured Oscillospiraceae bacterium
GTCGTCGTCGCTACCCCGGATATGATGGGTATCGTCGGTCGTCTCGGTAAGGTTCTCGGCCCGAAGGGCCTCATGCCCTCCCCCAAGGCCGGCACCGTGACCCCCAATGTCACCGCCGCCGTCAAGGAGATCAAAGCCGGTAAGATCGAGTACCGTCTCGACAAGACCAACATCATCCACTGCCCCATCGGCAAGGCTTCCTTCGGCCCCGAAAAGCTCGCTGAGAACTTCAACGCTCTCATGGGCGCCGTCATCAAGGCAAAGCCGGCCGCTGCAAAGGGCCAGTATATCAGAAGCTGCACCGTCGCCAGCACCATGGGCCCCGGCATCAAGGTCGCTACCACCAAGATCTAAAAATTAGTTCTTGACATTCGCGCAGATTCTGTTATAATATTTAAGCTGCCAAAGACAGCAGGAGACATTTCGTCCTAACAGGGTTCGCCCATCCTGCCGAGGTTCCGCACAAATGGTAACATTTTTGTGTCCTCACGTCTTTGGCGTGAGGACATTTTATTTTCAGAGGTGACATTCATGCCCAACGCAAAGGTACTTGAAAGCAAGAAAACCGTCGTTGATGCTCTGTCTGAAAAAATTCAGAACGCTACTTCTGCTGTTTTTGTAGACTACAAGGGCATCACCGTCGCGCAGGATACCGAGCTTCGCAATCAGTTCCGTGCTGCGGGAGTCGAGTACGCTGTCGTCAAGAACACCCTGACCCGGTTCGCTGCCAATAAGGCCGGCTACACCGAGTTCGACGAGGTTCTCAACGGCACCACGTCCATGGCTTCCACCACCGACGATCCCATTGCACCGGCTCGCGTCGTCTGCGAATTCGCAAAGAAAAACAAGAACGTCGTCAAGATCAAGGGCGGCATGGTTGAAGGCAAGGTTCTGTCTGTTGAAGAACTCATGTCCTTCGGCGAACTGCCTTCCAAGAACGCACTCGTTGCGCAGGTTCTCGGCACGTTCCTCGCCCCCATCTCCTCTCTGGCAGTTGTTCTGAACCAGATTCTGGAGCAGAAGGGCGGCGCTCCTGCGGAAGAAGCTCCCGCAGAGGCTTAATTCATCAAACATTAAAATTTCGACTGAAACATTTTACTGGAGGTAACTACAATGGCATCCGAAAAGATTACTGCTATGATCGAAGAAGTTAAGACCCTCACCGTTCTTGAGCTGGCTGAGCTGGTTCATGCTCTGGAAGAGGAATTCGGCGTTTCCGCCGCTGCCGCTGCTGTCGCCGCTCCCGCTGCCGGTGCTGCTGCCGCTGAGGAAGAGAAGACTGAGTTCGATGTCGTTCTGAAGGCCGCTGGCGCCAACAAGATCGCTGTCATCAAGGTCGTCCGTGCTCTGACCGGCCTGGGCCTGAAGGAAGCAAAGGAACTCGTCGACGGCGCTCCGAAGAACCTCAAGGAAGGCGTCTCCAAGGACGAGGCCGAGAAGATCGCTGCCGAGCTCAAGGAAGCTGGCGCAGAGGTCGAGGTCAAGTAAGTTTACTTGCCGTTTATACACAAACCGGACTGCATGAATGCAGTCCGGTTTTTTCATGCTCCGAAAATCATGTTGACTGCGATACAAAGCAGTACACCGATCACAGTCGGGATCGCCGCAGCCAAAGCCGTCCACCAGGCGCTTCCCGTTTCGTGTTTGATGGAAAGCAGTGTCGTGCTGCACGGCCAGTGAAACACGCAGAAAATGAGACAGCAAATTGCCGTTTTTCCTGTGATACCGCCGTTTGTCAGCTGCACAGCGGCATCCAGTCCCTGCGCGCTACTCAGCGCATTCTGCTGCGTGAGCAGCATCAGAATCACCGGAATTGCGAGTTCATTCGCCGGTATCGCAAACAGGAAGCCCAGCAAAATTGCGCCGTTCAGCCCCAAAAAGTGTCCCACACCATCCAATGCACTTGCCGCCCATTGCAGCAGGCTTCTTCCGCCTGTCTGCCATGTGCCAAGCAGCCACAGAACCAGCCCCGCCGGGGCCGCAACCAGCAGCGCCCGCAGCATTACATGCAGCGTTTTTCCAAAAATCGCATCATTCAGGATCTTTTTCAGCTGCGGCCGCCGATATGCAGGCAGCTCCAGGACAAACGGTTCGCCGCTTTTTCTGTTAAATGCCTTGCTGATAAGCGCCGAGGTGAGCAGACTCCCGATTGTGCCTGCGCAGACCGCCGCCAAAAGGATCAACGCCAGCAAAAAGCTGTTTTCATTCCCCAGCAAGACGGTCCCCATCGTCAGAAGCATCGGAAACCGTCCGTTACACGGTATCATCGCATTTGTACAGGCTGCAATCAGCTTTTCCTCCCGCGTCCCCATGATCCTGCATCCTGTTACCCCGACCGCATTGCATCCAAGGCCCATACACAGCGTCAGCGTCTGACGGCCGGAGGTGCCGCAGCGCGCAAGAATGTGGTCCGTCAGGAACGCGGCACGCGGCAGATATCCGGCGTCCTCCAGAACCGAAAACAGGAAAAAGAAGATTGCCGCAGGCGGCAGCATCACAGCAGTAACACGCGCTGCTGTCGCATAGACACCGTTGATCAGCGCATCCGCAAGCCGGGACGGCCATGCTGAGCAGGCGCGAACCAGTACCCCCTGCAGCCAGTCAAAGCCGTTTTGCAGCCAGACAGAAAAAACATTGCTGCCCTCCAGCGTCAGCCAGAACAACACAGCCAGCAAAGTCACGAACACGGCAGCGCCGGTATATTTTCCTGTCAGGATTCGATCGATCCGTATGCTGTGCTGCGCGCCGCTGTTATCTCCTGATTGCACAACCCTCGCTGCAAGCTGCCTCGCATGACGAACACAGTCCGCAGGCGCGGAGCGCTCCAGCAGATGCGGCGTAAGCGTGATATAGCCGTCAAACACATCGCGGATCGTTTGCCGCAGACGGCGGATCGTCTCTGTATCACCTGCGCAGGTTCCGACAACCGGAACGCCCAGCAGCGTCTGCAGCGCATGCAGATCGATTCGGATCCCTCTCGCCTGCGCTTCATCCATCAGATTGACGCAGACGATCAGCTTTTTGCAGCGCGGCATCAGCTGGAGCGCAAGCGACAGGCTCCGCGCGAGGCATGTCGCGTCACAGACCGCGATCACACAGGCGTCCGTATGTGTATGCAGATATTCTGCCGCGATCCGTTCCTCCTCCGACCCGGTTTTCAGCGAATACGCGCCCGGAAGATCTGTTGCGGCGTATGTCTGCGCAGCATGGGTGTACGTGCCGTGCGCCACAGCAACTGTTTTTCCCGGCCAGTTTCCCGTATGCTGATGCAGCCCGGTCAAGGCGTTAAAAATACTGCTTTTCCCGACATTTGGATTTCCGGCCAACGCAATCGCGCGCGGCGCAGCTTCATTCCGGCTCATCTGACCGCCTCCACGATGATCTGCGCCGCGTCTTTTTTCCGCAGTGCAAACACCGCTCCGCCGACCGCATACGCCGCAGGCGACGCATGCGGCGCACAATACAGACAGTCAAGCTCTGTTTCCGGCAGCAGCCCCAGCTCCTCCATCCGTGCTTTGGCTTCGTCAGACATCATGATCTCGCGCAGTATCCCATGTTCTCCCGGCCGCAGCGCATCCAGCCCCATCCGCCGTTTCTCCATGGGCGCACTCCCCCTTTCTGTTCTCCCGGCTTCTAATCCAGAATATACAGAAAAGCACGATTTTGTGACACCCCTATTGTCTTTGGACGAACCGCATGCTATACTGGCAGAAGATTTTATTCGAGGTGTACTATGCTTCACAATTATCACACGCATACGTTCCGCAACCATCATACCGTCGGCACGGAGCGCGAATATATCGAATCCGCCATCAAAAACGGCTTCAAAACGCTCGGCTTTTCCGAGCATGCGCCATACCGGTTCCCGGATGGCTATATCTCTTATTTTCATATGTTCCCGGAGGATCTGGAGGACTATATTCAGACACTTCTGGCACTGAAGGCAGAATACGCAGGCCGTATTGAAATTCTGATCGGATATGAGGCAGAATACTATCCCCGGTTTTTTGACGATCTGCTTGCACGCATCACCCGGTATCCCATCGATTATCTGCTGCTCGGCCAGCACTATATCCGAAATGAGATCGACGGCGTTTATGTATATGAGCCTACAGATGATCCCGAAATACTAAAGGCTTATGTAAACCAGTGTATCGCGGGGCTGGATACCGGCCTGTATACCTATCTGGCACACCCGGATCTGATCAATTTCACCGGCTCCGAAGCACTCTACCGCAGGGAAATGGAGCGCCTGTGTCTGGCCGCAAAGGAGCGGAACATTCCGTTGGAGCTCAATCTGCTGGGTCTGCGCGCAGACCGCACGTATCCCTCCGCACGCTTTTTCCATATCGCAAAAGCCTGCGGCAATACGATCGTTGCCGGCATTGACGCGCACGATCCGGACTGCTTCTTTCAGCCCGAGACGTTTGCACCATATCAGACGCTTATCGCGGAATGCGGACTTACTGTAACCGATCATATCACACGCAGGCCGGTTCGCTGATAACGCTCCACCTGGTATATATTTTGTATTCGCGCAGAAACTAGAGAAAATATGATCTGGTGAGGTGCGCGGGTATGAAGATCGCTTTTTTTGACGTCAAGCCATATGACAAGCCTGGTTTTGACGCATATTCTGCCGGGACGGGACTGGAAATCAAGTACTTTGAGACAAAGCTCACTGAGGATACCGTCTCACTGGCCAGTGGATTTGACGGTGTGTGCGTGTTTGTCAACGATACGCTGAACGAAACAGTCATCGATACACTGTACACGCTTGGAGTCAGGGTCATCGCCCTGCGCTGCGCAGGCTTCAACAACGTAGATATCCGGGCATGCTTCGGAAAGCTTCGTGTATTTCGTGTTCCGGCCTACTCCCCTTATGCCGTGGCTGAACACGCAATGGCGCTGCTGCTCACGGTCAACCGGCACACCAACAAGGCATATATCCGCACCCGCGATTTCAACTTCAGTCTTGCAGGACTCACGGGCTTCGATCTGCATGGCAAAACAGCTGGTGTTGTGGGAACCGGCAAGATCGGCCGCACGTTTGCCGGGATCTGCAACGGCTTCGGTATGCGCATTCTCGCATATGACAAATTTCCGTCCCCTGACAGCGGCCTGTCCTATGTGCCCCTGCCGGAGCTTCTGGCGCAGTCAGATGTGATCTCCCTTCACTGCCCGCTTACCGGCGAGACACGGCACATGATCGGCACGGAAGCCATTGCCGGAATGAAGACAGGCGTTGTGATCGTCAACACCTCCAGAGGTGCGCTGATCGACACAGAAGCGCTCATCGACGGGCTGAAGCGCCGTAAAATCGGGGCCGCGTGTCTGGATGTCTATGAGGAAGAAGCCGATCTGTTTTATGAGGACAGGTCTGACAGCATCATTGAAGACGACATGCTGGTCCGGTTGATCTCCATGCCAAACGTCATCGTGACATCGCATCAGGCATTTTTGACCCGTGAGGCACTGAACAACATTGCGGCAGCCACGGTAGATAATCTGCTGAAATTCAAGCGAGGCGAAGCAGCTCCGGATACCGAGGTCTGCTACCGCTGTGCCCAATAGCCATTTAAGTCAAAACCGTGCTGGCATAACCAGCGCGGTCATTTTTTTGAATCGCTTCAAAGCGTTCAACCGCTCTCCCGATTCTCCAGCATCGCCCATGCGATCAGGAAAAAAGGGGTCGAAAGGCACATGGATATCCCGAAAAACGCCTGTACGCAATATCCAAGCACAGCGCTGCCGCAGATGAGTACTGCAGGCCGCTCCCCTGCCTGCCGGACAAACCGGGCAGCGGAACATCCGAGCGCACCGAGCCAGCAGAGCAGCGCGAAGCACCCCTGATTGGCAAGGATATTCAGGTATTCATTATGCGCCGCATCAATGCCGCTGCGGATCACAGCATTCCGCACTTCATCGTATCGCTCAAAAAACGCTGTGATACGGCGGGACAGCGTATCCGGTCCACCGCCGAACAGCGGGCGCTCCTTTACTGTCTGCCAAACATTTTTCCAGATGTAGACCCGGCCAGAGCCAAATTCATCCTCTGCCCGGCCATGCAGGAGCTCATGCGCTTCGCCAAGAATACCGGGCAGTCCCGGTATCAGAAGCACCGCAAAAAACGACGCAAGCAGACTGCATCCGATCGTGATCGCCGCTGCGCGGCGTCTTTTTCCGCTGAAGACCAACGGAAGCGGCAGGATCAGCCCCGCCGCAATACCGAGCAGCCCGGCAGAGACATCCATCCAGACACTGACGGTCAGGCACAGCGCCAGCGGTGCAAGCAGCCAATACCGCCGGAGCTTCCACACGCCATAGAAGAACGCTGGTGCTGCTGTGCACATCACAGCGGCCAAAAGATCCGTGTTGCCGATCGTTCCAAGGTACGCGCCGCTGTAGGCTTTTCCCGCATCGTAATAGCTGAGTCCTTCCGGGTACAGCCCCAGCGGGTTTCCGCCTGCAAGCTGCCGCAGCGCCAGCAAGCAGCACAGGCACATGCCTGCCCCAAAGACATCAAGCAGCCATTTTTTTGGGCGCGAGAGCCGTCCCAGCAGCAGGAATACAGCAGCATATAACGCAAGCGTCAAAAAGCCCTCCCGACGGGTAAGACCAAGCCACGTGTCGGCCCGCCATGGCGAAAGCAGCGACGAGAGCAGACTGCACAGGACATAGCCCAGCATCAGCCATTCGGCGGGCCGTATTGCATGTACAAGCTCCCGGAACGAGACGAGTCTGCACTGCCGCATCACGAGCAGCTCCAGATACAGCAAAGCTGTCCCGGCACAGTATCCCAGCGTCAGGATCAAAAACAAGCGATATTTTGCTGCGGTGATCTTCGCGTATCCATCCGTCCCTGGCCAGAGAAGAAACACGCTCAACATCAGCGCAAAATACGCATCTGAGATTTTTTCAGTTAAGAGCTGCCCGGCCTGTGCTTTTGTGCGCATGCTTCTGCCTCACCCGCTTCTTTATGATTTCTTGTATCCTATCAGGTCTGGCGGACATTTACAAGAGCCGCTCTGCCCCAGACTACCAGACTGCAGGGAAAAATAAAAAAATGAAATTCACCACTTGACAAATCCCGACTTTATGCTATAATAACGGAGCGCTCTTGAGAAAGAGACCTGCTGCTGTAGCTCAGTCGGTAGAGCGCGTCATTGGTAATGACGAGGTCGGCAGTTCGAATCTGCCCAGCAGCTCCAAAATCGGTTTATCCCATCGGGATGAACCGATTTTTATCTGTTTGGATTCGAACTGCCGACTGCATTTGCAGCTCATCAGTAAAATGTTCACAATTCCTTTTCCTGGCGTTCATAGTTCGGACACGATTTCCCCTTATACTCATAATTAAGGATTTACCCAATCCACTCTTTCTTCTCTTTTTCTTTTCTTTCTTCAAACAAAAGCCCGCGGTCGAAAGCCGCGGGCTTTTGTTTGTCTATTTCGTGTAGTCGAATTCAAAATCGTAGATGCTGACAGTATCGCCGTCTTCGATGCCCTGTTCCTCCAGACGGTCGAACAGGCCGCTCTTGCGGAGCTGGCGGTCGAAATACATGCGGGACTCATAATCGTCGAAGTTGATGTCGTTCAGAAGCTTCTGGAGCCACTTTCCGGACACGACCCACAGATCGTCATAGCGCTCGATCTGCAGCTCGTTCGCGTCGCCTGCCTCTGCCAGAGGCTTGACGTACTCCGGTTCGTAAATCGTGACGGGCGGGAGTGCAGCAAGCTTGCCCGCGATGGTCTTCATGAGCTCGCGTGTGCCCTGTGTCGTGGCGGCGGAGATCACGTAGAACTCGTAGCCCTGCGCCTCGACGTGCGCTCTGAGCCTGTCCAGATTGTCGCTGTCCGGGGGCAGTAGATCCGCTTTATTCGCCGCGACAAGCATGGGGCGCGACGCAAGATCTGGCGAATACTGCCGGAGTTCTTCGTTGATCTTCTCAAAATCATCGACCGGGTCACGATCCTCGCTGCCGGAGACATCGACGACGTGAACGAGCAGTCGGCAGCGGTCGATATGACGCAGGAAGTCGTGGCCGAGGCCGACGCCGTCCGCGGCACCCTCGATGATACCGGGGATGTCAGCCATGACGAACGAAACGCCGTCAGCAACATAGATCACGCCGAGGTTCGGATAGAGCGTGGTGAAATGATAATTCGCAATTTTCGGGTGCGCGTTGGATGTGACGGACAGGAGCGTCGATTTGCCGACGTTCGGGAAGCCGACAAGGCCGACGTCGGCCAGCAGCTTGAGCTCCAGAATGACGTCGTGCTCCTCGCCAGGGAGGCCCGCCTTGGCAAAGCGCGGCACCTGACGGGTCGGAGTGGCAAAGTGCTGGTTGCCCCAGCCGCCTCTGCCGCCTTTACAGAGGACGAAATCGGCGGAATCAGACATATCCTTGATGATCTCGTTCGTGGCCAGATCGCGCACGACGGTGCCTCTGGGCACCTTGATGATCAAATTTTCGCCGTTCTTGCCGCGGCAGCGCTTGCCCTGCCCGTTTTCGCCGTTGGGCGCGGTATATTTGCGCTTGTAGCGGAAATCCATCAGCGTGGACAGGTTATCGTCGACACGCAGGACGATGGAGCCGCCGTTGCCGCCGTCGCCGCCGTCCGGGCCGCCTGCGGCCACGTATTTTTCCCGATGGAAGGCCACCGCGCCGCTGCCGCCCGCACCAGCCTTGACCGAAATGCGTACTTTATCAATAAACATGAGGTTCCTCCTCTGTCAGTAAGGTTTTCGTAGTCTTTGTCCAGATTTCCGGATAGTTCTCCTGATAATACCGCGCGCAGTCGGAATCCGGGGTCTTCCAGAGCACTTTCTTCCGAATTTCTTCGGAGATGGCCTTTTCCAGCCAGGCGCGTTTCTTTGCGAATTTCTCCGGGTCGGACGCAAACTGCGCGTAATCCAGCAGCAGGATATTGCCCGCCTCCTGCTCCCGCAGGAACGCTTCATAGGCATCCGGGATATATTCCGCGCCGACAATGCGGACGGGCTGCGTGGAAACGAACTCGTTCGGAATTTCCGTCTTTTCGTAGTCCCCGTCTTCACAGGTATAAAGCCAGCCGGATTTTCCAGCGTAGAGCTTTTTCAGCGCATCGGGGAACGGATCGTCGAAATACAGTTTGCCCTGCCGGGTATAGCCGTATGCGTATTCATAGTTCCGGATGAGGTAAAACAGCGCCATGGCGCGCAGGGACGTCAGGCAGACCTGCGTGGGCTTGTCAAAATACGGAGACTTTCTCGGCTCGAGCATTTGCAGACCGCCTGTCGGCGACGCGTGATAATAGGTCACAGCGCGATCCCCTTTTAAGAAAAAACCCCGAACGGGACTCGTTCGGGGTTTTTACAACAAAATTACTGTTCTGCGTAGACAGAGCACATCTTGCGATCCTTGCCCATACGCTCGAACTTGACCTTGCCGTCGATCAGAGCGAACAGCGTGTCGTCCTTGCCGATACCGACGTTGTTGCCCGGATGAATGTGCGTGCCTCTCTGACGAACGAGGATGTTGCCAGC
>CAKUND010000078.1 GCA_934668295.1 uncultured Oscillospiraceae bacterium
CCCTGCGCGAGTGGGTCAAGACGCTGAAATAAGACGCATATATAAAACCAGCCCCCGCTGCGGCGGAGGCTGGTTTTTGCAATATGTCGAAGAACCGCTGTAGGGGCCGACGCCTCTGTCGGCCCTGAAAATGTTACGAATTTGCAGCAGATTTCCGCAAAATTGGCCTGTTCTGCGGGCGGACAGAGGCGTCCGCCCCCTGCGAACCGTCTGCGCTCGTGCGGAAGCTCACTGCCCTGCCAGCAGCGCCGCTGTTTTTCTGGCGACGATGATCTCCTCGTCGGTGTGGACGGTGAAGACGCGGACGGGAGCGTCCTCCATGGAGATATCCATCCCGGCAATGGCCATGCGGTTTTTGAAGCCGTCGAGGCGAACGCCCAGAAATTCCAGCCCTTCCAGACTCAGCGCCCGCACGAGCGGGCTGTTCAGGCCGATGCCGCCGCCAAAAACAATGGCGTCCAGTCCGCCCATGACCGCGGCATATGCGCCGATGTATTTCTTGATGGAGTAGCAGTATGCACGGATGGCCAGCTCCGCGTCCTCGTTTCCGGCCTCGGCCGCTGCCTGCACGTCGCGCAGATCGCGCCCGGCTCCACCGGACATGCCGTACAGGCCGCTCCTCGTCTGGAGCATCTGCTTGACCTCCTCCAGCGTCATGCCGCAGGATTCGACCAGATAGAAAATGATATACGGGTCGATATCGCCGCAGCGGTTATTGTGCATCGTGCCGCACTGCAGCGTCAGGCCCAGCGAGGTATCGACCGATCTTCCGTTTTTGACGGCGCAGATGCTTCCGCTGCCGCCCAGATGGCACACGACGAGCTTTAAGTCTTCCCGTTCCATCCGCTCCTGTGTCCACTCGGTCAGATATTCGATGGACGCGCCGTGGAAGCCGTTGCGGCGGATATCATATTTGCGCGAAATCTCGATCGGGATCGAATAATAGTACGCCTCCGGCGGCATGGTGCGGTGGAACGCCGTTTCGAACGCGCCGATGAGCGGCGTGTCGGGCAGCAGCGCGCGGAACTGCCGGATGGCGGCAAGATATGGCGGGTTATGCGCGGGAGCAATGGAGCTGAAGTCTTCCATTCTGGAAAGCACATCGTCCGTCAGAACCTGCACGCCGCTCACGCCCCTGGCCAGCACGACCTTGAAGCCCACGCAGTCCAGCGCGGACAGGTCGGGAAGAACCGTGTCGGTCAGCTGCCGCAGCATGCGCGCGATAGCCTCGCGGTGCGTGGGGAAAGAGACTGTTTCATCGGTAAGCGCACCGTTTTCATGCGTTTTGGCGTAAAACCGCCCCTCGCCCGCGCCAACGCGCTCGGCTCCGCCGGAGGCCAGCACGACCTCCTCCGGCATGCGGAACAGCTGGTATTTCAGCGACGTGCTGCCGACATTGCAGATCAGAATATTCATAGCCCGCTCCTTGCGTTTTTTCTATACTGTAGCAGATGGAGCGGAAATTATCAATACGTCGGGAAAACCAGAATTTTATGCGGCGGTACGATATATATACGATCTCAGCAGGGGCGGTTTTATGTAGCTGACATCTGTGCTTCCCCATCCCCGGAGGCGAGGGTGTAGAGGCCGCTGAGGTAGGCCCAGGTCGTCTGGTCGATCTCGCCGGTCGGCGGGAGCGCGGCCAGCTTCTGCAGCCATTTGACCGCCGCGACCGACGGCGCGTCGTGTACGCCGGTCACGGTGAGCGCGGGGGCGTTGGCATAAAAGCGCGCAAGCGACTGGAGCATGGACTGGATCAGAAACAGATGCGAGTTCCGGCTGCCTGCGGAAAGCACACGGTTCGGCGTCCAGCAGACTGTGACCGGCGCGGCAGGCAGGACGGCCGGGCTCTGGACGGTATAGACTGCGACGAGCTTATTCCAGGTCACATTGTCTGTTTCTCCGGTGACAGGCAGACCGTTCTGCCGCTGAAATTCCCGGACGGCCTGCACGGTGTTCGGCCCGTAAATGCCGTCCGGCACAAGCTTCAGAAGCGTCTCATCCGCGTGCGCGATGGTCCGGAGCATCGTCTGCAGACTCCGGATGGGCTGGCCGACGTAATTGGCCGGTGTATTCATACGCTGCGCACCTCCCTGTCCTGCATGCCGGATTTGAGTGTCATCCCCGGAAACTGCACAAAGCGCGTGGACTGCTCATGCTGCAGCAAAAACTGCATCCCGGCCAGATCGGACGCGGTCTGTTCGTCCGGCGTGCCGGTCGGAGTGCTTCCGGTCATGCGCTGGAAGACCGCAAGACTCTTTTTCGTCTGCGCGTCGAGCTTTCCCGTCCGTTTCGGCGCGTCCAGCTCCGGGAAGGCTGCCGCTGCGACGATCAGCTGTTCCTGCAGATCCGCCTCCGTCACGGCCATCGGCGGGCGCGTAAAGGGAAAGAGCGCTTCATTTCCGAAAACAGTCGTCTCAATGCCGGCAAACTGCGAATAGATGCTGTCCCACGTCGCGCGGTCGACCGTGCCGGTCTCCGGCAGGCCGTAGGCGCGCTGGAACGTCGTGACGGCCTGTGTGGTCGTGTCCCCGAACACGCTGCTGACCGGCGGCTCCTGCACAGCGGAATTAAACTGTGAGATCACGGACAGCATATATTGCAGATGCGTCACCTTCGCCCCCTGCTCGCCGGGCAGGATCTGCTCGGGATATTCCCATGAATAGCCGTAGAACGTCTGCCCCAGAGACTGCAGCTCGCCGAGCTTCAGAACCGCCGTATAGAGCATCACGATCGTGTACCACGTTGCGCGGCCCACAATGCCGTCGACGGCCAGAGAAAATATGGACTGGAACGCGCGCACGGCGTTTTCCGTCGCCTCGCCGAAGATGGCGTCGACAGGAACCTTGGGAATGGCGGGGTAGTTCTGCGAAATGCGATTGAGTGCGACCTGCAAAAACGACACGTTCACGCCGATATCGCCCCGCCGCACAGGACTGCCGGGGTAGGATTCCTGCAGATTCTGCACGGGCGCGTTCGTCACGAGCTCCACGTCCTGCCCGTAATAGGTGCGCAGAATGTCGACGGAGTTCGCCCCGTCCTGCGCCAGATACTGCGAGCCCCACTGGCTCAGGCCCTGACACGTGACCGTCACGCCGTTGCAGAATTTTGCCGCCAGCGGCTCGACAAAGCCCTGCTTCCGCAGATAATCCGTGAACAGCTCGTCGACCAGCTCGGAGATATTTTCATAGATATTGCGGCCATTGATGAATTTCTGGTCGATGGCCGTCGAAGACGTGATATCGAACGGGTATCCCCGGCTGCGGTAATACTCGGTGTAGACCCGGTTGAGCGCGAACGAGATGATTGCCAGCGCGTTGGCCCGCAGCGCGGCGGGCTCCCATGTCGGGTAGACCTCGCTGGACAGGACGTTTTTCACATAGTCGGAAAACGACACCGTGACGTTTTCCGCGTTCGAATCCGGCGAACCGAGATGGACAGTGATGCTTTCGGGGATGTACGGGGCGATCGTCGCCAAAAAGCTCCCTCCTTTACAGATCCTGCGCCTGCGATGGGATGTCGAATTCCTGCGTCTGCGCGTAGCTGTCCGGCAGCGTCGGCGTCGGGATGAGCACGATCTGCTGCAGGGTCTGGATGCCGGGGAAAACCTGCGCGTTGTGGATGAACACGCGGTCATAGCCCGCGCGCTCGCCGCGCAGATCGACAAGGGCGTAGGGCGTCCCGGCGGTCTGCCGCGTCTGACTGTCGGACGCCGGAGGCGTCGGAACATCAAAGGGCTCGGTAAAGCCGTCGTAGTCCGTCATGCGCACGGCCAGCAGCTCCTGCCGGCCGTCCGGCAGCTCGTGCGTAATGGTGAGTGTTGCGCCCGGAATGGGGATCTGCGCGGCAGACGTCACGATCTGCGCGGTCACGGTTCCGTATTCCTTCATCATACCGCCTCCTGATTTGAAGCTTTCAGCCGTTAGCATATGCGGCAGGCGCAGATTTTGTGCATGAACGCAGTTCATATTGCGGATACTAGATGCAAAACAGCAAGGGAGCGGAGCAGTATGAACATGACCCCAAAGGAATATAACCGCTATGTGGCGCGGCTGGCAAAAAAATCGCCGCTGGGAAAGGATCTGCTGAACAGCTTTCTCATCGGCGGCTTCATCTGCGTGGTCGGCCAGCTGATCCTGAACGGCTATACCGCGCTGGAGCTGTCCGAGCAGGACGCGGCCGCGGCGACCTCGGTCAGTCTGGTATTTTTAAGCGCCGTGCTGACGGGCCTGAGCCTCTATGACGATCTGGCAAAGATTGCGGGCGCTGGGACGCTCGTGCCGATCACGGGCTTTGCAAACGCGGTCGTCTCGCCCGCGATCGAATTCAAGGCCGAGGGCTTTATCACCGGCATGGCGGCAAAAATGTTCATCATTGCCGGTCCCGTCATCGTCTATGGCACCGTCGCCAGCGTTCTTTATGGCGTCATTCTGGTGATTTTCGGCGGTTAGACTTCCCTTCGCGCGGGAAATCGGGTATAATCGAGTTGTACTTCGATTTCGCTCAAATTCTGGCAGGGGCGGAGCTCTGCTCCGCCCGACGGGCTGCAGTGATTTTTGGGGAATTTACGGCGAATGCGAAGACTCTTGCCCATTTTAGCGTAGGGGCGGACGACTCTGTCCGCCCGCAAAATACTGCGTTTTCGCGGAAATCTGCGGCGAGTTTGCGACATTTTCGGGCCGACAGAGTCGTCGGCCCCTACAGGGTGCGTTAAAAAACGCAATAGAAAACCACTCACGCTCATTACATAAAGGAGACACCTCATGACCAACCGAACCATCTGCCTTATCAACGATTCCTTCCCGCCTGTGACGGACGGTGTTGCGAACGCGGTCGTCAACTATGGACGCACGATCACCGAGAGCGGGAGCAGGGCCGTCGTTGTGACGCCGGCCTACCCCGGTGCGGACGACAGCGGCTTCTCATTCCCGGTCGTGCGCTATCCGAGCATCGACATGACGAAGCTCGTCGGCTATCACGCAGGCTTCCCGTTCTCGGAGAAGACCATGCAGACGCTCATGGAATACCCGTTCGATCTCATTCACTGCCACTGCCCGATCACCTCTGCCGTACTTGCGCGTGAACTGCGCGCCCGCATCCACGTTCCGGCAGTCTTCACGTATCACACCAAGTTCGACATTGACATCGCCAACGCCATCCACGCAAAGCTTTTGCAGGAGGGTGCGAAAAAGCTGCTCGTCGACAACATCAGCGCCTTCGACGAGGTCTGGACGGTCAGCCATGGCGCGGGAGAGAATCTGCGCTCGCTCGGCTATCAGGGCGACTGGCGCGTGATGCCGAACGGCGTCGATTTCGAGCGGGGGCGCGTACCGGAGGAGGATGTCCGCGCGGTCTGCCGGGACTTCGACCTGCCGGAAAACATGCCGGTTTTCCTGTTCGTGGGCCGTATGATGTGGTATAAGGGCCTGCGCATCACGCTCGACGCGCTCAAAAAGCTCAAGGACGCAGGGCACCCGTTCCGCATGGTCTTCGTCGGCAGCGGCGGGGATAAGGATGAGGTCGTGGCCTATGCGAACGGGCTTGGGCTTTCGGACTGCGTGTTCTTTACCTCGCCCAAATATGACCGCAGCGTTATCCGCGCGTGGTACTGCCGGGCGGATCTGTTCCTGTTCCCGTCGACGTTCGACACGAACGGCCTTGTCGTGCGTGAGGCGGCGGCCTGTGAGCTGGCAAGCGTTCTCGTGCGCGGCAGCTGCGCCGCCGAGGACATTACAGACGGCAAAAACGGCTTCCTGATCGAAGAAAACGCGGATTCCATGGCGGCGCTGCTCACAAGGCTCTGCCATGAGCCGGAGGTGCTGAAGCGCGTGGGCCGGCAGGCGCAGGAGGAAATTTATATTTCCTGGGACGACGCCGTTCACCGCGCGCAGCAGCGCTATGAGATCGTGATCGAGCGCTATCACGCCGGCAGCCATCCTGCCCACCGGCGCTTCTCCGACGAATATTATCAGTCGCTCGGCCTGTGCATCGACATGCTCAGGCGCAGCCGCGAGCACCTGCGCGAGCACTGGGACGCCTTCGCGGAGCATTTTCAGTAAAACAGCAAAGCCTCTGCCGCCCGTCCGGGCAGCAGAGGCTTTGACTTTATATGTACCTTATTCCTTAACTGTGCCGTCGGCGTTGAAGACGGGGAGCTTGTTGAGGTAAACAATATCCTTGCGCTCCTGTGCGTCGCCCTCGGCGAGAACGGCCATGCGGCCCGCGACCGTGCCGCCTGCCTTTTCGACCAGCTCCTCCATCGCGCGCAGCGATTCACCGGTGGAAATGACGTCGTCGACGATCAGCACGCGCTTGCCGCGGATCTTGTCGGCCTCCTCGCCGGACAGGTACAGATCCTGATCGTGCTGGGTCGTGATGGAGCGGACCGTCACGTGCAGCGGGCGGGGCATGTAGACCTTCAGACCCTTGCGGGCGACGAAATATTCCTTCGCGCCGGATTGGCGGGCCATCTCGTGGATGAGGGGAATGCTCTTGGCCTCGGCCGTGAGCAGATAATCATAGTCCTTCGGCGCTCTTGCCAGCAGCTCGCGCGCACAGGCGACGGTGATCTCCGCGTCGCCGAACATGACGAACGCGCCGATATACAGATCGTCAGATACCTTACACAGCGGCAGATCCCGGTCAAGACCGGCAATGTTCATTCTATATTTCATGCAGAATCTTCTCCTTCATATCCTTCATGCGTGGGGTTCTTCCCAAAAAATATTATACCGGCCGAACGGTGGCTTGTCAATTCCTTCTTCCGACTCGTTTTTTTCGTCATTGGCGAAAACAACATATTTTTTGTGCAGTAGTGTAAATTTTCCTTGAACTTTTTTGTTGGTGTCGACGGTTGTATTTATATGCACGTTCCTCTATAATCAAACTGTCAGAAAGTCAGGCAGACTAAGAAATTTTGTCTGCCCACGAGAAAAGAAAGGATGGTTTCCCTACATGAGCAATTTCTTTAAAGTGAAGGAACACGGCTCGACCGTGCGCACCGAGATCATGGCCGGTGTAACGACCTTCATGGCGATGGCCTATATTCTGATGGTCAACGCCGGTATGTTCTCCAGCCTCGGCACTGTCAGCTACGGCGCGATCTACATCGCGACCGCCATCTCCGCCGTCATCGGCACCGTTCTCATCGGCCTCCTGTCCAACCTGCCGCTGGCGCAGGCGTCCGGCATGGGCCTGAACGCATTCTTCGTCTACACCGTCTGCTTCACCTTCGGCCTGAGCTACGCAAACGCGCTGGTTCTCGTTCTGGTTGACGGCATCGTCTTCGTCCTGCTGACCGTCACGGGTCTTCGCAAGATGATCTTTGACGCCATCCCGGCCGCTGTCAAGACCGCGATCTCCGCCGGTATCGGCCTGTTCATCGCGTTCATCGGCCTGCAGAACGCCGGTATCGTCGTGGACGACGGCGCAACGCTCGTCAATCTCTCTTCCTTCAACGTCTTCTCCGGCTCCGCGACATGGGCCAGCATCTTCCCGATGCTCCTGACCATCATCGCGGTCTTCGCCATCGGCGCAATGTCCAAGAAGAAGGTCAAGGGCGCGGTCCTGTGGGGCATGCTCGGCGGCGCGGTCCTCTACTACGTCATCGGCCTCATCACGATTCCTGATTTCTATGCGACCGCTGTCGCTCCCAACCTGACCTCCGATTTCTTCAGTGCATTCAAGGAGTTCGGCACACAGGCGTTCGGCAAGGTCTTCACCGAAGGCTTCAACTTCAGCCCGTACATTGCCGAGCACGGCATGAGCAACTTCATCGTTATGTTCCTCACCACCATGCTTGCATTCTGCATGGTCGATATGTTCGATACCCTTGGCACGCTGTACGGCGCCTGCGCTGCCGGCAATATGCTGACCAAGGACGGCAACGTCCCCAACATGGACAAGGCCATGCTGGCTGACGCCATCGCCACCTGCTGCGGCGCTGTCTGCGGCACCTCCACCGTCACCACGTTCGTCGAGTCCTCTGCCGGCGTTGCCGAGGGCGGCCGCACCGGTCTTGCCTCCATGGCGACCGCTGCACTGTTCTTCATCGCGATGTTCCTTGCGCCTGTTGCGCAGCTCATCCCGACCTACGCCTGCGCCGCGGCTCTTATTTACGTCGGCGTTCTCATGATGGCAAACGTCCGCTCCATCGACTGGGACGATCCCGCTGCTGCGGTCCCCGGCTTCATGACCGTCGCGTTCATGCCGCTGACCTATAACATCTCCTACGGCATCGCATTCGGCCTCATCTCCTATGTCTTCATCAAGATCTTCACCGGCAAGATCAAGGAGATCAACGCAGGCACCTGGGTCATCACGATCCTCTTTGCTCTCATGTTCTTCCTCACTCGCTGAGAAAGCTTCCCCTCGGGCGCGCCATCCGGCGCGCCCGTTTTTTCGTGTCGAAAACGTTCATAAAAAGTCCATACTTTTTCCCTTGACTTTTTCGGCTCGATTCGCTATGATACAACTTCACCAGAATTGAGGGGGCTTTTTTATGGATAAGCAGCCGTATATCGTCGGCGTCGGCGCTGCAAATGCAGACCTCAACGGCGCGTCCCTTGCACCCATCCATCTGCGTGATTCCAACCCCGGCCACATCAGCCTGTCCGCCGGCGGCGTGACGCGCAACGTGTGCGAAAACCTCGCGCGGCTGGGCGCGGACGTGAAGCTTTTGAGCTGTGTGGGCGATGATGCGTTCGGGACGTTCATTCGCCGTTCCTGCGAAGACGCGGGAATTGACGCGTCCCACCTGTATGAAGCGAAGGGCGCGGCTTCCTCCATGTACCTGTCCATTCTGGACGCGGACGGCGATATGCTGGTCGGCATGTCTGACATGCGCATCGTTCAGCAGGATATGCCGGAGGAGTATCTGCCGTCACAACGGGCGCTGATCCAGGGCGCAAAAGTCGTGACCTGCGACCCCTGCATGGACGAACGGACGCTTCTGCAGCTGCTGGAGCTTTGCACGCCGGGACAGATCGTCTGCGTTGACCCTGTCTCATGCGCGTATGCGCGCGTCGTCGCGCCGTTCATCGGCCGCTTCCACACGGCAAAGCCTAACCGCATGGAGCTGGAAATTCTGGCCGGGATGGAAATTCAGTCTGACAGCGATCTGGAGCGCGCGGGCGAGGCCGTTTTGAATAAGGGCCTCCGGCGGCTGTTCGTCAGCCTCGGCGCGGAGGGCTGTTTGTACATGGACGACACCGGCACAGTTCTGCGGCGCAGGCTGCGTCCGGCAAAAATGGTCAACGCCTCCGGCGCGGGTGATTCGTTTGCCGCCGCGATGCTCTACGCGACGCTTCACGGCTTCGATGTCGAACGGACGCTGGAGTATGCCATGGCTGCCGGGATCGCCGCCGTCTCGCACGAGCGGACGATCAACCCGAATATGAGCACCGCGCTGCTCGAAGAAATTCTGCTGGCGCACCGCATCTGAACCTGTACACCCATCTGAAAGGAGTTATTCATATGAATCTGAAGGATTATCTGTCTGTTACCCCTGAAATTCAGGAGGC
>CAKUND010000079.1 GCA_934668295.1 uncultured Oscillospiraceae bacterium
CTGGCACCCCAGAGACGATTCGAACGTCCGACCCTTCGCTTAGGAGGCGAATGCTCTATCCCCTGAGCTACTGGGGCATTTTGAACAGTGCTATTCTACAATGCACCGGTTGGTTTGTCAAGAAGCTGGAATACCGGAGGCGGACAAACAATAGACTTGGACTGTGGAGGTGAGGAAATGCAAAATGAGATCCTGCGCATGCTTCCGCAGACGGTACGATCCGCGCTGGCCGGCGTGCCGGATACACAGATCGAGGAGCTTCGTCTGCGGGTAGGGCAGAAGCCGACGATCCTGTATGCAGGCGCCGAACGGCCGCTGCCCGTCCGAAGCGTCTTATCCCAGAATGAACTGCAGCAGGTTTTGCTGAACGCCTCCGCGCAGTCGCAGTACGCTGTACAGGAGCAGCTGCGAAACGGCTATCTCAGCCTGCCGGGCGGATACCGGATCGGCGTCTGCGGCAGCGCGGTCGTGCAGAATGGCTGCATGACCGGCCTGCGGGAGATCTCGTCGCTTGCGATCCGCGTTCCGCACGCCATCCGGCATCCGCCGGAGCGGCTGCTTCTATATTTGCAGGAATCCTGCCTGCTTGCCGGTGCACCCGGCAGCGGAAAAACAACGCTGCTGCGCAGCTGCATCCGGGCACTCTCAGATGCCGGACAGCGCGTGGCGGTGATAGACGAGCGGCTGGAGCTGGCCGGAGCGCTGCACGGTGTGCCGCAGTTTGACCTCGGGCCGTGTACGGACGTGCTCTCCGGCTGTCCGAAGATCGAGGGGATGCTCCTGCTGCTGCGCAGCATGAACCCGCAGTGGCTTGCGGTCGACGAAATCACACAGCCGGAGGAGCTTGCCGCGATCCGGCAGGCGGGCGGCTGCGGCGTCAGGCTGCTTGCGACGATCCACGCCGGTTCCGCGGAGGAGTTGAAAAGCAAACCGCTCTGCCGGGAGCTGTTTTCTCTGGGGATTTTCCGGCAGGTGCTTTATCTGGATAAGAACAGAGCGTTTCACGCAGAAAGGATACAACATGCTGAAACTGATCGGATTGAGTCTGATTCTGACAGCCTCCGGCGCGGTCGGCGCCGGCTTGGCCGGGACAGTGAGACGGCAGCAGGCACAGACGCTTGCGCTGATCGATGCGCTGCTGCGCATCCGGCATGAGCTGCAGTACCGGCTGACGCCGCTTCCGGATATTTTTGCCGCGCTCGGCAGCAGCCGGAACCGCGAGATCGCGGACTTTTTCTCATGTCTGGCCTCCCTGCTGTCCTCTGCGCAGACCTGCACGATCGGGTACGCCTGCCGGCAGGCGCTGGCGCAGACGCGTGGACTGAGCCTTTCCTCTGCGGCGCGGGGAACACTTCTGAGTCTGTTCGATCTGCTTGGAAAATACGATCTGGAAGGAAGCGTGCAGGCACTCGATCTTGCACTGTCCCGTCTGCGTGAGGAGGCAAAGACGCTGCAAAACGGGGCAGCGGCACGATGCAGAACTTATCTGACGCTCGGTATCTGCACAGGACTGGCAGTGGCGGTGATCCTGATCTGATATGGATATTGACCTGATCTTTAAAATTGCTGCCGTCGGGATCATTGTTTCCATTCTTAATCAGGTCCTTGTGCGCTCCGGCCGGGAGGAGCAGGCGACCATGACCTCGCTGGCCGCGCTGGTCGTTGTGCTGATGATCGTCGTGCAGCGCATCGCGGAGCTGTTTGACATGGTCAAGACGCTGTTTGAATTCTGATGGATACGGTAGGAAAGCTGATCGCTGCGGCGCTGCTTTGCAGCGTGATCTGTCTGCTGCTGAAAAAGCAGGCGCCGGAGCTGACGCTCTGTCTGTGTGTACTGGTATGCGCGCTGTGCTTCCTGACGGCATTCCCGTTTTTCTCGCCTGTCCTGTCTTTTTTTCACCGGATGGAGGAGCTGACCGGCCTGTCCGGCGCTGTATTTGCACCGCTTTTCAAAACAGCTGCCATTGGGCTTCTGTCACAGATGGCCGGGACGATCTGCCGGGACAGCGGCCAGCAGGCGCTTGCGCAGGCGGTCGAGATCTGCTGCGGCTTCATCAGCTTCTATCTTGCGCTGCCGCTTCTGGAAATGGTTCTTTCTTTGCTGCAAACAATGATCGGAGGCTGATATGCGGCGCTGCATCCTGTTGATCTGTATTCTGGCTGCACTGGCCGCACCCGTTCTGGCGCTGGACGTGCTGGAGGAGGAAAGGCAGATCTTGAACGTGGACACGCTGACGGACGGTCTTCCGGATGATGCGCAGGACGCGCTGCGCGCGTACAGCCCGTCAGCGCAAACAGACCCCGGCGAAGCGATCCTTGCGATCATCAAATGGGCCTCCGGCCTGTCGGTCAGCACACTGCGGGAGGCTGTGCAGACAGCGTCCCTGCTGCTCACGGCCGCGCTCATCTGTCAGCTCGTCCGGCAGAGCGTCCCGGAGGATCGGCTGCATATTCAGGCCATGACGGGAGCGCTTGCCATCACGCTTCTGTTTGCAGCAAATATCAAAAGTATGATCGGCCTGGCTGCTTCCGTGCTGGACGAGATGGAAGCGTACTCCAAGCTTCTGCTTCCGGTGATGTGCGGCGCAGCAGCCGCGTCCGGAGCTCTGACAGGATCAAGCGCGCTGTATATGGGTTCATCGCTGTTCTTCAGCCTGCTTACAACGCTTGTGCGCAGTCTGCTCATTCCGCTTGTCTATGCGTTTGTCGGCCTCGCTGCGGCAGAGTGCGCGCTGCCTGGAGGGAAGCTCACAAGCGTCCGGCAGCTTTTGGGCTGGTGCATCAAGGTGCTTTTGAAGGGTGTGATGTATGTGTTTACGGCCTATCTTTCTCTGACAGGCCTCCTGTCCGGCAGCAGCGATGAGGCAGCGGTGAATGCGGCAAAGTCCACGCTGTCCGCCGCGATCCCGGTCGTGGGCGGTATTGCCTCAGACGCGTCCGAGGCAGTTTTGCAGAGCGCGAAGCTTCTGCGCGCAACGGCAGGGACCTTTGGTATTCTGGCCGTGCTCGCGCTTGTGCTGGTCCCGTTTTTCAAGATCATGATCTGCTGCCTGACCATGAAGCTGGCAGCCGCGATCGCCGGTCTTGCGGCCGGAAAGGAGCATGCCGCGCTCATCAGCGCGCAGAGCAGCGCAATGGGCTATATTCTGGGTATGACCGGGAGCGCCGCGCTGATGCTCCTGTTCAGTACCTGCTGCTTTATGAAGGTGGCATCAGGATGATAGAGGCCGTGCGGGGATACCTGCTGCGCCTGACCGCAGGCGCATTCTTCAGCGCGGGTGTTCTGGCGCTCATCCCAAAGGAAACGCCCAAAAAGGCAGCTGCCGTTCTGTGCGGGCTCGTGATGCTGCTGCTTGCGCTCACACCGCTGGCGCAGCTCGATTATGACGCGCTCTCAGAGGCGATCAGCCGTCTGGAGCTGGAAAAGGAGGAAGCAAGAACGGGAATCGAGATCCAGAATCAGGAGCTTGTGGCCCGAATCATATCAGGCCGCGTACAGGCATATATATTGGACAAAGCTGCCGCGCTGGGGCTGACAGTCACAGTCGAGCTTGAAATGGAGACGCGATCGGCTACACCGTATCCGAAAGCCGTGACGATCCACGGCGAGGCGACACCGGTACAGAAGCAGCAGCTGCAGCAATATCTGGAGCAGACCTTTGCGATCCCAGTGCAAAGACAGGTCTGGACGCCATGAAAAAGCTGCAGCTGTCACAGCTGCGCGGACAGGCGGCGCAGCTGCTCCGAAAATACCGGATCCCGCTGCTCGTATTCCTGCTCGGCATCGCGCTGGCGCTGGTACCGGGGCGGACAAAGAAGACGGAAGTGCAGCAGACCGCAGTGGAAGCAGCAGAGACGACCTTTGAGCTTTCTGCGACACAGAAGCAGCTGGAATCGCTTTTGTCTGCGATCGACGGAGCCGGACGCGTCCGGCTGATGCTGACGCTTGCATCCGGGGAGCAGGTCGTGTATCAGACGGACAGCCGTACCGTGACCTCCTCCGGCAGCACGACACAGGAGACCGAGACGGTCTTCCGGCAGCCGGGCGGGTCGGAAAAGGAGCCGGCAGTACAGTCGATCGTCTATCCGCAGTATCAGGGAGCGCTTGTCATCTGCGACGGCGCGGAGCGCGCGAGCGTTCGTCTCGCGATCACACAGGCTGTATCGAGCCTTACGGGGCTCGGAAGCAATAAAATCGCAGTGGTAAAAATGAAAGGGCAATAGGAGGAATCTGTATGAAAATCTGGAAGCGGAACGCGATCATCGCATCGGTATTGCTGCTGGTCTGTGCTGGTGTATACCTGAACTGGTCCAAGGCACAGAAATCCACCGCACAGGATCTGACCGAAACACTCTCGGCAGAGCAGGTGATGGGGGAGGACACGCTCGTCGTGACAGACAGCGAGTCCGTGCCGCAGGAGGCAGTCGCAGCCTCGTCGGACGAAACGCAGGCGGCAGACTATTTTGCCCAGGTACGCCTGAGCCGACAGGAATCGAGAGACTCTGCCGTCGAGCTGCTTGAAGAAACCATCGCCTATGACGAGGGCACAGACGTCGGCGAAGCTGCCTGCCAGACGCTCAATAACATTGTCGGCACAGCGCTGAGCGAAGCACAGATCGAAAGTCTTGTGATCGCAAAGGGCTACGACGACTGTGTGACGTACATCAATGACGGCGTTGTCTGCGTAGCGGTCTCCGCGCCGGCAGAAGGATTGAGCGACGCGGATGCGGCACTGATCTCGGATATTGTGACCTCGCAGACGGATTATATGCTCTCTCAGGTACGTATCATCGAGGTCAAGCCCTGATTTGCATGGGATTTTCAGAAAGGGATTGCATTTTGACGGTTTTGTGGTAAAATGAATCCAATATAAAAGCAAAACCTTTTCTGAATCCCTGAACAGGAGGAACCCAGTATGGCTGAAAAGAACGAGTATTTCACGCAGAAGCTTGAAAACGGGACGCTTCAGATCTCCGAAGATGTCGTTGCATCCGTTGCGGCAGCTGCTGTGCTTGAGGTGGAGGGCGTTTGCGGTCTGTCCAGCAATATCAGCACGGATATTGCCGAAATGCTCGGTATGAAGACGATGGCGCGCGGCGTTCGTCTGACACCGATGAAGGACGGCGCGGTCAAAATCGAATGCGATGTGGTCGCAAAGTTCGGGCAGAGCGTGTTTTCTCTCGCCAAAACTGTACAGGATGCGGTCAAGACCAGCGTGGAATCTGTCGCGGGACTGACTGTCGCACAGGTCAACGTCAATATCTGCGGCATTGCCATGCCGAAGGAATTAAAAAAATAACAAAAAGCAAACCCTTTGCTTGGCGTGAAGGGTTTCTTTTTTGGAAGCACGGAAGAAAAGAAGCAAGGAGAACGCTATGACAAGATCGAACGCCAGAGAGATCGCCTGCCATCTCGTTTTTGAGATGAACTTCAATGGTATCACTGCCGGTGAAGCATTGCAGACGCTCATGGAGGAGTCCTATTATCCCACCCTCAAGGGGGAAACGGACGTCTACGAAGAAAAGCCGGACGGAAAGCAGCTGGAGTACCTGACAAACGTTGTGCAGGGCGTACAGGCGAAGCGGGAGGAGCTCGAAGGCTATATCACAAAGTATTCTGTCGGCTGGAGCCTTAGCCGCATCGCCAGAATGGCCGTCGCCATTATGGAGGTGTGCATGTACGAGGCACTGTATGTCGACGACGCGCCCATCAGCGCCGCCATCAACGAGGCGGTCGAGCTGACGCGCAAATATGAGAACGAGGACGTAGTATCCTTCGTCAACGGTATTCTCGGCGGCTTTGCGCACGAGGTTCAGCAGTCATGCTGACGCTTGGCTTCGATACCAGCAACTATACCACTTCGGTGGCGGCATTTGACGGCGTGGGCGGGAAGAACTGCTCACGCCTTTTGGACGTGAAGCCAGGTGAACTCGGCCTGCGGCAATCCGACGCGCTGTTCGCGCACGTCAAGCGCCTGCCGGAGCTGGTGGACGCACTCTGTGCGTCCGTAAAAATCGAAAACGTGACAGCCATTGGCGTCAGTACTCGTCCCCGCGCGGTCGAGGGCTCCTATATGCCGTGCTTTCTGGCAGGCTGGTCACAGGCAAGCTGCCTGGCACGGCTTCTTGATGTGCCGCTTTACGAGTTTTCTCACCAGCAGGGCCATATCGCGGCAAGCCTCTGGTCAGCCGGACGGCTGGAGCTGATGCAGACGCCGCACCTTGCATGGCACCTGTCCGGCGGTACGACAGAGCTGCTGCTCGTGACTCCGGACGGCAAAAATGTTAAGGCAGAAAAGCTCGGCGGCACAAGCGATATTTCAGCCGGTCAACTGATCGACCGCACGGGGAAGCTTCTGGGCCTGCCGTTCCCAGCAGGCAAGTCGATCGACGCGTTGAGCCGGGAATCGGCCTGCAGGGAACGCTATCGCGTGAAGCTGAATGGATTGGAGTTTTCTTTCTCCGGCATCCAGAACAAGGCGGAAGAATTTTATTCCAAGGCGAAAAGCGCGGCCGATACGGCGAAATTTGTCATGAACTGCATCGTGTCCTGCATCGCGGATGCGACACGGGCGGCGCTTGCACAGTATCCCGGCCTGCCGGTCGTGTTTTCCGGCGGCGTAGCGTCCAATTCCATGCTGCGCGAGCGCATGCGGGAGTTTGCGCCCGTCTTTGCCGAGCCACAGTTTTCCACGGACAACGCCATGGGGATCGCCGTCCTGACGGCTCTGCAGGAGGGCGTGTGATGGAACAGAATATCATCGCCGTTTCGCAGGTCAACGAGTATATCAAATTTCTGCTCGACCGCGACGAGCTGCTGGCAAACCTCTGCGTGCGCGGCGAGGTCAGCAACTATAAGGTCTATCCATCTGGCCACCATTATTTCACGCTCAAGGATGCAGAAGGCGCGCTCAGGTGTGTCATGTTCCGCTCCAGCGCTCAGCGCCTGCGCTTCCGGCCAGAAAACGGGATGCAGGTGATCGCATATGGCCGAGTGACGGTCTTTCCGCGCGACGGCGCCTATCAGCTCTATTGCAGCGCCCTGACCGCCGACGGTGCGGGCGACCTGTATGTCGCGTTCGAGCAGCTGAAGGAAAAGCTCTCCAAAGAGGGCCTGTTTGACCCGGCGCACAAAAAGCCTCTGCCCAAATATCCGCATACGATCGCGATCATCACATCCGCCGCAGGTGCGGCGATCATGGATATGCTCCGGATTCTGGGAAAGCGATATCTGCTGGCAAAGATCAAGCTCCTGCCTGTGCGCGTGCAGGGGGCGGAAGCGCCTGCCGAGATCGCGGGCGCGATCCGCTATGCGAACCGGTATCGTGTGGCTGATTTGATCATCACCGGGCGCGGCGGCGGCTCTATGGAGGATCTCTGGGCTTTCAACGACGAGCGCGTGGCGCGGGCAATTTTTGATTCTGAAATTCCGGTGATCTCCGCTGTCGGCCATGAGCCGGACGTGACGATCTCTGATTATGTCGCGGACCTTCGCGCCGCGACGCCCAGCAACGCTGCCGAGCTTGCCGTGCCGGACCGGCAGGAGCTCCAGAAAAAGCTTTCCATGATGCAGACGGCCATGCAGCAGAGCGTGCAGAAAACGCTCAAGCTCAGCCGCCAGCGTCTGAGCAGCCTCGCAGAAAAGCGCGTGCTGCAAAGTCCGCTGAACTATGTTGAGGATCGACGTGTTCTGCTGGATTTCCTGTCCACCCGGCTGCATGCCGCCGGACAGAAGACGTTCCACGAAAAAAAGCAGCGCTTTGTCCGCCTGACCGCAGCGCTGGATGCCATGAGCCCCATGAAGGTGCTCTCACGCGGCTACAGCATGGTAACGGATGCGGCGGGAACACTCATCACAAGCGCAAGCGCTGTAAGCCCCGGCCAGCGCATTCACGTCAGTCTGCGCAGCGGCAGTCTGACAGCAGACGTACAGCAGATACAGGAGGAACCCACAGATGTCTGAAGCATCCAAAAGCTTTGAAGCCTCGATGGAGCGGCTGGAAGCCATCGTCCGGCAGCTCGAGCAGGGAAACGCGCCATTGGAAGAAGCCCTGAAGCTCTTTCAGGAGGGAACCACGCTTGTCCAGTCCTGCGCAAAGCTGCTTGACAGCGCGGAGCAGGAGATCGTCAAGCTGACAAAGACCGCCGACGGTACGCCGGCAGAAACGGAGTATGTACGCGATGAATGAATTTCATGACCAGATCGCCCGATACCGCGCTGCGATCGAAGCCTTTTTGCAGGCGCAGTTCTGCGAGGATCTGCCGCAGAAGCGCCTGTTCGACGCCATGCGCTACAGCCTGCTTGCAGGCGGAAAGCGCATCCGTCCTGTCCTGACGCTGGAATTCTGCCGGATCTGCGGCGGGGACTGGCAGAGTGCCGTTCCCTTTGCCTGCGCGCTCGAAATGATCCATACCTACAGCCTCATCCACGACGATCTGCCATGCATGGACAACGACGACTACCGCCGCGGCCGTCTCACCAACCACAAGGTCTTCGGTGAGGCGCTGGCCGTTCTTGCAGGCGACGGCCTGCTGACCGCTGCGTTTGAAACGGCGGCGAACGCACCCGCAGACCCTGCCGTGACTGTCAAGGCCATCCGTATTTTATCGGAGCAGGCGGGTGAGCTCGGCATGGTCGGCGGCCAGGTACTGGACATGGACGCCGAGGAGCAGGAGCTGACGGAGCAGGGGATCTATGATATCCAGCGCCGCAAGACCGGCGCGCTCATTCAGGCAGCCTGCCAGATCGGCGTCGTGGCTGCAAACGGTACGCAGCAGCAGCTGGATGCCGCAAAGACCTATGCGCAGAATCTCGGCCTTGCGTTCCAGATCCGTGACGATATGCTAGATGTTCTGGGCGACGCAGCCAAGCTCGGCAAGGCCACGCATGTGGACGAGCATAAAAATACGTTTGTCCGTCTGTACGGCATTGGCGCATGCTCAAAGATGATCGAGTCAGAGACGAAGACGGCCATCGAGGCACTGAGCTGCTTTGAAAATTCCGAATTCCTCGTGGAAATGGCGCGTCAGCTTGCCCTTCGTGAATACTGATACATCCGACAGCGCCGAATTTTCGGATCGTAACAGAAAGTTTATGAATATTTGCTTGTATATACATCCGTAATATGAT
>CAKUND010000080.1 GCA_934668295.1 uncultured Oscillospiraceae bacterium
AAGCTCGACAGCGGGATCGGCGCAATCGCCGTCGCCATATAGAGCTTAAAAAAGCGGCCGTAGACGGTCAAGATCATAACGAGCGACAGCACCCAGATGAACAGTGAGCCGAGCAGCGTCACAGCCCAGAGCGGAATGCTCTCCAGCAGACCGACATCTTCAATCGTCGATGCGATCTCGGCGGGCAGCGTGGATGCTTCCATTGCCGAAAGACCGGACGCGCCCATGATCGTCTGGATCGCACCCTGCGCAATCGAGAACAGCGCCGTCATCAGCTCCATGCCGTAGGTGACCGCCGCCTGCGCCAACACAAAGCGAATGAAGCATTTGAACGCCACCTCCGGGCGTTTCAGCTCCGTAAAGCTGCTGCAGGTTTTCATGACGCCGATCACAAAAAACAGCACTAGAAGTGCATACGCAATTGCTTTCAGCGCGTCATTGATGCCCACGATCACATTCCAGATCCCGCCGCCCTTGAAGTTCTCCGGGCTGGTGGTCAACAGCGTCCAAATTTCCGACAGCTTGCTGTTCCACGTTTCCAGCGAAGAATTGAGGTTATCTATGATCCAGTTTCCACTTGAGATGGTATCACCTCGCAATCAAAATTTATGTTGTAAAATACTCAATATTTTGCTATACTGCAAGTGAAGGAGGGATGCAGTATGCCGAGTATTCGACCGATTTCTGATCTGCGCAACAGCGCCAATGAGATTTCCGACTTCTGCAAGCAGACGCGCGAGCCTGTGTTCATTACACGAAACGGCACAGGTGACATGGTCGTGCAGAGCATGGCAGAGTATGAGCGCCAGCAGGCGCTGATCGACCTCTATGCCAAACTTGCGGTTTCGGAAGCAGAAATTGCCGAAGGCGCAGAGGGTGAGGACTTTTTGAGCGTCGCCAGAGAGCTGCGAGGGCTTGTGCATGGACGTTTATAAGATTAAAATCTACCCGACCGCCAAGAAAGACTTACAGGAGATCATCGACTATCTGAACACACTGTCCCAGCAGGCTGCGCTTCGGTACTACGATCTGCTCATTGAGGAAATCGAGAGCCTCTCGCAGATGCCGTTTCGATGCCCAAAGCCGCGTGATATTGCGCTGGCGGCCAAGGGCTATCGGTATCTGATCGTAGAAAGCTATCTGGTGTTCTATGTGGTCGCCGGAGACACTGTACAGATTCGCAGGATTTTGTACGCCAAGCGGAATTATCGCAGAATTCTGGACAATACAACATCATAGGATCTGTGCCGCGGGAATGGAGCTGCCATTCCCACGGCATTTCTCAGCCGGTGATCAGCGTCAGGATCTCCTTGGTGAACGTAATGACGATACCGCCAGCAACAGTCAGGATGCCGTTTGCGCGCTGGGACGGATCGTGCGACTTGAGAGACAAACCGACCTGCAAAATGCCGAAGCCGAGCAGGATCAAGCCGACCGCGCGGATCAGAGAAAAGATAAAATCACTCAGATTGTTGACGACCGCAAGCGGATCGCCGTCTGCCGCGAACGCCGGGACAACAAAAAACGCCAGCATGAAAAACACGCTGGCGCAGATCGAGTAGAGCCGTTTTGCTTTGGATTCAAATGGTTTCTTCAATGAAATTCCCCCTTCAATGGATTCGAATTTTCTGTGCCGCTCACACGAAGCAGCGGGCGGCCGGTGTAAATGGGCGGTTTTGTTCCATGATGAATGTAGGGCGCTGCGCCGCCGAGGGAACTGTGTGAGATCGCTGGATGATGCATGAGATCATACTTTTCATCCATGACCGGACTTGCGCCGCGGATGAACAGCAGCGCATAGCGGTTGTCCAGCTTTCGCACCTCGTCCGGTGTCAGCAGCTCGCGCCCGGACATCTGGAAATTGGTTGAGTAAGAACCGGATTTGCCCTTCGTCTGCCCGTGCGTTTTGGTATCAATTGTGGCTTTGCCAAGCATTTCGGAGACATATTTGTGCGTACTGGACTCGTTGCCGCCAAGATACAAAATGGTATCACAGTTTCCTGGAATTGTCTCCCAGCTATCCTTATACAATTCTTTGATCTGCGCCATGTTCTGAATGATAACGCTTGCCGAGATGGAACGCGAGCGCATCGTCGCAAGCTCGCGCGTGAATCCCGGCAGCGGCATGGCGGCAAACTCGTCCAGCACGAAGCGAACGTGACGCGGCAGCGGGCCGTGGTGGATCTGGTCTGCGCTGTAATAAAGGGCTTGGAACGCCTGCGCGTAAAGTAGACTCACAAGGAAATTGTAGGGTAGGAAAGAGCCGCCTTACCGCATTGCGGCGGCAGGTCTGCTCAGACCCCCCTCAGAACCGTGCTTACAACTCTCGCTGTACACGGCTCCGTCTTTGCTTGTTCAATCAGATACTCACTGGTGGTGAATCATGACATGGCAATTATGGCACACCACTAAAGTTTTGCGCCGCTTTGCAATCATAGCGGCTTCCCAAGGCAGTTTCCCTTTCAGATTTTTGAGTTTGTTTATATGGTGAATCTCAAAGCAGGGACTGTCCGTCGTGCCGCACAATTCACATTTACACGCTTTTAATCGTTTCTCGATTGTATTCACCGAAAGTCTATGCTGTTGGGTTGCGGACGTAACTATGTCTGTCGGATTCTTCACTGTCTTGCAGTCGGCGTAGTTGGCAAAATAGCACCATTTCCAGCCTTTTTTTGTTTCATAGGGGATACCCCACTGGCCCTGTCCATCTTGAAATTTGCGGATGATTTTCGGTACAGAGCTTCTGTGTTTGTTGGCAAGGGTTCTCAGGCAGCTATACTCCATCAAGTAGGCCAAATAACTCAGCCTATAAAAGTTGCTTGCCAAGTTGTAGTAATTGCAGATTCCCCTAAGTTCGCTGTTATAACTGGAGACAATTTCTAAATCCGTCATGTGTAGCAGCTCCGCCCGGTGGACGGGTCGCAGGTTTCCGTTTTCCTCTTGAATCGCAATGCCTTTTGAGAAGATGAATTTATGGATTTTATCGTCCAATGGTACAACTAATTCCGCTTTATTGTTCAGCGTGCGCTTTGATTGTTTCAACTTTCCGACACGCCTTATTTTCCCATCCCGCCGTATCCGGACATCATATCCCAGGAATTGGGCATATTCGCTGCTGTGGGTAATGAGCGTCTTTTCTTCGCTGAGTTCCATCTTCAACATCCCACCGATAAACTCGGCCAGTTTTCGCTTGATTTCTACACAGTCCTCCCGCCTCCCGTTCACCGCAATCAAAAAGTCGTCCGCATAGCGGATATACTTGATTTTCTTGTCGGTATGGGATTTTGCGGGCGTCGTCAGAATTTGCTTGCGAATTTCCCTGTATTTTTCAATAAGCCGCTGGCGCTCCTCGCCCTCAGCCTTTTTGATTTGCCGTTGTACCACTTTCTTTTTACTGAGTAGCGCATTGTATTCAGGTGTGTACTTTTTCTCCTCATAGACATCGAAACCAGCCTTCAGCGCCATCACAAATTTGTCCAGCTCATGCAGATAGATATTGGCCAGAATGGGAGAGATAATCCCACCCTGGGGCGTTCCACTATATGTGATGTGATAACGCCAGTCCTCCATGTATCCGGCTTTCAGAAATTTGTGCAGCAGCTTTATCAGCCGCGCATCCTTGATTTTTCGGTTTACCAGCCCCACCAAAACAGTGTGGTCAATGTGGTCAAAGCAACCCTTGATGTCGCCCTCTATAAACCACCTTGCACCGGAGAACTCCTGTTTGGCCTGTGCTAATGCGGTATGGCAGCTCCGGTTTGGCCGAAATCCGTGTGAGCAATTTAGAAAAACCGGCTCATACACAGCTTGCAGCACCAGCCGAAGCACCTCCTGTACCAGCTTGTCCGTAAAGGTGGGAATCCCCAGCGGACGCATTTTCCCGTTGGCTTTTTGGATATAGGTGCGGCGGGCCGGCTTGGGTTGATAGGTTTCTGTTTCCAGCGATTTGATGATACGGTTGATTTTTGCCTCGCTGAATCCATCCGCCGTATCTTCATTTACTCCCTTGGTCGCCGCTCCACTGTTAGCGTACAAATTTCGGTATGCCTCATAGTAGATATCAGGACGCAGAAGGTAACGGTATAATCTGGTGAACACTTCTTCTTTATTTTTGCTTGAGTTCTGACTGATTCTTGCTAAAATCTCCATTGTTGGTTTCATTCGTGAGGTTTTCCTCCCTAATCAATTTACGATTTTAGTACGCATTGACTGCGCCCCTTCGCCATGTGGACGGCGTTACCGCCTCCGTTTTTACGGCTATCCCTGTCAATTCAGGGCCCTCGGACTACTATGGGCGCTCCGTACCCATGCAGGATATTCAGGCTCTAAACCATAGCCAAACTTTCCCCCTTTCACGGCATTCCTGTTTAGGGTATCCCCGGTTAGCACTTTGCCTTGGTAAATGTGGATTGTCGGACTCTGCTTTCGTTTCGTTAAAACAGGTTCTCCTGCTCGTCGCGCAGGTTTGCTGATAACCGTTTACCAACATTCAAGTAGTAAACGTACCTGCGCTGGGGGTTACAGGCACTTTCCCCCACCTGGACACAACAGAGACTTGAAACTTGCATTCAGTAAACCCAACTTAAGCCTCATATCCACTTGGCCTTGCGGTTCAGTCGTGCCCGATTGCCTTTGGGCAACTTACCGCTTTCCTGCCGTGCTGTGTTCCCGTGTCAGCTTTCGCCTTTCGGTCAGGCAGGCGGTCTCCCGCGTTATCATGCGGGGCAGTACCATTTTTCTGCATTGCAAGGTGCCCTATCCGGGCGCACGAACGTGTTATCGTTGTCTGGGATATCGGTATCAGTCGGTGCAGCTGCCTTCGCAGCCGGAATTGCGTCCCTCCGTTGGAACGCTTCTTCTGCACGGCAAGGAAAAGGAAGCCTTTGCCGCCGTGACCGATGAGGCGATCTGTCTGTGGGACAGCGCCTCCGGCGGGCAGCTTCTGGCTGTTGCCAGGTTCCCTGTCACACTGTCCGGCGCGAAGGATGCGCTGAAAAGCTGCGACTTTACCGATCTTGATGGAGACGGCAGCAGCGAGTTGACCTCGAAATTTGCCTTTGCCGACGGCAGCACAGCCAGCCTTGTCTGGTTCTACGCAGACGGCGGTCTGGTTTATAACGGGGAATTCTCCCGTCTTCCCGGCGAAACGAGCGCTGCCGGGGAAAACTGAGCAGGCAGACATTTCGCGTTCAGAACGGTCAAGCAGCCTTTTGCGCTATGTGCGAACGGGGCATCCGCCCCCGCCGCCTTTCCCTCTGACCGTCCGGACGCGCAGCTGCGCATCTGCGAAGACCTGTATCTGGACGCCATGCCGGGTCTGTTTCTGCGATCATAAAAAGGGGCTGTCTCCTGGTGAGACAGCCCCTTTGATGATTTCTTATGCGAACGGGTTCTCTGTGGGATACGAGAGGGACTTGGGCTGATTATAGGCGATGTCGGCGACGCCGAGGAATTTGAAGACCTCGAACAGGAGCTTGCCGTAATGGCCGAAGGCGACCGCACCGTGGTGCGGGTAGCGCTTCTGGATGAGCACATGACGGTAGAATCTCCCCATCTCCGGGATGGCGAAGATGCCGATGCCGCCGAAGCTGCCCGTATGTACCGGCAGAATTTCACCCTCTGCAATGTAGCTGCGAAGCACACCGTCGGAGTCGCACTGGAGCCGATAGAACGTGATCTGGCTCGCCGCGAGGTCGGCCTCCAGCGTACCGCGGGTGAAGTCCGGCTCAGAGCCTGCCGGCTCGAGCAGACGGTGCTGGATGAGCTGATACTTGACCGCACGGTCGGCGCAGAGCTTGCAGCTCGGCGTGTTGCCGCAGTGGAAGCCCATGAAGGTGTCCGTCAGCGTGTAATCGAACTTGCCCTTGATTTCAGTTTCGAACAGGCTCGCCGGGACGGAATTGTTGATGTCGAGCAGCGTGACCGCGTCGCGCGAAATGCACGCGCCGATGTACTCCGACAGTGCGCCGTAGATATCGACCTCACAGGCCACGGGAATGCCGCGGGAGGCCAGGCGGGAGTTCACATAGCACGGCTCGAAGCCGAACTGCTCCGGGAACGCCGGCCAGCACTTGTCGGCGAAGGCGACATATTTGCGCGCGCCCTTGTGTGCATCCATCCAGTCCAGAAGCGTCAGCTCAAACTGCGCCATGCGTTCGAGCATATCGGCGTAGTATTTGCCCTCGCCCATCTCCTTCTTCATATCCTCACAAACGGCGGGAATACGCGCGTCGCCCGCGTGTGCCTTGTAGGAGACGAGCAGGTCCAGCTCGGAGTTCTCTTCGATCTCCACGCCGAGCTCATATAGGCCCTTGATGGGCGCGTTGCAGGCGAAGAAGTCCTGCGGACGCGGGCCGAAGGTGATGATCTTCAGATTCTTCACGCCGATAACGGCACGGGCAATGGGAATGAAGTCCGCGATCATCTTTGCAATGTCTTCGGCGGTGCCGACCGGATACTCGGGGATATAGCCCTTCAGATGGCGCATGCCGAGGTTGTACGAGCAGTTCAGCATGCCGCAGTACGCGTCGCCGCGGCCATTGATGAGGTCGCCGTCGCCCTCGGCGGCTGCGACGAACATGCACGGGCCGTCAAAATACTTGGCGATGAGCGTTTCGGGCGTCTCGGGACCGAAGTTTCCGAGGAACACAACGAGGGCATTACACTCTGCCGCCTTCACATCGGCAACGGCCTTCAGCATATCGTTCTCGTTTTCGACGGTCACGGGGCATTCGTACACGCCGCCCTCACAAGCCTTGGCGATGTTCGCGCGGCGCATTTCGGAGAGCGTGCGCGGAAAGCAATCACGGGAGACGGCAATGAGGCCGAGCTTGACATTGGGGATGTTTTCAAACATGATACATTTCCTCCTTAGTGTTCGGTAATATCGATATTTTTGCCGGTCAGGCCGATGTGTGCGCCGGACTTTGCTTCACTGGATTCCGGATGCGCCAGCAGCCACTTGTTGCGGGCGGTCATCCAGATGTCTTCTTCGCTCTGCGGCTCAAACGCGGGCTTTTCCGTGTTCGTGCCCTTCGGCAGGACGACGGCGACGCGGAAGCCGGTCTTTGAGGTCTGGCAGGGTGCGTAGTGGAGCGTCGTGCCGTAGACCTCGACGGCCGTGCCCGCCGGGACGCGGAAGGCCTTGACCTTCGCGGTGTCGAGCTGGCCGTCTTCGATCTCGTCTTCTTTTGCAAGCAGGAGAATAAAATCCTGCTCGCCGACGTTGATCTCGCTGTCCCGGTGGTACTCAAGGCAGTTGAGCTTCGTGTTATAGCCCCAGCACATGCCGATCTGGATGGGCAGACCGCCATAGGCCCGATTCTGCATCGCGTCAAAGATGCCGCAGGTCTCGAGCGCTTCGATGGCCGGTTCGTAGGCCGTGCCGCGCTCGGGCATGGGGACGGTCTGCATGGCTGCGATCAGCGCAGCCGTGTCAAAGCCGGTCAGAACCTTGCCGTAGGGCTTGAATGCGGGGTCGGAAACAGAGTAAATTTTCATAATTCCTCCTGTTATAGAAAATCACAACTGTAGGGGCCGACGACTCTGTCGGCCCTGAAAATATTGCGAATTTGCCATAGTTTTCTGTAAAAGCAGTGCATTCTGCGGGCGGACAGAGTCGTCCGCCCCTACACGGAACGTGCAGATTGACTTACACCGTTACAGCGAAGAACTCCTTCAGCGCGGGATAGAGCTTTTTGAAATTCTGATAGCGCGCCTCGTACTTTGCCGTCAGCGCTGCATCCGGCTCGGTCGTGGATGCGACCTCGACGAGCTTGTCCGCCGCTTCCTGCACGGAGGCAAACTTGCCGCAGCCGACCATGGCGAGCATCGCCGCGCCGTAGCCCGGCCCCTGCTCGGTCTTGACCATGTCGAGGGGGATGCCGAGGACGTTGGCGAAGATCTTGCGCCACAGGGGGCTCTTCGCGCCGCCGCCGCAGATGTTCGAGCGCGGGATCTCGATGCCAAGCGATTTTGCAACCTCAAACGAGTCGCGGATGGCAAATGCCACGCCCTCTAAAACCGCCTGCACCATGTCGGAACGGCTGGTGTCCATCGTCATGCCGGTGAACGTGCCGCGGGCGTTCGTGTCGTTGATGGGGCTGCGCTCGCCCATGAGATACGGCAGGAAATAAACGTGGTTTTCGCCGAGCTTTTCGTCGGTGATATCCGCCTGTTCGCCCGCAAAGTCGGACGTTTTCAGAATTTCTTCGCACAGCCACTTGTTGCAGCTCGCGGCTGAGAGCATGCAGCCCATGAGGTGATAGCCGCCGTCGGCGTGGGCAAAGGCGTGCAGGGCGTTGTTGGGGTCGACACCGAATTTGTCGGACGAGATGAAGATCGTCCCGGACGTGCCGAGCGAGATATTGCAGCCGCCCGCGCCGACCGTGCCGGTGCCGACCGCCGCCGCGGCGTTGTCGCCCGCGCCCGCCACGACCTTGACAGTTTCCGGCAGTCCCAGCGTCTGCGCGGCTTCCTTCGTCAGCGTGCCGACGACCTCGAAGCTCTCAAAGAGCTTCGGCATCTGCGATTCGGAAACGCCGCAGATGTCCAGCATTTCCTTCGACCAGCACTTGTGCTGGACATCCAGGAGCAGCATACCGGACGCATCGGAGTAATCGCAGGCGTGGACGCCGGTGAGCTTGTAGGTCACGTAGTCCTTCGGGAGCATGATCTTTGCGATTTTTTTGAAGTTCTCCGGCTCGTTTTCACGCATCCAGAGGATCTTGGGCGCGGTGAAGCCCGCGAAGGCGATGTTGGCCGTCAGCGCAGAGAGCTTGTCCTTGCCGATGGTATTATTGAGATAGTCGACCTCTTTGAAGGTTCTGCCGTCGTTCCACAAGATCGCCGGGCGGATGACGTGATCGGCTGCATCCAGCGCGACAAGGCCGTGCATCTGGCCGCCCGAGCCGATGCCGGCGACGTCGCTTGCGTCGAAGCCCTGCAGCAGCTCCGGAACACCGGTCGCGACCGCGTCCCACCAGTCCTCGGGTTTCTGCTCCGACCAGCCGGGGTGCGGGAAGCTGAGGGGATAGTCCTTCGTGACCGTATTCAGAATCGAGCCGTCCTCCGCAACAAGCAGCAGCTTGCACGCAGA
>CAKUND010000081.1 GCA_934668295.1 uncultured Oscillospiraceae bacterium
TCGTCGGCGCTCATCCGCATGTACCTGAACGGCGAGTTCGGCGAAAACCCGAACGATGTCAACGCCTACGCGGCCTCTACATTCTATGCCGTCGACCGCTACGCGTCCTATCAGCGCGTGTGGAAAAACGATTATGCTTCGGGCGGCCTCATCCTGTCCGACCGCTATACGACCTCCAACGCCGTCCATCAGGGCGGCAAGCTGGAGGGACAGGCGCGGGAGGAATTCTTCTCGTGGCTCTACGATCTGGAGTTCAACCGCATGGGCCTGCCGAAGCCGGATCTGGTCTTATGGCTCGACATGCCGGTCGAGATCGCCGAGACGCTCATGCGCCGCCGCGAGAGCGACACCGGCATAAAGGCCGATATCCACGAGCGCGACGACGGGTATCTCCATAAATGCCGCGAGGTCGCGCAGCAGGCGGCGGAATATTTCGGCTGGACGCGCGTTTCCTGCGTCCGGGACGGGAAGCTCCGCTCCATCGAGGATATCCACGAGGAGCTGTACGCGCGTGTGAAATCATGTCTGGAGGAAGTGTAATACCATGGTATATATCATTTTGGGCAAGGGCTTTGAACCGATGGAAGCGGTCGCGCCGTGCGATATTCTGCGGCGCGGCGGCGTGGAGGTGCGCTTTGCCGGCATCGGCGGGACGCTGATCGAGGGCGGCCACGGCATTTCGGTGCAGGCAGACTGCACCGTGGAGGAAATGAAGCTGGCGGAGGCCGATATGGTCATCCTGCCGGGCGGCCTCGGCGGCGTGCAGTCGATCCTGGCAAGCGAAACGGCGATGAATTTCATCCGCCTTGCATATGAGAAAAACTGCCTGATCGCGGCTATCTGCGCCGCGCCGACGATCCTTGCAGCGCTGCATATTACTGACGGCCGCAAGGCGACCTGCTATCCCGGCATGGAGGCGCAGATGGGCGCGGCGCGGATGCTTCCCTGCGGCGCAGTGCAGGACGGGAATGTGATCACCGGCCGCGCGGCCGGCTCCGCCGACGAATTCGGCCTTGCCTGCCTGCGGGCGCTCAAGGGTGAGGAGGCGGCCCGTCAGGTCGCGTCCGGCATCGTCTACCGCGCATAAGGGAGGAACACATGGCAGAATTGACCCCGAACAAGCGCCCGGACGAACAGCCGCCGGAAAACGGCGAGCTGGAAAAAAGTCTGGAATCGCTTTCGCTCGACGAGCTGCTTGCGTCCGTCAAGGACGATCTTGCGCGCGTCGACGCAATGATGAATGACAAGGCCGAAGCCGAGCAGGCCAAAACGCAGGCCGAGGCCGAGCTGGAGCAGGAGACGCAGCCGCAGAAGCAGCCGCCCAGCATGCCCCCGCTGTTTGAGCCGAAGATCCCGGAGGAATACGCCGATCTGACCGTCGAGCAGGAGACGCCGGAACCGGTCGAGGAGAAAAAGCGCAGCCGTCTGCCGTCCGGCATCCGGGTGCTGCTGTATGTGTGCTGCGTGCTGGCCGTCTCGGTGCTGCTTGCCGTGTTTGCATGGCGCTGCGCCGACGATGTGCTGTCGCTGACGAAGCCGGACAGCGAAGTGACTGTCACCATTTCCGACGGCGCAACGATCTCGCAGATCGCAAAGGAGCTCAAGGACAAGGGCCTTGTGCGGTCGGAGACGCTTTTCAAGCTCTACTGCTGGGTCTCTCACGCTGAGCGCACCATCGAGCCCGGCACGTATTCCCTCAACAGCCGTTACGACTATCACGCGCTCGTGGGCAATATGGTCGAGGCCAGCCCGGACCGCTCCGTTGTGGAGATCACCATTCCTGAGGGCTACGAGTGCGAGGATATCTTCCGTCTGCTGGAGGAAAACGGCGTCTGCTCGTATCAGGCGCTGGCAAGCGCTGCGGCAGACTATGAATTCGACTATGCGTTCCTGCAGGAGATCCCCTACGGCAGCGAAAACCGGCTGGAGGGCTATCTGTTCCCGGACACGTACCAGTTCTATATGGGCGACGACCCGGAGAACGTCATCGACAAGTTCCTGCGCAACTTCGACAACAAATTCACCAGCGATCTCTATGACGCGCTGGACGCGCTGAACGACCGTCTGGCCCAGCGCATGCGCCAGAACGCGTTCTCCGAGACGGAGATCGCGGACGCGCAGCTCTCGCTCTACGACCTCATCACGGTCGCATCCCTCGTGGAAAAAGAGACGGCCAGAACCTCCGAGAGCGCGACGATCGCCTCCGTCATCTATAACCGTCTGTGCAGCAAGCTCTATCCGTGCCTCGAGATCGACGCAACGATCCAGTACGCGCTGGCCGAGCGCAAGGAGATCCTGTCCAACGCGGACAAGGGCGTCATCAGCCCCTATAACACCTACACGAACGCGGGTCTGCCCGCGGGACCGATCGCGAACCCCGGCATGAATTCCATCCGCGCCGCGCTGTATCCGGCGGAGACGAATTACTATTTCTACGCGCTGGATACGACCGGTGTGCACCACTTCTCCGAGACGTACTACGAGCACCAGAACTTCCTGAACGAGCTCGCAGGCAAGAACGAGGATGAGGAAAGGCCGAATGACGCGGAGCCGGCCGAAGACACTGCCGATACGGAGAATCAGACAGATGGATAGACGCAAACCGGAGCTTCTCTGCCCTGCGGGCGACATGGAAAAGCTGCGCATGGCTGTCGCCTATGGCGCGGATGCGGTCTATCTGGCCGGGACCAGCTTCGGCATGCGCTCGTTCACGGCCAACTTTACCCCCGACGAGCTGCCGCAGGCGATCCGGCTTGCGCATGAGGCGGGCGTAAAGGTACACTGCACGGTCAATATCATGCCGCGCAATGACGAAGCCGCCGCGCTCCCGGCTTATCTCGAGCAGCTGGACGCGGCGGGCGTCGACGCGCTGATCCTTGCGGATCTCGGTGCATTCATGATGGCCGGGAAATACGCGCCGCACTGCCAGCGCCATGTGTCGACGCAGCAGTCGGTCGCGAACTATGTCTGCGCGCAGAGCTGGTTCGATCTCGGGGCCAGCCGCGTCGTACTCGCGCGGGAGCTGAGTCTGCAGGAAATTCTCGGCATCCGCGAGCGCGTCTCGCCGGAGCTGGAGCTGGAGACGTTCTGCCATGGCGCGATGTGCGTGTCCTATTCGGGACGCTGCCTGCTCAGCAACTATATGACCGGCCGCGATTCCAACCGCGGCCAATGTGCCCAGCCCTGCCGGTATCAGTATGCGCTGATGGAAGAAAAGCGCCCCGGCGAGTATTTCCCCGTCTTCGAGGATGAAAAGGGCACGTACATCATGAACTCCCGCGACATGTGCATGATCGACCATCTGGACGAGCTCTGCGACGCCGGGATCGACTGCCTGAAGATCGAGGGCCGCGCCAAATCGGCCTATTACGCCGCCATCGTCACCGGCGCTTACCGCCATGTGCTCGACGACGTGTGGGCAGGCCGTGCGCCGGATAAGATCTGGCGCGACGAAGTCGAGCATGTCTCGCACCGCCATTATTCCACCGGCTTCTACTATGGCCAGCCCGGCCAGTTCACGGAAAATTCCCGCTATCTGCGGCAGTGGCAGATCTGCGCCGTCGTCGAGAGCTGCGACGCGGAGGGAAACGCGGTCCTCAGTCTGCGCAACAAGTTTGCCGCCGGGGATACCGTCGAGGTCGTCGGCCCGGATCTGCGCCCGTTTTCGTGGCAGGTGCCGCCGATGGAGGATCTGGACGGCATTCCGCTCTCCGAGCCCCGGACGCCCCAGATGCGCTTCCGCGCCAAGCTCCCCAAGAGGGTTCCGCCCCTCTCCTTCATCCGCCACGCCGTCGAATTATCCGGCCGATAAGCAAAGCAAAAGGCGCTCCGCTCCTGCAGAGCGCCTTTCGTCTGCTTCTGTTTCCCAAGGGGAAACAGAAAACGCATTGATCGGAGGAAGGAACATGAAAAAGAGAGCCTTCGCATGGATCTTGCTGCTGATGCTGCTTGTGACGCTGCTGCCGGCAGCAGTGTCGGCGGCAGACGCAGACAGCGAGAGCACCGAAGCGGAACCGCTCCCGACCGCGCGCTATTACTACTGGAATGAGAAGAAGACGGCTGAATATAACAGGCTGTCCAGCGCGGAACCGGATAATTCCTTGCAGGCAGACAGCGTTCAGCGGGTCGTGTTCTTCTACGGAGACGAAATGATCCCGAGAAGCGCGCTCGTCACCACCGGCAAGATCGACATCGCTGCGGCAGAAGACGAGCAGATCCCGAAAGCCTATCAGGGCTACGTCTGTGAGCTCCGGCTCGGCAGCTTTGAAGCCGGGAAGATCATGTACGTCAACACGGATACCCATAGGACGATCGCGGAGCTGTCCGTGACCGGCATGCTCCCGACCATTGGCCTGTTTCAGACGGCGGAGCATTCGCAGAACAGCTATATCTGGGATGGAACCGATGTAAAAACGCTTCCGGATACGGTCTATCTGCTGGGAGATGAGCAGACGACCATCACCGACGTATCCGTCGAGAGGGGCGGGGAGCTGGTCACAGCCAAAGCGCCGCAGGAGGGCAAAACGGCATGGAAGCTCCATCTGAACAAGGGCGTCAGCGACTCCAGCTGGGTGAATCTGCACATGACATATGAAGATCAGCAAAGCAGCGGAACCAGACGTGATTTTAGGCTCAGCTTCAATTGGACGGATACCACCCCGCACCTGTATCTGCGTGATTTTGACGGAAACGCGTGGACAATGGATACGCTGCATTACGGCGAGACCATCCGCACGAACATCTGCTTCGGCTCGGGCGACATGACCGACCCGGTGCTGACGGCCTCGGAGCTTACAAGCGAAAAGGGGAGCATCGTCCTGGAGCAGCAGGAGACCCGCATCGCCGTCTATGCGGAATACAAGGACGGCGTTACCGAGGACGCGATCGTCTACAACGCGCCGGACGGCAAGACCTACCGGATGCCCTTCCGGCTGGCGCTCCCAGAACTCGGCATTTATCGCGACACCAGCTGGTCTGCATCGGCTCTGGTGGGCGCCCAACAGCAGACCTTCGATCAGGGCACGAAGCCGGAGCTGTATCTGCACTGGACGTGCAATGCCGACGAGATCAAAAGCATCTCCGTCTCCGGCAGTGAAACGAGCGAACGCGCCGAGGCCCCGACGTGGCTGTATGACTGCGTGAAGGACGTGTCCTTCCGGCTGACCGGCATCGCCAACATGCTTGCGGACGGCAGCTCCGTCGTGCCGGGGGAGGGTGAAGCAAACGTCACGCTGGTACAGCAGACGAATCTGACGCTCCGCGGCAGGAGCATCCCGCGCGTCCGTCTCCACGCGGACGCGGGAAAATTCTTCTGCGCGCGGCTGGAGCTGACATTCACGCTGGATCTGACCGAATTTGATCTGGGGACGCAGAGCTATACCGTCGGCAATGGTGCGCTCTATGTTTGCAGCGGCGAAGCGCATTTTGCGGTCGACGAACGTATGACCGCGGCCAAACTCAACGAGGTGCTCTCCACGGCGGATAAGCTGCTCGCGTTCCTGCGGAAGGCCGACCCGAAAGCGTATCGGGCCTATCGTCTTTCTACTGCAAATTCCTTCACCGGGGATTACAGCATCATTCTGGATCTGCCCGCTGTCGAATACGACAAGCCCATCGTCCTCGCCGCCGATCGCGCTGTACGCGGCGGAATATGACGCAGGCGGCAGACTGCTCGCCGTGCAGAGCAAGCCGGTCGAGTCCGGGGAATCCGGCGATGCCTTTAAGCTGCAAAGCACCGGCACGAAGGTCGTGAAATGCTTCCTGCTCAGCACCAAAACCTACGCGCCTCTGACAGAGCCGTTCTCCATCCGGTGACCCGACATAAAAGCCCGGCGGACTCCCATCCGCCGGGCTTTTCATATGCTTAGTTCTGTTTTGCGTGCCGGAAAAACAGCCGCTCCACGCGCTTATACAGGAAGAACGTCAGAACCGACACGAGCACGCCCTTGAGCAGATTGAACGGCACAACGGCCAGCAGCACGAGCGTGGACAGATCGGTGATCGCGCCGTTGACCTGCGTGCCCATGGCGATGATCGCCTCCAGCGGCAGACCGTACATCACAGCAAAGCGCGGAATGAGGAACCACGCGTTAAAAAAGCTTCCGAACACCGTCATAACGCCCGTCCCGAGCGCCAGAGAGGCGATGGCTCCCTTCTTGCTCAGCAGCTTCTGATACAAGATCGCCGCAGGCAGCACGAACGAGCTGCCGACAAGAAAGTTTGCCAGATCTCCCACAAACGCCGTCGACGTGCCCTTGAGCAGCAGATGGATGAGCACCTTCAGAAATTCGCACACCACGCCCGCGACCGGCCCCAGCGAAAACGCGCAGATCAGAACCGGAAGCTCGCTGAAATCGAGCTTGTAAAACGGCGGCGCGAAAAACAGCGGCAGCTCGATGACCATCAGCACGCCCGAGATCGCCGCCAGCATGCCGACCGTCGTGATCGTGTGCGCGGCATTCAGCCGGTGCCGCTTTTTCATCACCAGCCTCTCTCCGCCCCACGCCAGCAGCACGACCGCCGCCGTCACCGCCAGGCACAGCAGCACGAATTGCACATTTTCCGAGACCGAGGCAAACAGCGTTTTCATGGAGACCCATCCTTTGCAGACAAAATAAGCACCTGAAACGAGCTTCAGGTGCTGCAAACGGACGGCCCGGATCTTTTCCGGCTGCCGCGCAAAATCTTCTTCCATCCAGACTGTACTGTCGGTACCGGAATCACACCGGTTCAGCTTGCGCTCGCGGACTTTACCGCCGGTCGGGAATCACACCCTGCCCTGAAGATCGATTCAATTGTACCGCCATAGTAGCACAGCGCGGACCGCTTGTAAAGAGGTATTTTTTCTGCTATACTGTGAAAAAACAAACGGGGAGGGGAAGCTTTTGATCTGCGCCTTTACCGGCCACCGGCCGGAGCGATTGCCGTGGGGGCTGAACGAAGACGACGCGCGCTGCGCCGCGCTCAAAACGCTCCTGCGCCGCACGGTGCGGGAGGTCTACGACCGGGGCTACCATACCTTCCTGTGCGGCATGGCCCGCGGCTGTGACCAGTATTTTGCCGAGGCCGTCCTCTCTGTCAGGGCAGACGGCGCGCAGGACGCGCAGCTGTGCGCCCTCATTCCGTGCCCGTCGCAGCCTGACGGCTGGGACGCGGCCTCTGTCGCGCGCTATTGGGCGCTGCTGGGCGCCTGCGACGGGATCGAGGTGCTGGAGGCTGCCTACAGCCCCGGCTGCATGCTCCGCCGAAACCGCGAGATGCTCCGCCGCGCGCAGCTGCTCATCTCCGTCTACGACGGCACCCCCGGCGGCACCGCCTCCACCGTCCGCCTTGCCGAGCAGCAGGGGATCGAAGTGCTCCCGCTGTGGATGTGAGCACCCTGCAAACGCACACGCCAAAGCATCCCTTTCGGCTGCTTTACTCCGGCATCCTCAGCCCGTGCATCACCCCGGTCTTCGCGTTTGACGCGACATCCGCGCCGACGATCTGGCCGTCTTTGACCAGAAGCGTCGCGTAATAGATGCCGCTTTCGTCCGGGTAATTCGTGATCCGGTAGACGTAGCGCGTCAGCTCCTTGCCGCTGTACTGCAGCAGATCGTAGCCCTGCGAGACCTGCAGCTCGTTGTAGCGCAGGAATACCTCGCCCGGCTCGGTCGGAACGGTGACCTGCTGGGTCTTGACCGGCTCCGGCTCGACCTGCCAGCCGTAGCCCTCGAGGAACGCCACGCGCGCCTCGTTCGTTGCGCCCTGCGCGCTGCTTTTTGCGGGCTTTTCCGCCTCGCCGCCCGCGCCGTGCAGACAAAGCGCCAGCACGACCGCCGCCGCGATGAGCAGCAGCACGATGAGCAGCAGCCTTCTTTTGGGGATCTTCGCCGTCATGATGACCATGGAACGATTCCTCCGATCTTTTTTAATACATGGTACAACCTATGCAGACCAAATCCGTTTATGACAGGAGCAGCAGCATGCAGAGACTCGACAGAATCCTGAGTGAAGCCGGTGTCGCCAGCCGGAAGGAGCTGCGCGCGATCATCCGCGCCGGCCGCGTGACGGCAGACGGCGCAGTCGTGACCGACGAGAGCCGGAAATTTGACGAAGCAGCCGTCCGCGTCACGGTGGACGGAAGACCTGTGCGCCTGCGCGGGCCGGTCCTTATCATGCTCCACAAGCCCGCGGGCTATCTGACCGCCGCCGACGACCCGAAGGCAAAGACCGTCATGGAGCTCGTGCCGGGGGAATACCGGAAGCTCGGCGTTATGCCCGTCGGCAGGCTTGACAAGGATACCGAGGGACTGCTCCTGCTGACGAACGACGGCGATCTGGCCCACCGCATCCTTTCGCCCCGTCACGGCGTCTGGAAGCGCTATTACGCCGAGCACGAGGGCAGGACAGGGCCCGAAGACGTACGCGCGTTCGAGCAGGGGCTGGTGCTGGCCGACGGCCTGCACTGCCTGCCGGCGAAGCTCACGCCGCTGTCTGACGGGCGCTCCATCGTCTGCGTGCAGGAGGGAAAATACCATCAGGTGCGCCGGATGCTCGCCAGCCGCGGCTGCCCGGTGACGTATCTGCGCCGCGAGGCCGAGGGCGGCCTGACGCTCGGCGATCTGCCGCCGGGACAGACAAAAGAACTGAATATTGTGGAAGCCGAAGGACTTCTTCAGAATATCTTGTGATTTTGACGGAAGAAAAAACTTGCATATTTTGAGAGGCGGAGCCCCTGGATTTGGAGCAAATGACGAAAAACTATGAAAATGCCACAAAAAAAGATGGTCGTTTTCAAATAAAATGTCAAAAAGACCTTGCGCTTCTGCCGAAAACGTAGTATTATGTCAATGGTTGTTTGTGTAA
>CAKUND010000082.1 GCA_934668295.1 uncultured Oscillospiraceae bacterium
GGGTGCAGCAGCGTCTCGTTGCCGCGCGCCAGACGCACCATCGTCTCATAGATGGCGGCGTCGCCGTGCGGGTTCAGCTTCATCGTCTGGCCGACGATGTTGGCGGACTTTGTGCGGGGCTTCGTGAGAAGGCCCATTTCGTACATGGTGTACAGAAGCTTGCGGTGCGACGGCTTGAAGCCGTCGATCTCCGGGATAGCGCGCGAGACGATGACCGACATGGCGTAGGGCATGTAGTTGGACTCCAGCGTCTGACAGATCGGCTGTTCGAGCACCTCCGCCCGCAGCCCCATCACATTCGGGTCGTCATGCTTTTTGCTTTCCGGTTGTTTTTTCTTTGGCATAGTTGATCGTTCCTTATGATTTGACGATATATGCCGGGGCAGACAGCGGCAGGATCGTGAGCTGGTCATGCCTCCGGCGGCCCATTCTTTTCCGCCTTGCCGGAAAAGAATGGGGAGAAAAGGGGCGCTCGGTTACGTTTGGTGCATACTGCGGGTGCTATTCAGGCAGGAACCTGGTTTTTAGTCGTTACAATCACACATAGCCACCCTACGAGAGTTTTGGTACGCGCCGCCTGTTACGGTACGGCCCAATTTGTGAGTCGCTGCGTTTGAGTAGGTGCGGTAAATTAGTCCTGCAGCCAAAATTTGCAGGATTGTACGGATTTGCCGAGGCCTCTGCAAATCTTTTTCGGACAGCATCAGAAATTTTGAACTGCTCCAAATCTCGCGGGAAAGATCCAAGAAAACCGAAGCGGTTTTCTTGGTCGGTTCAAGGGGGCTCCGGGGGGAAATCGAAATCCACCCGGGCTCGTTTTCTTTTGCCAGCGTTTTCTTTTGGAGAAGCAAAAGAAAATGCTGAAGGGCAGCTGCTGATTCGCAGAAGACTATCAGCCTTATACAGCCTCACGACACATCCAGCTGGTCGAGGTATTTGTAGCCGTTTTCGGCGATATGCTCCTTGCGGCCCTGCAGATTATCGCCCAGCAGCAGATCGAAGATCTGCATCGTGCGTTCCATGTCCTCGGGCATGACCTTGATGAGCCGGCGCGTGGCGGGGTTCATGGTCGTCATCCACATCATCTCCGGGTCGTTTTCGCCAAGACCCTTCGAGCGGTTGATGGAGAGCTTTTTGCCCTCCAGCTTTTTGACGATCTCGGATTTCTCCGCGTCCGTGTAGGCAAACCACGTCTTATCCTTGCACGTGATCTCATACAGGGGAGATTCCGCGATATACACATAGCCCTCCTGAATGAGCGTCGGGCAAAGCCGGTAGATCATGGTCAAAATCAGCGTGCGGATCTGATAGCCGTCGACGTCGGCATCGGTGCAGATGATGACCTTGTTCCAGCGCAGGTTTTCCAGGTCAAACGCGGACAGATCCTTTGTCTTCTTCGTCTGCACCTCCACACCGCAGCCGAGCACGCGGATGAGGTCGGTGATGATATCGGACTTGAAAATGCGGTCATAATCGGCCTTCAGGCAGTTTAAGATCTTGCCGCGCACGGGCATGATGCCCTGAAATTCCGCATCGCGCGAGAGCTTGACCGAGCCGAGCGCGGAATCGCCCTCGACGATATAAATTTCGCGCTTCGATACGTCCTTCGTGCGGCAGTCGACGAATTTCTGCACGCGGTTGGCGATATCGAGACTGCCGGTCAGCTTTTTCTTGATGTTGAGGCGCGCCTTTTCCGCCGATTCGCGGCTTCGTTTGTTGACCAATACCTGATCGGCGATGCGGTCGGCCTCCTGCTTGTTTTCGATGAAGTAGACGTGCAGCCGGTCGCGGAAAAACTCGGTCATGGCGTCCTGCACGAATTTGTTCGTGATGGCCTTTTTCGTCTGGTTCTCGTACGAGGTCTGCGTGGAGAAGCAGTTCGTCACCAGCACCAGACAGTCGGCCACGTCCTGGAACGTGATCTTCGACTCGGACTTGGTGTATTTGTTCGCCTGCTTGCAGTAGGCGTCGATGGCGTAGACAAACGCGTTTTTGACGGCCTTTTCCGGCGCGCCGCCGTGCTCGAGCCAAGAGGAGTTGTGGTAGTATTCAAGACGGTTGACGCGGTTCGAAAAGCACAGGGCCGCGGAAATGCGCACCTTGTACTCCGGCTTGTCCTCGCGGTCGCGGCCCTTGCGCTCGGCCTCCCAGAACTGCGGTATGGTCAGCGTCTGCTCACCCGCGATCTCGTTGACATAATCCAGAATGCCGTTGGGATAGCAGTAATCCGTCTTGACGAATTTTCCGTTTTCCTGATCGCGGAACGTGAACGTCACGCCCGCGTTGACGACGGCCTGCCGCTTGAGCGTGTCCTCAAAATATTCCTTCGGAATGTTGATGTCGGTGAAGACGGCCAGATCCGGCTTCCAGCGGAAGACGGAGCCGGTAGCCTTGCGGTCGGTCGGCTCCTTTTTCATCTTGCCGACGAGCTCGCCCTTTTCAAAGTGCAGCGTGTATTTAAACCCGTCGCGGCGGACGGTCGCGTCAAAGTATTCGGAGGAATACTGCGTGGCGCAGGAGCCGAGGCCATTCAGACCCAACGAGAATTCATAGTCGCCGCCCGCGTTGTTCTGGTACTTGCCGCCTGCGTAGAGCTCGCAGAAGACGAGCTCCCAGTTGTATTTTCCCTCTTTTTCGTTCCAGTCGACCGGGCAGCCGCGGCCGAAGTCCTCGACCTCGATGGAATGATCCTCATAGCGTGTGACGAGAATTTGCCTGCCGTAGCCCTCGCGCGCTTCGTCGATGGCGTTGGACAGGATCTCAAACACGGCGTGCTCGCAGCCCTCCAGACCGTCCGAGCCAAAAATGACCGCCGGACGCAGCCGGACGCGGTCTGCGCCCTTCAAAGACGAGATCGACTCGTTTCCATAGGCTTTTTGTTGTTTCATGCGGATTCCTCACAATATTTCGTGCTGTAACGGGCATTACACCCACTATAATTAGATATAGTATACGTTTTTTTCGGTTCAAAGTCAAGGTTTGCCGCAAAGCGCGCGGAATATGCGGCGTTCGCGGGTGGGGAATTTTTTCGCGTTTTTCCGTTTGGTGATTGCAAAGTTTTCGGTTTCGGTTTATGATATATGATGTGAAGAATAGAACAAAATCGGCTGAGGTCTCCGCCGCGCTGGATAAGGAAAAGATTATGAAAATTGGATTTGACAATCAGAAATATTTGAAGCTCCAGTCCGAACGGATCCTGGAGCGCGTCGCGCATTTCGGCGGCAAGCTCTACCTGGAATTCGGCGGCAAGCTCTTTGACGACTATCATGCCTCGCGCGTCCTGCCCGGCTTCCAGCCGGACAGCAAAATGAAGGTGCTGCTGCAGCTGAAGGAGCAGGCGGAGATCGTCATCGCCATCAACGCCGCCCACATCGAAATGAACAAGCGCCGGGGCGATCTCGGCATCACCTACGATCTGGATGTCATGCGCCTGATCGATACCTTCCGCTCCATCGGCCTCTATGTCGGCAGCGTCGTCATCACGCAGTACGCGGGCCAGCAGGCCGCTGAGGCGTTCCAGCGCAAGCTGGAGGCGCTGGGCGTGAAGGTCTACCGGCACTATCCCATTGCGGATTATCCTTCGAATATCGGTCTCATCGTCTCCGATGAGGGCTACGGCAAAAACGAGTATATCGAGACCAGCCGCCCCATCGTCATCGTCACGGCTCCCGGCCCCGGCTCGGGCAAAATGGCGACCTGCCTCAGCCAGCTCTATCAGGAGCACAAGCGCGGCGTGAACGCGGGCTACGCCAAATACGAGACGTTCCCGATCTGGAACCTGCCGCTCAAGCACCCGGTCAACCTTGCCTACGAGGCCGCGACCGCCGATCTGGCCGATGTCAACATGATCGACCCCTTCCACCTCGAGGCTTACGGCGAAACGACGGTCAATTATAACCGTGATATCGAGATCTTCCCCGTGCTCGAGACGATCTTCCGCTCCATCTTCGGCGAGTGCCCGTATAAGAGCCCGACGGACATGGGCGTCAACATGGCGGGCTTCGCCATCTGTGACGACGAGGCCTGCCGCGAGGCGTCGTATCAGGAGATCATCCGGCGCTATTTCGCCTCCGCCTGCGCGGTCAAAAGGGGCGCGGCCATGCCCGCCGAGCTGCGCAAGCAGGAAATGCTCATGAACTCGCTGCATCTGGACGTGTCTATGCGCAAGACTGTTCCCGCTGCGCGGGCCAAGGCTGCCGAGACGGGCGCGCCTGCCGCCGCCATCGAGCTGCCGGACGGCCGGCTCGTCACCGGCAAGACCTCCGGCCTGATGGGCGCGGCCTGCGCCGCACTTCTGAACGCGATCAAGCTCTCTGCCGGGATCGACGACCGCGTGAACCTCATCTCCCCGATGGTCCTCGCGCCCATCCAGCACCTGAAGATCGAGCATCTGGGCAACTCCAACCCCCGCCTGCATACCGACGAGGTGCTCATCGCGCTGTCCATCAGCGCCGTGACGAACCCGACCGCCGAGCTCGCCATGGAGGCGCTGGCCTCGCTTCGCGGCAGTCAGGTGCACTCGTCCGTCATTCTCTCCTCGGTCGACGAGGGCATGTTCAAGCGGCTCGGCATGAACGTCACGTTCGAGCCGGTCTATCAGTCACACACGCTCTACCACAAGTGAGGTATCACCGCTATGGATCATCCCCGCAGTCAATTACCGGCCGTGCTCACAGTCCTGTTCTGCATTGCGCTGCTGGCCGGCGTGGGCGTGCTTCTGTGGAAGACGCTCCCGGAAAAGCAGAAGCCCGAGCAGGCCGAAACCATCCAGACGGACGGTGTGTTTGCCTCCGAGCCGACGACCGTCGAGCCGGAACGCGAAGAACCATATGAGGGCGATCTCCCCGGCCAGGCAGAAGCTGCGCAGCCGGAGACCCCGGACGAGCAGCCGCCGGAAACCGCAGCGGATCCGAAGACTCCGGATAACGCGGAGCCCTCCGCCGCACAGCAGACAGCGCAGGCGCTGCTGGATACCATGACGGACGACGAAAAGCTCTGGCAGCTGTTTTTCGTAACGCCGGAGGCCATCACGAACGTCAACACCGCGACTGTCGCCGGTGAGGCGACGAAAAAAGCGCTGGAGCAGTATCCGGTCGGCGGCATCGTGTATTTTGCAAAGAATCTCGAAAACCGCGAGCAGACTGTCGCGCTGCTGGAAAACACGCAGTCCTATGCGAAGATACCGCTTTTCCTCGGTGTAGACGAGGAGGGCGGCACGGTCAGCCGCGTCGGCAGCAACCCGGAAATGGGCGTGCCGTCCGTCGGCGATATGCGCACGCTTGGCAAGCAGCAGGATCCTGCGGCGGTCTATGCCGCCGGGCAGGACATCGGCGGCGGACTGCACGCGCTGGGCTTCAATCTGGACTTTGCCCCGGTCGCGGACGTTGCGCAGGGGGCGGACAGCGTCATCGGCAGCCGCTCGTTTGGCTCCGACGCAGAGCTTTGCGCGTCGCTGGCCGGTGTGATCGTCAAGAGCCTGCGGGCCGAGGGGATCGTCTCGTGCCTGAAGCACTTTCCCGGCTACGGCAGCGCCACGGTCGACGACCATAACGGCACGTCAATCGTCGAAAAAACGCTCAGCGAGCTGGAAGCATGCGATCTGGTCCCGTTCCAGTCGATCATCGCGTCGGAGGGAAGCGTTCCGTTCGTCATGGTCTCGCATCTGTCCTATCCGAATGTCACCGGCAGCGATACCCCTGCCGATCTGAGCGCATCCATCGTGACAGATATTCTGCGCGACAAGCTGGACTATCAGAACGTCATCATCACGGACTCACATTCCATGGCCTCCATCACCGACCATTACACGGCAGGTGAGGCCGCCGTCAAGGCCCTTGCCGCCGGCTGTGATATGATCCTCATGCCGTCTGACCTGCAGGCTGCGGTTGACGCCGTCAAGGCCGCCGTCGCCGACGGGACGCTTTCGCAGACACGCATCGACGAGAGCGTTCTGCGCATTCTGACCGTCAAGGCGGAATACGGGATCATTTCATAAATCAATCTGAAAGGATGTGCGCACCATGTCCGCAGCCCCGAACAAAAAGCCCTCCTTTGCCCTTGGCCTGATCCTGATCGTGCTTCTGCTGGCCGCCGTTATTTTCGGCGGCATGTGGGTCGTGCAGGCGGCGTTCACGCCGCGCATGTCCGACGCGAAGGCTGCCGCCGAAGGCCTCCCTGCGCCTGCCGAAGAACCGGCCGTGCAGGCAGAGCCTGCGGTGCAGGAACCAGAGGAGCAGCCTGCGCAGGAAGCGCCCGCGGAATCGAGGGTGACGCTCATGGCGCTGGGCGACGATCTGATCCACAACTGCGTCTACTGGTCCGCACAGACACCGGAGGGCGGCTATGATTTTACGTCGTTCTTCGACGATATCCGGCCCACCGTCCGGCAGTACGATCTGGCCTGCATTAATCAGGAGACGATCCTGGTCAAGGACCGTGAGCTGATCGAGAGCTATCCGGTCTTCGGCTCGCCCATCGAGGTCGCCGACGCGCTGGCCGATGCCGGCTTCAACGTCGTGACCTTCGCCAGCAACCACTGCTATGACAAGAAGGAGACCGGCATCACGGACACGCTGTCCTATTTCCACGAGACCTATCCGGAGATCACCACGCTCGGCATCCACGACACGGAGGCGGACGCGCAGACGATCCCCATCGTTGAGAAAAACGGCATCCGCATCGCCATGCTGAACTTCACCTACGGCTTCAACAACTCCATGCCCGAAAAGCGCTGGATGGTCGACACGCTCTCCGGACAGGAGACGGTCTGTGGCCGCATCGAGCAGGCAAAGCAGGAGGCGGACTTCGTCATCGTTTTCCCGCACTGGGGCACGGAGGATACCTTCAGCCCGGATAACGACCAGCTCACCTGGGCGCAGGCAATGGCGGACGCGGGCGCGGATCTCATCATCGGCGGCCATCCGCACACGCTCCAGCCGGTCGAGCTGCTCACGGCGGCCGACGGCCGCGACGTACCGGTCTATTACAGTCTCGGAAACTTCCTGTCGCACCAGAAGGAAAAAATGAACCTCCTCGGCGGCATGGCCAGCGTGACCATTGTCAAGGACGCAGACGGAACGCACGTGTCGGAATATGACCTCAAGCCGACCATCAACGTCATTCTCCGCAACACGAACACCGGCTGGTACACCTACCGCCCGATGCTTCTCGACAACTACAGCAGCGAGCTCGCCGGCCAGAACCGCTTCTCCGAATGCACCGTCGACGCCATGTGGGCGCTGTACGAGGATATCACGGGATAAAATGATAGCCCCGGCTTCCATATCGGAAGCCGGGGCTCGGTATATCCTTTGGGGATCAATCCGCGAACAGCGGGGTAGAGAGATAGCGGTCGCCGGTGTCGGGGAACAGGACGACGATGGTCTTGCCCTCGTTTTCGGGGCGCTTGGCCAGCTCGATGGCTGCGTGAAGCGCCGCGCCGGAGGAAATGCCGACCAGAACGCCTTCCTTTCTGCCGACGAGCCTGCCGCCTGCGAACGCGTCCTCATTCGAGACCGGGATGATCTCGTCATAGACCTTCGTGTCGAGCACATCGGGGACGAAGCCTGCGCCGATGCCCTGGATCTTATGCGCGCCCGCAACGCCCTGCGACAGAACAGGGGACGAGGCCGGCTCGACCGCGACGACCTTCACGGACGGCACCTTGTCCTTCAGATACTGCCCCACGCCGGTGATCGTGCCACCGGTGCCGACGCCCGCGACAAAGTAATCGACCTTGCCGTCGGTATCCGTGTAAATTTCGGGGCCTGTGGTCTCAATGTGAGCTTTCGGGTTCGAGGGATTGACAAACTGGCCGGGGACGAAGCTGTTCGGGATCTGCTTTGCCAGTTCGTCAGCCTTTGCGATCGCGCCCTTCATGCCCTTGGCGCCCTCTGTCAGCACAAGCTCCGCGCCGTAGGCCTTCATGAGCTGACGGCGTTCAACGGACATTGTCTCGGGCATGACAATGATGATGCGGTAGCCTCTGGCCGCTGCGACGGAGGCAAGGCCGATGCCGGTATTGCCGGAGGTCGGCTCGATGATGACAGAGCCGGGCTTCAGCTGGCCAGCAGCCTCTGCGTCGTCGATCATCTTCTTCGCGATGCGGTCCTTGACGGAGCCGGCGGGGTTGAAGGATTCGAGCTTGGCCAGAATCCTGGCCTTCAGCTGCAGTTCCTTTTCAATGTGCGTGAGCTCCAGCAGGGGAGTTTTGCCGATCAGCTGGTCAGCGGAAGTATAAATGTTGGACATATTCGAAATCTCCTTTATCATATCAAAATTAAAAATGTGAACGCGCCGGGAATACCGGGTGGTCGTAAAACAGTAAAATCAAAAAATGGTGAAAACCTTGTGTTTTCAAGTGGCGGCGTGACTTCGGTCACGCCGTTTCCTTTTTCATCAGCTCATTCAGAGGGATAAAGCCCAGTCCATCATACTTGATATGGATGTGCTGTACCCGCTTGCCGCTGGACTTGTCCGGTGCGTCCACATAGATGGCAGACACCAACTCACGCAGAGCATAGCCGTCCAGTTCCTCAATGCCCACATACTTGTGCGCTTTCTGAATGAACTTCTCAATGTTTTCGTTCTGTCGTTCCTGTACTTCAATCTCCTGCTGCAAGGTGATCGCTTCCGCTTCCAACTGCTTCTGCTCCGCTTCATAGGTCTGGCTCAGCATATCATAGCGTTCATCCGTCAGCCGCCCGCTGGCGTTGTCCTCGTAAATCTTGATGAACAGCCTTTTCAGCTCGGCAATGCGCCGTTCGTTGCTCTCCAGACGCTTTCTGCGGATGCGGATTTGTTCACAGCTTTCCACGCGGAGCTGTTCCTCCATGATCGT
>CAKUND010000083.1 GCA_934668295.1 uncultured Oscillospiraceae bacterium
CGCGCCCCGCGCGGTAAGGGGAGGTGGCATTTTCGAAGAAAATGACGGAGGGGATTTGTCGCAAGGTTCAGAGTGCTTCCGAAATTTGCTGCGTTCGAATCCCCGCAGTCAGCTTCGCTGACAGCTCCCCTTGTGCCCAAGGGGAGCTTTTGGCGAGGGCTTTCAAACATAAAACCTCGCCCCCATGACAGGGGCGAGGTCAGTCGCGGTACCACCCTGATTATGCTTGCGCATATCTCGGCGCTTCTGTATCGGGAAGCACCCGCCGCGCTTTCGCGCGGCCGCTCCAAACTGGCTGCGGACAGGCTTGCTGAAGGGCTCTCACCGTCCCCTTCTCTCTGAAAGCAACACCGGAACGCTCGGTTTTTCAACGCGGTTTTCCAATATCGCAGATATTTTACCACATTTCCTGCGATTGTCAACATGAAAATTCACCCGTAGACCCATGCGTTCGGCAGCGGGCGGCCGCCGGTGTAGCGCAGGAACGAGGACGACTGCGTGATATATTCGCCGTCGTACCACAAAATTGCGCTTGAGCCGCCGTCCATGTTGAGTGCGTTCCGGCAGCCGTAGGAAAGCAGGATATCGGAGCACGTGTTGACGCTCGTGCCGCGGATGCCCTCGTCGGGGTAGCGGCCCTCGATGATGAGCATGTAAAGGCCCTGATCGCCGGTGCCGAAGCAGGCGCGCGGCTGCTCGCCCGTCCAGAAGGAATCCTCGATCTTTTCGCCGTCCCGGATCAGGACGGGCGTAAACTCGACTGCGTTGTATGTCCCCTCCCCGACCGGGGCCGACGCGGGCACGATGCGGCAGTCTAGGCCGTTTTCGCTCAGTTCGATGCGCTGATAGACATCGCCGCCGAAGTGATAGCCGTGCTCCTCCCCCTGCGCCATACACCAGCCGGCAAGCTGGCCGCCGTTGCCCTTGCCGTTGGGATCCTGGAAGCCGTTGGCGTTCATGGCGAGAATGCCGCCGTGGTCGGACGCGAGCTTGCCTGCCGGCTCCCCTTCGACACCGTAGTTTTCAGCCATTTCCAGCCGCAGAAGCTCCGGATAGCGGCAGATGGCCAGCACGCCGCGATAGCCGTCGCCGCTCACGCGCACGAGCAGAATGCCGTATTCCGCGTCGACGGCCAGCACCTGATCGCCCTGCTGGGTCTCGATGCTCGTGCCCTCGTCGTCGAAGCCTGCTTCGTTGATGCGGATATGCGCCCAGCCGCTGTCCAGCGTCTCGGGGTGCTCGTCCAGATAGCGCTGGAACGATGCGTAATTCAGCATCGGGAACGCCATCTGGAACTCTGCCTCCGGGTCATTCTCGACGGGCTGGGGTTCTTCTTTGTTCAGATCTTCTTCCGTCTTTGTAAGCGCCTCCTGCAGCTGCTCCTGCTCCGATGCGCCGGTTTCGGGCTGCACCGTTTCCGGCTGGGGTTCCGGTTCGGGCTGCACGGACGCGCTTGTAAATGTGCAGGCCGTCAGAACAAGGCTTAAAACCAGCACGAAAACGAGGGTATACGCCGCCATTTTCGGCTTTTTGGCGATGAGCGTGATGCGCTCCTTGAGGCTTTTTTTGCCCAGCTGCATTGTCGTTGCGCAGGAGAGCAGCTGGCCCCTTGCCCGCTTCGGCGCAACGAGGCCAAGCAGCGCGCGGCCATAGTCTGCCCTGCTGCCGGGGTCGAGATTTTTTAACACCCGCTCGTCGCAGGCCAGCTCGCAGTCGCGCCGGGAAAGCGCCGCGGCCAGCCACACGAAGGGGTCGAACCAGTACAGACACTGGCAGATGAGGCGCAGGAGGCTCCAGAGCTGATCCCGCGCGTGATAATGCGCCAGCTCGTGCCGGAGAACGAATTGACAGGTATCCGGATCCTGCGCCGCTTCGGGTGTGAGATAAATTTCAGGCCGGAGCAGCCCCGCAAGGCACGGCGACGGCAGGCTGGACGCCAGCCAGACCGGAACCGGACTTTCCGGGCAGGCAAACGGCTGCCGGAGCTTTTTAAGTCTCCGGAGAAACAGCAGATTCTGTGTCAGGATCACCAGTGCCATTGCTGCTGCGCCGGTCAGCCAGATGACTTTCAAAATCGTACTGCCCGTCAGCTGCGTCTGCGCCTCTGCGGGCGCGGTGCCCGGCTCGGATACCGTCTGCGTTGGGGCTTGTGCGCTGTCCGTCTGCGGGGCGCGGCGGTCTTCCGGGGCCGTCAGCCGCTGCACGGCGGCGGGTACGTCCGGGACGGCGTTCATCACGCTGACCGGACTTCTGACCAGCGAGACCGGCAGCAGAAGCCGCAGCGCGGCAAGCAGCCAGAGCGCGTATTGCAGGCGCGGGCTGATTTTGCCGCGAAGCAAAAAGCGAAGCGCAGTCAGCACAAGGATCAGAACGGTCGATGAAATGAGAATTTCCAGCATGGTTCCCCTCCCCTATTCCTCGCGGCCCGCGGCCCGGTCCAGAATGGCGTAAAGCTCGTCCAGCTCGTCCTTTCCGATTTTTCCGTGGTCGGCAAAATTGCTGACCAGCAGACCGAGCTTCCCGCCGAAGGCGCGGGAGAGCAGCTGCTCCGTTTCCTCGAGCCCGGCTTCCTCGCGGGTGATGTTCGGGTAATAGCGCCGGGGCTTGCCCTCGTAGCGCAGAAGACCCTTTTCCGTCATGCGGGCGGCCATGGTCTTACTCGTGCTGGCCGACCATCCGGCGCGGAGCTTCAAATCCTCCACCAGCTGCATGAGCGTCTGCGGCTGCCGCTCCCACAGACTTTGCAGCACGGTCCATTCGCTTTGGCATAATTGCATGGGTGCATCCTCCTTGGTTTACCTTTGTAAACCCAATATAGCATATAGGACTACACTTGTCAACCTGTTTTTCGGCGGCGATGAAACTGATGGTTGACAAATGTCTGAAATCGGACTATACTGCATAAGTCCGATTTCGGACAGTTGGGAGGGGCCAGGCATGGATTCGGTATCCTATCAGACGCTGATGGCGTACAACAGAGAAGTGAAACGGCTCGACGATATTTACCGGAGCGCGGCAAAGACCTGCGGGATGGCGGAATGCGCGTTCTGGATCCTCTACACGCTGCGGGTGGAGGAAAAGCACTTTACGCAGGCAGAGATCTGCGAATTTCTTGTTGAGCCGAAGCAGACGGTCAACTCCGCCCTCAAAAAGCTCGTCGCGGAGGGCTATCTTGCGCTTTCGTCCGGCACGGATCAGCGCAGCAAGCTCGTGCAGCTGACGCCGAAGGGCGAGCAGCTTGCCCGTGAGCGCGTCGACCGCATCCCGGAGGCAGAGGCCGCCGCCCTGCGCGCAATGTCCCCGGACGACCGGGCGGCCTTTTTCCGCCTGACCCGGCAATACCGGCTGCTCTTTGAGCAGCAGCTCAGAACGCTTTCATCACAAGGAGGCACGCCGTCCGAGCAGACGGCGCAGAAATAAGCAATGACACAGCAGATCAGCTTATCCGATCATTTCACCTATCCGAAGCTTCTCCGATTTGTATTTCCGTCCATCATTATGATGATCTTCACGTCGATCTACGGCGTGGTGGACGGGCTGTTTGTCTCGAATTTTGCCGGAAAAACGGCCTTCGCGTCGATCAATCTGGTCATGCCGTTCGTCATGGTGCTGGGCGGCATCGGCTTCATGATCGGCACGGGCGGCACCGCGCTTGTGTCCAAGACGCTCGGTGAGGGCCGGCAGGAGGAGGCCAACCGCTATTTTTCCATGATGATCCTCTTTACGGCGCTGCTCGGCGTCCTGCTCGCAGTGATCGGCGTGGTGTTTATGCGGCCGGTCGCGCTGTTTCTCGGCGCAACGCCGGAGATGCTGGACGACTGCGTGCGCTATGGCCGGATCGTCACTGCGTTCACAGGCGCGTTCATGCTGCAGAACGTGTTCCAGAGCTTCCTGATCGCGGCGGAAAAGCCGAAGCTGGGCCTTGCCGCGACGGTCGCGGCAGGCGTGACGAATATGGCGCTCGACGCGCTGTTCGTTGCGGGCTTCCATTGGGGCATCGCGGGCGCGGCCGTCGCGACGGGCCTGAGCCAGTGCGTGGGCGGGCTGTTCCCGCTGTTCTATTTCCTCCGCCCGAACTCGAGCAGGCTCCGCCTTGTCAAAACGCGGCTGGAGCTGCGCCCGCTGCTGAACGCCTGCGGCAACGGCTCGTCCGAGCTGATGAGCAATATTTCCTCGTCCATCGTCAGCATGCTCTATAACTTCCAGCTGCTCAAATACATCGGCGAGGACGGCGTCTCGGCCTACGGCGTTCTGATGTATGTGCAGTTCATCTTCATCGCCATCGACATCGGCTATTCCATCGGCTGCGCGCCGATCGTCGGCTTTCACTACGGCGCGCAGAATCACGCAGAGCTCAAGAATATGCTCAAAAAGAGCGCTTTGCTGATGTGCGCCTCCGGCGCGGTGCTGACGCTGCTGGCATGGCTGCTGGCTGCGCCGCTGGCGAAGCTGTTCGTCGGGTATGACGAAGGACTTTATACGCTGACGTGTCACGCATTCCAGCTGTTCGCATTCGCGTTTTTGTTCGCGGGGTTCAATATCTTCTCCTCGTCGTTCTTTACAGCGCTGGGCAGCGGGCTTATTTCCGCCGCAATTTCCTTCCTGCGGACGCTCGTGTTCCAGACGGCCTCCGTGCTCATTCTCCCGCTGATCTTTGACGTCGACGGCATCTGGTACGCTATCACGGTCGCGGAGGTTTTCGCGGTGATCCTCTCTGTAGGCTTCCTGTTTGCCAAGCGGAAACGGTATCATTACATGTGACCGTCAAGCCGCCGCAGAGGATCGAATCATCGGTTACGCAGGCCGTATCTGCGGGAGCACGTCCGCACAAAATCTGCTGCTCCGTGCATAAAAATTCCTTTTCCGCAAAAGCTGTCACTGAGGTGACGCTTATGGCAAACGACGAAAAATTCCGCTACGACCCAACGCCCATGAACCATGAATTCCCCGGTCAGCCGGAGGACTGCTTCGACATGGTCAACCAGTACGGCACGTACAACATTCAGAAGACCGCCGACACCGACAACATCTATCCCGCCATCGCGCAGGGCATGCCGAAGGTCGGCCACTTCGCGCGCCGCAGCAAGGCGATGTTCGATCTGGCAGGCGGAGAACCAAAGAAATAGCAGAGAAAACCGGCGCAGCTTCGTTCGAGGCTGCGCCGGTCTTTTTTTTGATTCAGAACTTTCCGCTGCTGTGGGAGAAGCCGCCGGAATTGACGGTGGTTCCGCCGCCGGATTTCTGCGTTTCGATCTTCACGCGGGTCTGCGTGGTGGTGAGATAGATATCGTCCTGCCGGAGCATCCGGACGCCATTTTGAGGAATGTAGGTGTCGGCGTGCGTCTGCTTGCGGGCAGTCTTCATTTTGCCCTTCATGACAAGGCAGACGATCAGCGCCGTGAGAAGCGGCACAAGAATCACAGCCAGCCACTTGAGCACCTGGATATCCTCCAGACGCTCGGAGTCGGTCGCCCGGTCGAAGGGCTCGCCCTGCGCGTCCGTCTGCAAAAAGTCCGTGCAGCCGTCCACATAGCGGTCAAAGCCCGCGTACCAGTTGTCGCCTCCGAACTCGCTCAGGAAATAGCGCTCGGCGAGTACGCCCTTGCCGTAGTCCGTAAAGGCACGGTTGCCGATCTCGCCGTGGGCACAGAGATCATAATCGCGCTCGGCCATGCTGAGAGCCAGCAGAATGCCGTTCTGGTCTTCTCCCGTGCCGAGCTCAAAGTCAAGGAAGAAGCCCTCCGAGAAGCTCTCGATGGAGCCCGCGTCATAATACAGGCTGTAATCGTCGACCGTGACGATATACACGCCGCAGCCATAGATATCCTCCGCTTCCTGGCAGCGCGCTTCCAGCGCGCCGGCCTCGCTTTCTGTGAGCAGTCCGGCGTAGTCGAAGACATGCGCGGAATCATAGGCCGAAGCACTCACGCACAGGCCGAGCAGCAGCATCAGGGCTGCGAGCAGACAAAAAATTCGTTTTTTCATCCCGGCACCCCCTTATAATGCGAACAGCAGCACGGCCAGAACCGCTGCCAGTCCGCCCGCGATCCCGGCAAAATACGCCCAGAAGCGGCCCCACGAAACGGGCAGGTCGCCCGTCAGCTTGCCGGTCTGCCCGTTCATGGAGAACAGGTAATCCTTGCCCTTCCACTTCGTGTGCAGCATCCAGACGGGCAGCATCGCGTACTGCACCTTGCCGCGGCGGATGCGGATATGCTCCTCCTCCGTCACGCAGGTAGAATATCCGGTCACGCTGCTGCGCATCGCGCCTTCGCAGCTGGCTTTGCAGCGCGTGTCGGCACGGGATGCGCAGTCGTCGACGCTCACGTCGTATTTATCTGCCAGAAAGCCGGGCAGATACGCGTTGGAGAAGGCCTTGAGCTCTTTGTAATCAAACGGCTCGATGGAATCCATGTTTTCGTCGGGCATCTTGCTCGACGCGTCGACGGGGATCTTCTCGAACTCGACCGTGCCTGCGCGGTGGACCATGAAGTGCTGCGTGTCGGTCACGTCGTAGTCGCCCTCGCGGTGGGTCATGGAGCGGGTGCATTTGTAGGCGATCTCCGCGTCCGCGCTGCCGTTGAAAAGCCAGAACGGGACGTAGACGCCCTGAATTTTTTCAATATGGTTCTGCGCGGAGAAGACCTTCGGCAAAAGGGGCTTTTTGTTGTAGTGCTTCTTGAGGGCGGCGACCGCGTCCTCGCGGCTCAGCTTGAAGGGAATGATGTAGTCCGGCTTCCTTGCGCCGGAAAGCTGACCGGGGACAATGGTCGTGTTGCCGCAGTAGGGACAGCTCGTGGCCGCCGTCGTCTCGTCGCAGATGAGCTCCGCGCCGCACGACGGGCAGGAATAGCTTTTCATGCCGGGCTCTGCCCAGTCGGCACCCTCGGGCTGGGCCCATTCTCCCTCGTCGGGCTGCTGTGCGGCCTTCTGCTCGGCCTCCGCGGCAGCCTGTGCGGCCTGCGCATCCTTTTTTTCATAGAGCGCTTCGATCTCCTCCACGGAATAGGACGAGCCGCAGTAATCGCATTCAAGTTTTCCGGACGCGCCGACAAAGTGCAGCGGGCCGGTACACGCGGGACATTTGTAATTCGTGATCTGATCTGCCATGCAGTTTTTCGCCTCCTGTGATAGCTCTGCCCGCGCTGAAAGCGCGGGCAGAGCGCGTCAATTAAAGCACGATATCGCCGTCGTCAAACGGGTCGCCGCATTCGGGGCAGAACTTGGGCGGATGGATCGGATCCTCGGGCTCCCAGCCGCACTTGTCGCACTTATACTTGGGCGTTCCGGCGGGCTTGGGCTTGCCGCACTCGGAGCAGAACTTACCCTTGTTCACCGCGCCGCAGGAGCAGGTCCAGCCTGCTGCGGCAGCGGGTCTGGGCTTGCCGCATTCGGGGCAGAATTTGCCGGTAATGCCGCTCTGCCCGCAGGCGCACGTCCAGCTGTTTGCGGGCGCTGCCGGTGCGGGAGCGGCCTGCTGCGGCTGCTGCGCGCCCATCTGATAGAGATTCTGCGCGTTCATACCGCCCATCTGTCCGGCCATATTCATGCCCATAAAGGCCATCGCCGGGCCGGCGTTCTGGTTGTTGGCGGCAGCCTGCATGGCGCTGGCCTGCGCGCCGACCAGATGTGCCGCCGCTCTCGTCGGGTCCATAAATGCCGCGTTGCGCTGCAGCTCCTTGAGCATGGCCTCGTCTTCCTCGCTCGCCTTAACGGACGAAACGCCGAACGAGACGATCTCAAGACCGCGCAGATTGCGCCACTTGCCGGAAAGCACGTCGTTGAGCGCGTCGGCCATTTCCATGGTGTGGCCAGGGAGCGCGGAATAGCGGATGCCCTGCTCGGAGATCTTAGCAAACGCGGGCTGCAGCGCGGTCAGAAGCTCGGTCTTGAGCTGGCTGTCAAGACGGTCGCGGGTATAGTCCCCGCCGACGTTGCCGCAGACGTTCGTATAGAACAGGATCGGGTCGCAGATGCGGTAGCTGTACTCGCCGAAGCAGCGGATAGCGATATCGATGTCGATCCCGGCACGCTGGTCGACCACGCGGAACGGAACGGGAGAGGGCGTACCGTATTTGTTGCCGATGAGCTCCTTGGTGTTGAAGTAATACACGCGCTGATCCTTGGGCGGCTCCCCGCCGAAGGTGAAGCGCTTGCCGATATTCTTAAAAGTGTCGAGGATGTTTTTGCCCAGCTTGCCATAGAACAAAGACGGCTCGGTCGAGGAATCATATTTGAATTCGCCCGGCTCCGCGCAGAACTCCGTGACCTTGCCCTGATCGACGATGATCATGCACTGGCCGTCGGCGACGGCGATCACAGAGCCGTTGGAGATGATGTTGTCTGAGCCTCTGGTGTTGCTGCTGCGGCCGGAGGTGCGCTTCTGACCCTTGACGGCCATGACGTTTTCCGGCAGAGAATCACAGTAGAAATACTCAAGCCACTGATCGGCCATCACGCCGCCGGCAGCGCCGAGTGCCGCTTTGATAAGTCCCATTTGATTACGCTCCTTTTCTGATCTTTAATAAACGGAATTGCCTGAAGGTTTTATACCAGTGTATTCAGGATACCATAGTTTGACGGTTTCGGCAATCGATTTGTTCCAATTTCATGAAAACTCACAAAAAATGCTTTAAAACCGCGCATGGGCAGAAACGAAAATGTGTCCATAGGCAGATCGGGGCGAATTTGATATCATTATATCGAATAAGGGCGCTTGGCGAATTTGTACGCACCCGCGCACATGATCGTAGGGGCCGATGCCCACATCGGCCCGGCAGAATGCGCCATTTT
>CAKUND010000084.1 GCA_934668295.1 uncultured Oscillospiraceae bacterium
TTCGGCGGACACTGCTGCGTCGCGCCGGGCGTGACGATCGGCAGCGATGTCGTCATCGGCGCGGGCAGCGTCGTTGTACACGATATCCCGGATCATGTCGTAGCAGCCGGAAACCCGTGCCGCGTCATCCGCCCCATCACAGAAGCAGACCGCGAGGCAAGACGCGCCGTCAGGAAATAAAACAAATCACAGAAAAGGCCAGCAGCCCATGCTGCTGGCCTTTCATATGTCAAGGAGCTCGATCAAAGGCGGCTCCCCTTGGGCACAAGGGGAGCTGTCAGCAAAGCTGACTGAGGGGAATCAAATGTTGCATGGTTTGGAGCACTTAAAAAATGCAATGTATAATCCCCGCAGGTCCTCCGGGCCAGCTCCCCTTTATTCAAAGGGGAGCCTTTGGCGCGCCAGAGCCAGCGCATCACGGAAAGTTGAGGTTCATGCGCAGCTGCTTCGCCTATTGCGACAGCAGCTCTGTGAGCTCCTGATTGGTCGCGGCGATGGCGGCGGAGATATCCATGTTGTAGATAAGGCATTTATAGGCCCATTTGCATAGCACGTCGTCGATCTGCTTGCTTGGGATCGGCCGTCCGTCGGGGAAGGAGAGCTGATACTGCGGCTGCGTGTTGGGATAGGTCTTGAAATAGAGCGGCAGCCACGGATAGAGCTTGACCATTTCGTCATTTGTATAGGTATTAGAAATGGCCGTCTGTCCGCCCATGATCGTAAAGTAGTTGCTGATGCCCTCGTCACACGTCCAGCGGAGAAAGGCGAGCGCCTGCTCGCGCTGCGCGCTCTGACGGCTGACGCCGAAGCTCCATCCGCCGAGCAGTGGACGCCGCCCCGGCACCAGACTGCATCCGATCGAGGTGCTGCTTCTGCGAAGGTCGGTAGAGTTGGTCAGAAATGCAGGGTAGGTGATTAGCATGGCCGTATCTCCGCGCAGGAAGTCATCGACGATCGACACATCCGTCGCCTGTAAGTAATCCGGCTTTGCAAGGTGGATCGTGCGCCGGAAGCTGATGTAGGCCTTGAGTGTCTGCGGGTTGTCAAAGGCCGGCCTGCCGTCGTCGCCGATGATCTGACTCTGGAACGCATGCAGGCGGAAGTAAAGCTCCGGCGCGAAGCACTCGTTATAGGCTGCTGCGACGGAAACGCCGTAGTCGACCGCGTCGGTGCTCCGGGTGAAAAAGGCGGCGACCGCATTATATTCCTTCAGCGTTGTCGGTGGGCGCAGGCTTGCACCGGTCTCGCGCTCGAATTCGGCGCGGAGCGCCGAATCGGCGAACAGATCCTTGCGGTAATACAGCATCTGCGGCGCATACATGAACGGGATCCCATAGATCCGGCCGCGGAACGCGCCAAAATGCTGGAAGCAGTTCGGAAAGAACTGCGACGTATCAAAGCTGTCGAGCTCGTTGGTGAAATCGTCCAGAACGCTGCCCGCCAGCAGCGGCAGCCACGGGATATCGAACATGGTGACGTCGTAATGCGCAGTGCCGGTCCGGATCTCATCAAAGATCGCGTGGTGAGGAAGGAACCGGATCTCCGTCTGGATCCCAGTGAGCTGCTCAAAGTTGCGGATCAGACCCTGAAACAGATGGACGGACGGGTTGTCGAGCAGCATGATCCGCAGCTTGTCGCTGCCGGCACAATGCAGCTGCGGCCGGGAGTGCGTGAAAAGGCCGGAGCGGAGCAGATTGCTTTGCAGCGCGTTGTCGTGCAGAATGGCCTGCTCCGTATCCCGAAGCGGAGAAACGAGCTGCCCCAGCAGGAGCCGCGCGGCCATATCGCCCGCCTTGATCGCCGGTCTTGACGTGGAAAACGAGGCAAAGGTCTGTGTATAGCGGTTCCAGTGCTCTTCGCCGAGCGTAAGAACAGGGATCTCGTCGGTGGTAAAGCCCAGCAGATGAAGACCCTCAATCACGCCGGTCGCTAGAAGGGAGGACGTGGTGATAATGGCGTCGGGGCGCTGTGTGCGCAGGAGACTGACTGTGCGGGAAAACGCGGCTTCCTTACTCATTGGGGAGCGGATGATCTGATCAGCGGAAAGCGCTTCACCGGACTGCGCATGCGCGCCGCGGAAAGCCGCCACGCATCCGTCTTCACAGGTAAAGCCTTCCGCGCCGCAGAAGAGAAACACCGAGCGGAAGCCCTGCTGCAGAAGCGCGGAAGCAAGCTGGCGCACGGAAGTCTCGCTGTCGACGGAAACAAAGTTTGCGTCCAGAGATTTGATGCGCCGGTCAATCATCACGATCGGGCAGCCTCTGGAGGTAAACCGGTCATAATAGTATTTCCATGCGTCCGGCTGGCACGAAACAAGGATCAGTCCGCAGACCTGCTTGCTGGAAAAGCCCTCGAGCGCTGCGCGCTCAAGCTCGGGCGCATCGTCGGAAAAGGCGATGTTCAGGAAGTAATCGCTGTTGGAAAAGGCTTTTTCAATGCCTTGAAAGATCTGTACATAATACGGGTCGTCAAGGTTCGGCAGCAGGATGCCGATCTCGTGGTTTTTCTGCCCACGCAGGTTTTTTGCGGCAGTGCTGGGGGTATAGTGCAGCTCCTCAACGGCCTGCTTGATCCGTTCAGACACTGCGCGGCTGACCGGCTTGGAGGCGTTCAGATAGTTCGAAACAGTCGCAACGGAAACGCCTGCCTTTTGTGCAACATCGCGTATGGTAGCCATTTTTACCCTCCGGTTTTATAAATAATTGCCAAACGGCGCTGCTTTTGTGGGTTTCATACGATGAGTATACACGAAATCTGGTGAATTGTCACGAAAATCTTGAAATTTAGTGAAACGTTTAAAAGTATTTTTGCCGGAATTTTACCGAAAGAATTGACACTGCGCAGACACCCGGATAGAATGTGCATGTAAAGCCAAATCGGAATTGTGTGCGTACCGCGGACAGAAAAGACACAGACTGATATTGGCAAAAATGAAAGGAGAACAACAACTATGAAAAAAATGATCGCATTGCTGTTGGCTGCGCTGATGGTGTTTGCGCTGGCCGCCTGCGCGGCGAACCAGACGCCGGCGGATGCACAGACCGAAGCCCCGACGCAGCAGACCGAAGCGCCGGCGCAGAGCGAAACGGAAGCCGAACCGGCCTCCGACGAGAAAGAGCCCGTCACGCTGACGATGATGATCCAGGCCAATAACGCGAATCTGACCTACTATCAGAGAATGATCGCCGCGTATGAGGAGCAGACCGGGAACAAGATCGACGTGCTCGGCATCGACAACGATAATTTTGATACCGTCGCAACGAGCAAATTCGCAACCGGCGATATCCCTGATATCTTTGTCCATCACAACAACAGCGCGCTGGCAAACTACGATCCCTCCAATAACTTCTATACGCTCAACGACCAGAGCTGGGTCGGCGAGCTGACCGACGAAGCGTACAAGAACGCGCTGGACGACAATGGCAATCTGCTCGGACTGCCGTTCGGCGAGAACTCCATCTCCGGCTTCTATTACAATAAGACCATTCTGGCCGAGCTCGGTCTGGAGCCTGCGGCAACGCAGGAGGAGTTTGACGCGCTGTGCCAGGCGATCTACGACGCCGGCTATACGCCGCTGTGCTTCCCGATCCAGAACTGCATGTGGATGTACCAGTTCGCAATGGATCCGGTCTTCGCAGATCATCCGGAGCTGCTTGAAAAGATCAACAAGAACGAGATCAAGTATTCTGACATTCCCGAGATCGCCGCTATGTGCCAGTGGGTCAAGGACGCCGCTGACAAGGGCTGGTTCGGCGATACCTACATGAGCGATGGCTGGGACGATCTGAGCCCGATCATGGGAACCGGCGAAGCGGTCATCATCCCCATCTGGGACACCTGGTTCATCACGGACTTTGACGACAGCAACGATTATACCATGGACGACTTCGGCGTGATGCCCGTCTTCATGAACACCGTTGAAAACGGCACCTATGAGGGCGGCAACGTTCTCATGATCATGGCGAACAAGAACAGCGACAAGCTCGACGACGTGCTGGAGTTCATGAGCTTCTGCGCTTCGCCCGAGGTCTACAACGCAGCGTTCGAGGGCGTGCCGACGGTCTCCATCTACAAAAACCAGACCACCAATATCCAGACCCCCATGGTCGTGGAAGCAGCGGACTCGCTCAGTGCCTGCCTGCGCGCCAGCACAACCTCGGCAAAGGTCATCGGCTATACGCAGGCTGATACCGCAACGGCCGTGCAGGAGCTGGTTCTCGGCACGGTCGACGTGGACGGCTGCGTGGCGCTGATGGACGAAAGCCGTATCGCAACGGCAAAGGCATTCGGCACTGAGGGCTTCTAAAGCGCAGCGCACTCCCTTTTGGTGTTACCCGTAGGCGTGATACCCGTTGCTTGACCGCAACGGGTATCACGTGATTTGGAGGGAATATGAATAAGTCAAAAATCTACCCGAAATATATGCTGCTTCTGCCGCTTGTATTTTATGTCGTCTTTTTCCTCGTCCCGTCGACGTTCGGATATGGCCTTGCGTTCACGGACTGGAGCGCGACAAACAGCAAATTCAGCGGCCTCTCCTTTGTCGGCATTCAGAATCTGCTTGACGCGCTGAAAAACCGCGCGATCCCTGTCGCGCTGGTCAACACCCTGATCTACGCAAGCGTCAAGACGGTTTTTGTCACGGTTCTAGGCCTGTTCTTTGCCTATATGCTCAACCGGAAAATTGCAGGGCAGAAGGTGCTCCGTACCGTGTTTTTCCTTCCGTCTGTCTTTGCAGCGCTGGTCGTCGGCCTGATTTTCAGCGGCATTTTCAAGACACGCGGCGGTACCGTCAATGAAATTCTCGCCGTGTTCAAGGTCCACCGCGTACAATGGCTGGGAAACCGCTGGCTCTCGATCCTCGCGATCAATGTTGCGTCGATCTGGAGCAATGTCGGCTATGCGACGATCATCAGTCTGGCCGGCATGCAGTCGGTCTCCAAGGATTATATTGAGGCAGCCAAAATAGACGGCGCAAACGAGTGGAAGACCTATACGCGCATTACGCTTCCGCTGATCATGCCGATCGTGAATGTGAACATTCTGACCAACATCATCTATGGCCTGAAAATGTTCGACATCATTTACGTCATGACCGGAGGCGGCCCCGGCATCTCCACGGAGAGCTTCGGCACGCTCATCATGAACGAAATGGGCGCAGGGCGCTATGCCTCGTCAGTTGCGATCAATCTGATCTTTACGGTGCTCCTTGTCGTTGTTTCTGTTCTCTATAAGAAATTCAGCCGCAAATGGGAGACAGAGTCATGAAGAAAAAAGAAACACGAACAGATATCTTCTGCAGCGCGCTTCTCTGGCTGCTCAGTCTGACGGTCTTTCTTCCGCTGCTTATGATCGTGTTCACCTCCTTTAAGGATAAGAAGGAGGGCGCGACCTTGAACCTTGTCCTTCCGGCAAAATGGATGTGGGAAAACTACGTTCAGGTACTGAAAACGGGAAATGTGCTCCGGGCGCTTGGAAACAGCGTGTTTGTTTCCGCTGTTACGCTTGTCATCGTGCTGATCACCGCGTCCATGCTGGGCTATATGATCGCCCGGCTCAACACGCGCGGGAGCCGGTTCGTGGACTGGCTGGTCGGCCTTGGGATCATTGTGCCGTTTTCCGCAATGCCGACCATGATGCTGCTGCAGAGCATGAAGATCTATGGCGGCGTGTGGGGCCTGATCTGCGTATACTCCGCGCTGTATCTTCCGTTTTCAACCATGATCATCACCAGCTATATCCGGGGGCTTCCAAGAGAGCTGGATGAGGCCGCGGTCATCGACGGTGCGACCGGCATGTGCCTGTTTGTCAGGATCATCGTGCCGCTTCTCAAGCCGATCGCTGCGACTGCTGCGGTGCTGATCTTTATGTGGAGCTGGAATGAACTGCAGGTTCCGCTGTATCTGCTCAATTCCTCGTCCTCCTATACGCTGCCGATGTCGGTATTCAGCTTCTACGGCGCGTATAACAAATGGTGGAATCTGGTTTGCGCGGACGTTGTGCTTGTGACGTTGCCGGTCGTGCTGGTCTATGTATTTGCGCAGAAATTTGTCATTTCCGGCATGACGGCAGGCGCGGTCAAAATGTAAGGAGAGCAGGAATGGAGTTTGATATCAATAACGCCCTGACCTATCCCCGGCGGCAGGTGCATCTGGACTTTCACACGCAGCCGGATCTGAAAAATGTCGGTGCGCACTTTCGAAAGGAGCAGTTCCAGTCGGCGCTTCGGGAGGGAAATGTCTCCAGCATCACCGTCTTTGCCAGATGCTATCACGGCCTGTGCTATTACCCGACAGACGTCGGCCTTCGCCATCCGGGCCTGTCCTTCGACCTGACGCGGGCGATGGTCGACGCGGCGCATGAGATCGGCGTCCGTGCGCCGGTATATGTGAACGCCGGACTTGGTCTTGAGGAGGCACAGCAGCATCCGGAATGGATCGCACGGACAAAATCCGGGCAGATTAGCACCGACAGCTACGTTTCCTCAGAGCCGGAGCTGCGCTGGCCGAACATGTGTCTGAACGACGGCAGCTATTGCGCGCATCTTTACGCCATCCTGGAGGAGATCTGCGCCCGCTTCGAACAGCTGGACGGCCTGTTCCTCGACATATGCTTTAAGGGCAAGCCGTGCTATTGTGATGAATGCAGGCGCGGAATGCGCGCGCTTGGGCTTGACCCGGAGTTGGATGCGGATGCAGCCGCCTATTATCAGCGCAAGCACATTGATTTTATGAAAAAAGCGGGCCAGATCCTGCACAAACGGCATCCGAACGCGACGATCTTTTTCAACTCCGGCGGCGCGGATATCATGGCGCCGGAGTACCACCCGTATGAGACGCACTATGAGATCGAGGATCTGCCGACGGTCTGGGGCGGCTATGATAAAATGCCGCTCAACGCGACCTTCTTTGGCGGCACCGGCAAGTTCTACCTTGGAATGACGGGGAAGTTCCATCTTGAATGGGGGGAGTTCGGCGGCTTTAAGTGCAAAGAGGCGTTGAAATACGAGGCTGCAACAATGGCGGTCTATGGCGCCGGATGCTCGGTTGGGGATCATCTGCTTTATACCGGCGAAATGGACATGCAGACCTACAAAAATATCGGCTATGCGTACCGCTATCTGGAGCGCATCGAGCCCTATTGCTACGGCGGCATCAGCACGGCGACGATCGGCGTCTGGCTGTCTGAAAGCATGGACGACAATATCGGACTGTCCATGATCCTGTTGGAAAGCCAGATCGATTTTGAGGTGATCCGGGACTGCGGCTTCTCCTGCTTTGACACGGTGATCTTCCCGGGCGGAGCGATCCTGAACGAGAAGGAGCTGGAAAGCCTGCAGGCCTATCTGCAGCATGGCGGAAAGGTTCTGTTCGTTGGGGACAGTCTGATAAAGGACGGGGAATTCCAAATCGACTGCGGCCTGACGGCACCGAAAGCTGTGCCCTTTGGCGGGGATTACATCGACGCGGAGCCCCTCGGAGCAGAGGAGCTGCCGCAATCGCCGTTCTACAGCTATCATTCCGCCATGCAGGTCACCTGCACGGATGCGGAGTGTCTCGCAAGGGTTCTCGCACCATATACAGCAAAGCCGTATGGGCCGCTCGGAAAACGGACAAATCTGCCGTATGACAAGGATGCCGTGCGCGGGGTATGCGCGGTAAAGAAGGGGAACGTTGTATATCTTGCACACAAGATCCCGCTGATCTACAAGACATACGGAAGTCTGTTTCACAAGCGCTATTTTCTGGAGCTGCTGTTCCGGCTAAAGCCGGTGCTCCGCCTGCGGGCAGGCGTTGGTGCGCAGGGACGCTGCCGGATGATCCGGCAGGAGCAGGAGCACCGCTACTGCATCAACCTGACCTACGCCGCGCCGGTCAGGCGCGGGGAAGCGGAGATCATCGAAGACATCCAGCCGCTGTATCAGGTTCCCGTGACGGTACACGTGCCGGAGCCCATTCTTGCGGTTCGGCTGCCGCTTCAAAACCAGAGCCTTCCGTTTTCCTATGCGGAGCAGGAATGCCGGTTTACGCTGCCCGTCCTGAACTGCCATGAAACGGTTGTGCTGGAGTATGCTGCGACAGGCAAGGGGAGAGAGAAATAATATGAGTTACGGAAAAAAAGTCTGGATCTTTCCGGATGCAGAGCTCCCGCCCGAGGGCGTGAACGCGATTCCCGGACACGAATCCATCATCGTCACAAACACCGCCGGTCAGACGGCGCATCTGACGTTCACGCTCCTGTATGAGGATCGGGAGCCGGTATCCTTTCATACGGAGGTCGCGGCAAAGCGTGTGCGCTGCCTGCGCACGAACCGCGAAGCAGACTTCGGTGGATATACTGCGCACGAGGGTGAGCAGTACGCCATCGTGCTGGAAAGCGACGTTCCCGTCGTGGCGCAGTACGGCCGCGCCGAGCCGAGAGCCGTGAGCTTTTACACAACGCCGGGCTACTGCGAGTGAGCCGGTACTTACAGAAATACGAAAAGAGGTACATACCATGGCAAGAATCTGCATTCCCGATCAGGAATATAAAGAAAGAGTCCAGCGCTGCGCGGCCATTCTGCGCCGTGAAAAGCTCGATGCGCTGATCGTCAACGGCAACGAGGCCGACTACGCAAACCCCCGCTACTTCTCCGGCTTCTGGCCGCTGTTCGAGCGCGCGGGCGTGGCCATCTCCGCCGGCGGTGACGCCGCCCTGATGGTCGGCCCCGAATCGCGTGAATTCGGCGCGGACCGCAACAAGCTGGACAAGATCTTCTGCCT
>CAKUND010000085.1 GCA_934668295.1 uncultured Oscillospiraceae bacterium
GCCATCGGGGAGGACGGCGTAATGGGATAAATACCGGCGACTTCGGTATACGCATAGGATACGTGAGCCGCGGCATTGTTGCCGTCCATGGTTTTGAATTTACGAACCAAAACAATTACCTCCTAAAAGTAATTACATATTCATGCACCTTGACTATATCACATTTTCTTGTCAATGTAAATCAAATTTGAGGTAACCTTTTTGGATTTGGCGGAAATCTTTCGAAATTCTGCGTCCTATTCCGGCAAGTTTTGAAAAACCTGTTGGTTTTTGACGCAAAATGCGCTATGATAGATAAGTAACCGATGATTGATTCGGCGGTTACATAGGAAGAAAAAAGCGGAGGGATGCAGATGCTCAGTAAGGTGCTTTCGCTCGGCCTGTCCGGCGTCAACGGATATGAGGTGCAGACGGAATGCTACATCGGCACGGGACTTCCGGCGTTCGATCTGGTCGGCCTGCCGGACGCGTCTGTCAAGGAGGCGCGCGAACGCGTGCGCGCCGCGATCAAGAACTGCGGATTCCGGTTCCCCGTCAGCCGCATCATCGTGAATCTTGCCCCGGCGGGGACAAAGAAATCCGGCACGCTCTATGACCTGCCGATCCTTCTGTCCATTCTTGCCGCCTCCGAGCAGGTGAAGCTTCCGAAGAAGCCCTGCGCGTTCCTCGGTGAGCTCAGCCTGGAGGGAGCGCTGCGCGCCGTTCCCGGCGTTCTGCCGATGGCGCTGGCCGCAAAGCGGCTTGGCTATGAAGCGATCTTCGTCCCGGAGGAAAACGCGCGCGAAGCTACGCTTGCAGACGGAGTGACCGTCTACGGCGTGAAAAGTGTGCAGCAGCTTTTTGCGCACCTGACCGGGCAGGCGCCGATTGAACCAGCTCCAGCCTGGCAGCCAGAGCACGCCACACCCCAGCTTCTGGACTTCAAGGACGTGAAGGGGCAGGAAAATGCAAAGCGCGCGCTTGAAATTGCGGCCGCAGGCGGGCATAATATCCTTCTGGTAGGCCCGCCGGGCTCCGGCAAGAGCATGCTCTCCAAGCGTCTGCCGTCCATTCTGCCCGATATGACACGGCAGGAGCAGCTGGACGTTACGCAGATCTATTCCGTCATGGGCCTTCTGCGTCCCGACCATCCGCTCATCGAATCGCGCCCGTTCCGCAGCCCGCACCACACTGTCTCGGCAGCTGCGCTTGCCGGAGGCGGGGCAAACGTGCGTCCCGGTGAGATCTCCCTTGCACATAAGGGCGTTCTGTTTCTCGACGAGCTGCCGGAGTTCCGGCGTGACGCCATTGAGTCCATGCGCCAGCCGCTCGAGGACGGACAGGTCACCATTTCCCGGGTGCAGGGCTCGCAGACCTTCCCGTGCGAGTTCATGCTGGTCTGCGCCATGAACCCCTGCCCCTGCGGCTGGTACGGCGACCCCAGCGGCCGGTGCACCTGCTCACAGGCGGCGGTCGACCGGTATTTAAGCCGCATTTCCGGCCCCATGCTCGACCGTGTGGACATGATTGTCGAGGTCAGCTCTGTCAAGTTTGACGAGCTGCGTTCCCGGTCTGAGGCGGAGCCGTCGGCAGCCATCAAGGCCAGAGTCGACGCGGCAAGGAGCATCCAGAATACGCGCTACAGCGGCACATCGACCCGCTGTAACGCCTATATGCAGCCCGCGCAGCTGCGTGCGTTCTGTCAGCTGGATGAAGACTGCACCGCCCTTATGAAGCAGGCGTTCGACGCGCTCGGCATGACGGCGCGCAGCTATGACCGCGTGCTGAAGGTCGCAAGAACCATCGCTGACCTTGCCGGCAGCGACCAGATCTGCCCTGAGCACATCGCCGAAGCCGTCCAGTACCGCTCCTTCCAGCTCGGCGGAGAAAATGCAAGATAATTTTATAAAACTAAATTCATTTTATAGAATAGGACACATATCATGAAAGAACTTTTTTTACTGAAATTGGGCGAGATCGTCCTGAAGGGACAGAACCGCCGCGTCTTTGAGGACAAGCTCAAGACTGTCACCCGCCGCCGCATGGCGAAATTCGGTGAATTCAAGGTTTCCATCGTCCAGTCGACGCTCTATGTTGAGCCGATGACCGATGACTGCGATCTGGACGGTGCGTGGGAGGCCTGCGGCACGATCTTCGGCGTGGCGCAGATGTGCCGCTGCCGTGCCTGCAAAAAAAATCTCGACGCCATGTTTACCGCCGTCTGCGAGTATCTGGGCGACGAGCTGTCCGCAGCCAAAAGCTTCAAGGTCGAATCCAAGCGCTCGGATAAGCGCTTCCCGCTGAACTCCATTCAAATTTCGCAGGAGATCGGCGGACGGCTGGCAGAGGAATTCCCGAACGTGCTGGTCGACGTCCATAATCCTGACTATACGGTCAATATCGAAGTCCGCGAGACGGCGGCCTACGTTCACGGGCCGTCCGTTCCCGGCGCAGGCGGCCTACCGACCGGCACGGGCGGACGCGCGGCAGTTCTGCTCTCCGGCGGCATCGATTCCCCAGTCGCGGGCTATATGATCGCCAAGCGGGGCGTGGAGATCGAGTGCATCCACTTCTTCTCGTACCCGTACACCTCGGAGCTTGCCAAGGAAAAGGTTCTGGAGCTGGCGCATATCATGACGAAATTCTGCGGCCGCATGACTGTCGATATCGTCGGCTTTACCGAGATCCAGGAGGCCATCCGCGACCACTGCCGCGAGGAATATTTCACGATCATCATGCGCCGCTTCATGATGCGCATCGCGGAGGCCATCGGCCGTGACCACGGCGCAAAGTGCCTCGTTACCGGCGAAAATCTCGGCCAGGTCGCCTCCCAGACCATGGACGCCATGGCCGTGACCGGCGCGGTCGTCCATATGCCCATCTTCCATCCGCTCATCGGCATGGATAAAGAGGAGATCGTCACCGTCGCCCGCCGCATCGGGACGCTTGACACCTCCATTCTTCCGTATGAGGACTGCTGCACCGTCTTTACGCCCAAGCATCCGAAGACAAAGCCCATTCTCGCACAGGTCGAGGCCGAGGAGCAGAAGCTGGATGTCGAGGGTCTCATCGCCCGCGCCATTGCCAACACCGAAAAGACCCAGATCCGGTACTATGAAGATGAGCACAAGGTCTGAGGCCGTGATCGCGCGCCTGCAGGAGCAGGGACTGACGCTTGCTACGGCAGAATCCTGTACCGGCGGTCTGATCGGCAAGCTGCTGACCGATGTTCCGGGCGCGTCTGCCGTGTATAAGGGCGGCGTGATAAGTTATGTAAATGAAATCAAGCATCGCCTGCTCGGCGTGGAGCAGGAAACGCTTGATGTCTGCACCGCCGTCTCGCGCGAAACGGCGCACGAAATGGCGCGCGGCGCGCGCGAACGCCTGCTGACAGACTGCGCCGTGTCCGTGACCGGCCTTGCAGGGCCGGCCGGCGACGGAACAGGCCGCCCGGTCGGCCTCGTCTATATCGCCGTCGACACGGCGGGCTTCTCCTTCTGTAAGGAGCTGCACCTGTCCGGCAACCGCGCCCAGATCCGCGAACAGGCCGCCGAGGCAGCCTTCCAGCTGATTCTGGATACAATTTGATAAAACAGCCGCCCGGAAACAAACCGTTTCCGGGCGGCAATTCTTATGTGTATTACAGCAGGATCTTTGCCAGCTCGTCGATCGTCTCGTCGAACACGCGCAGCGCGCTGCGGACGGTGTCGGGCTTGGTGAGGTCGACGCCTGCGATCTTGAGCTCCTCGAGCGGATAATCACTGCCGCCGGTGGTGAGGAACTTCAGATAGCCGGATGCGTCGCCGGTCATCAGGATATGCTCGGCGATGGCCACGGCGGAGGAGAAGCCGGTCGCGTACTGATAGACGTAGAATGCGCGGTAGAAGTGGGGGATATACGACCATTCGGGGTCGATGTCCGCGTCGATGCCGATGCCGTCATAATACGTCGCTTCGAGATCGTGATAGACCTTGTTGAGTGCGGAGGCCGTCAGCGGCTGGCCCGCTGCATAGAGGTCGTGCGCCTTGCGCTCGAACTCGGCGAACAGTGTCTGCCGGTAGAGCGTCGTGCGGAAGCTCTCGAGGAAGTGGTTGAGGATATACGCGCGACGCTTTTCGTCTGTTTCGGTTTTCAGCAGATACTTGGTAAGCAGGACTTCATTGACCGTCGAGGCGACCTCGGCGACCATAATGCGGTAATCGTGGTTGACATAATCCTGCGTCGTATCCGAGAACCAGGAGTGCATGGAGTGGCCCAGCTCGTGTGCCAGCGTGAACGCGTCGTTGAGTGTCCCGGCATAGTTCATCAGCACATACGGATGCACGCCGAACACACCGCACGAGAACGCACCGGACTGCTTGCCGTCGTTCTCATACACGTCGACCCAGCGCTCCGCGAAGGCACGGTCCAGCAGCTTCTGGTATTCCTCGCCCAGCGGCAGCGTCGCCTTCTTGACCAGCTCCCGCGCGTCCTCAAACGCGATGGGATAGTCGACATCCTCTACAATGGGAACATACAGATCAAACACGTCGATCTTGTCGAGCTTCAGCGCGCGGCGGCGCAGCTCGAGATACTTGCGCATGGAGGGCAGGCTTTCATGCACAGCTTCGATCAGGCTGTCATAAACGGAGACAGGGACATTGCCGCTGTCCAGCGCCGCCTCACACGCGGAGGCGTAGCCGCGCTGATTGGAGAAATAGGTGTCGAATTTGACGGAGCCGCCATAGAGCGTGGCAATGGCGTCGCCGAACTGCCGGTAGGTGCCGAACATGGCGCGGAACGCGCCCTCACGCACGGAGCGGTCGCGGCTCTCGCGGAAGACAGGGAATGTGCCGGCAGTGAGGCGCACCTCCTCGCCAGCCTCATTTTTGACCATCGGCAGCTGCAGATCAACGTCGGTCAGCATCTCAAACGCAGCCTTCGGCGTTCCGGCTGCATCGCCCAGCAGAGCAAGCATCTGCTCGCGCGCAGCATCGAGTGTATGCGCGCGCATACGGACGATATCGTCTACCGTGTGTCGGTAGGTCGCCAGCGCCTCGTCCTGCATCCATTCGTCCAGCGTTTCCGCCGGAATGGAAAGGATCTCAGGATTCAGGAACGCCGTTGCGGCGCTGAACTTGACGATCAGGCTCTCGCTGCGGGCGGCCATCTCCTGATTTTCCGCGACGGAACCGTCCTCAGTCTTCTTCAAAAACGCATAGACATAGGGCATCTCGACCTTGAACATGGACGCGTAGACGGTGTCAAGTCCGTGCTTGAACGCTTCCTTGGACGTGCCGAGCGTGCCGGGGATCGCAGCCAGAGGCGCAAGCGCGGCCTCAGCCTCCTGCATCGCGGCCTCCCATGCCGCAGTGTCCGGATAGATCTTCGTCAGGTCCCACTGGAACCGGATATCCTGTTCGCTTCGTTTCATAGCGTATCCTCCTTTATAGATAATTCTATTATAATGACCGAAATCTTTCCTGTCAACGTCCGCTGCGGATGGACAGACGGTTGCTTTTTTGTCATATTCAGGGTAAAATAAATAAAAGAACCTCAATTGGGGGGAATACGATGAAGAATACTGCTCATTCCGCGCGGCAGTTCGTTTTCTGCTGCGTGTCCACGCTCCTGACGGCGCTGCTTGCAGTGCTGACGTTTCTGCGTCCGGAGCGGCTGCCGCTTGCGCCGCTTCTGGTGGCCATGCTTCTTCGGCCAACCTTGCTTCTTGTGACCGCAGGCGTGAATTTCAGCTGCCTGCAAACTGGCACCCGCGCACTTTTTTCCGGAAAGCCGGACCGGCATACGGCGGCTGCCCTGACCGTGATTTTTGCCTTCGTGCTCTGCGTGCTCGGCCTGTGCCCGGAAGCACCGGCCGCTGCAGCGCTGCTGCTGACGGCTTCCGCATGGCTCGATCTTCTGGAGCAGCGGCTGGAAGCTGAGCGCCCCGACGCTCCGGCAGAACGAACAGCAGAGGCGGTCTGGGCTTGGGCGGGTTTTGCCGCCGCGATCTGCGCGGCGGCAGTCTGGGCCGCGCTGGGCGCAGGCATTGGGGCCGTGCTTATAAGAGCGCTCTGTGTGCTGGCCGCATCGGCCCTCTGCCCGTTCCGCTTGATCACCCTTCTGGCAGACCGAAGCGCCTTGCGGCATATGTCCGTGCCGGCTGTTTCCGCGCAGACGCTCGAAGCGCTTGGCATGGCCGATACTGCGCTCATCTGCCCCGAAGGCCTCCTGACTGGAAATCCCGCAGTCTCAGCGCTTCGCCCCGCGGGGATGGAGGAAGGACAGTTCCTTGCGCTGGCCGCGTCGATCGTGCAGAGCTGTGACGCGCCGGAGTCGAGGGCGATTTTGACCGCGGCGCAAGACCGCGGCCTGACGCTCCTGCCGGCAGAAGCCTGCGCCCAGACGCCGGAAGGCTTCTGCGCTGTGCTGGACGGGAAACGCTATTATGCCGGAACCTCGGATCAGCTGCGCAGGCGCGGGATCTTCTCCCCGCGTGCCGATGATGTTTCGCTTTCCGGAAAAACGGCGCTGCTGTTAGGCATGGAGGGCGGGCTGTATCTCGGCTTGATCGCGCTGCAAAGCCCGCTGCTTTCGGGTGCGTCGGAGGCCGTTCGTGCGCTTGCCGCGCAGCGGCTCCGTCCGGTTCTTCCGACTGGAAGCCAACCGCTCTATACCAGACAGCTTGCCGTGCAGGCAGGCGCGCAGACCATAGAAGCCGCCTCGCCGGAGCAGGCGCTGACACAGCTTGCACAGAAGGGGAGACCGGTCTGCATCCAAGCCGGAGAACCGGGCGCGTATCTGCAGACACAAACGCCAGTCCTGCTGCTGCAGACGCTGTCTGACGCGCCGGAGGTTATTTCCGTCTGTCGGCGCGCTGTCCGGACGCGCCGCGGTCTGCAGGGACTTGGCGCAGTCTGCGCATTTCTGCTGACAGGCGCGGCGGGCGGACTGCTTGCCCCGGCGCTCGATGCTGGCGCTCGCCCCGCGCTCTGCGCGCTGCTTGCCTGCTGCCTGACGGCGCTGACGATCCTGCCTGCGCTGTCAGATAGGCGCACCGGCACAGCAGCAGAACGCGCCGCAGAAGACCAGCCGCCGCAGTCTGCGCCTTCGGCGCCGGAACCGCCTGAACCGGCAGCATCCTCCCGTACCCTGACCATCCGCATGGACGAGCTTCCAGCCGTGCCCGGAAAGGCTGTACTGGAGCAGGCGCTTTTGGACGTTCCTGGTGTCCAGACAGCCGAGGCGGACTATGAGACCGGCCTCATCCTCATCACCGGCACCGCAGAAAAAGAATCGCTCCTGCAGGCCATTGCAGAAGCAACAGAAGCATAAAAGAAACGCAAGGCCCGCTGCGGCCTTGCGTTTCTTTTATACGGTCAGATTGTCTCGACTTTGATGAGATTGGTGTTTCCGGACGTGCCGGTGGTGTTGCCGCCGGTCATGACGACGTTGTCGCCCGGCTTCAGGTGCATGGCCTTCTTTGCCGCGCGCAGCGCGTTGTAGAACAGAACGTCCGTCGATGTAAACGTTTCCTCGCACAGAACCGGCTGCACGCCCCACGAGAGTGCCAGACGGTACCACACGCGCTCGTTTGTCGCCATGCCGATAATATCGACCGGCACGCGGAAGCGCGAGACCATCCGTACCGTCGCGCCGGAAAGCGAACTGACGACGATGGCCTTTGCGTGAATATCGCACGCCATGCAGCAAGTCGCGTGGGAGATCGCGTCTACCATGTTCTTGATCTGGAATGCCTCGGCACGGAACAGCGGCTCATAGTCAATATGCTTTTCCGTCTCCTCCACGATCTCGGCCATAGTCTGCACAGTCCTGACCGGGTACTTGCCCGCAGCCGATTCGCCGGAGAGCATAACGGCGCTCGTGCCGTCATACACCGCGTTGGCGACGTCGGAGATCTCCGCCCGCGTCGGACGCGGATTATGGATCATGGATTCGAGCATTTCCGTTGCCGTAATGACGCGCTTGCCGAGCAGACGGCACTTGGTAATGAGATACTTCTGGATCGCGGGCAGCTCCGCAAACGGAACTTCAACGCCCAGATCGCCCCGGCCGATCATAATGCCGGAGCACGCCTGACAGATCTCCTCCACGTTGTCAATGCCGGTCTGATTCTCGATCTTGGCGATGATCTCCACGTCCCTGCCGCCATGCTCGTCCAGAAAATGCCGCACATCCAGCACATCCTGCTTCCGCGAGACAAACGACGCCGCGACAAAATCAATGCCGTTCTGAATGCCGAACAGAAGATCGTCCTTGTCCTGCTCGCTCAGATACACCTGATCGAGCACCTTGTGCGGGAACGACATGCTCTTGCAGTCCGAAAGCTCGCCGCCCGTCACGACGCGGCAGTGAATTTCCGTTCCTTCAATACCTTCCACCTCAAAAATGACCAGCCCGTTGTTGACCAGCACCGTATCGCCCACGGAAAGATCGTTTGCCAGTCCTGCATAGCTGACGGAAACGATCGTCTCGTCGCCGTCGACCTGACGCGTCGTGAAGGTGAACGGATCGTCGTCCTTCAGCGTGATCTTCTTATTTTTGAACGTGCGGATGCGGTATTCCGGCCCTTTGGTATCGAGCATAATGGCGATGGGCAGCTCCAGCTCGTGCCGGATCTTATGGATCATGTCAAATTTCTGCTGGTGCTCCTCATGCGTCCCGTGCGAAAAGTTCAGCCGCGCGACGTTGAGCCCCGCCCGGCACATTTCCGCAAATACCTCCTCCGAGCTGCTGGCCGGGCCGATGGTACAGACGATCTTCGT
>CAKUND010000086.1 GCA_934668295.1 uncultured Oscillospiraceae bacterium
CGCAGCAGCTGCACGGACTTGCGGATCGTCTCGGGAGAGACCTGATACTCAGACGAAAGCTTCGAGCGCCCGGAGAGTTTTTCCCCCTCCGAAAACTGCCCGTCCGCGATCCGCCCGGCAACGGAGTACGCGATCCGCATATATTGCGGGAGCTCCTCATTTTCCATCGCGGGATCCCCTCCTTTTTCTAAAGAATGAAACTATTATACCAACTGACAACTTTCTTTTCAAGATGAGTTTTCAGTTTTTGAGTAAAAAAATTCATGCGTACGCATTGCGCCACGAAAATACGCAAATGCCGGTGCATGAAGTTTTCGTGCATCATTTCCGGTTGCCCCGCAGGGGCGAGGAAATGGCACATTTCTTAATTTTGCCCGCAAAGCCGGGGCAGGAGCGCCCCGGCTTTGCGGGCTGATGTAGTTTGTCTGCAGGGGTCAATGGCGGACAGGCTTACGGCTTGTCCGCTGTATTTGCGCCGCCGGGGCGGCGGTGCAGGAATTCGTCGAAGGCGTCGATGCGCTCGGTCAGGGGCTTGATGGACACGAAGCGGAAGAAGCCGCCGCGCGACTGCATTTTATGCCACAGCTTCTGCACGTCGATGGCATCGTAGACGCTCTTGTCGATCTGCGCGGCCTTTTTCTGCACGACCGCGCCCAGATGGATGGAGAAGCACAGATCAATGAGGAAAATGCCGAAGCACACACCGACCACAAACGAGGCCAGCGGGTGCGCCACGAACCACTCGACCAGCAGCCGAAGCCGCGGATAGAGCAGGAAATAATACGCCAGCGACAGAACGCCCCAGAAAAACGTGAACAGCGGGCAGATGATGCCCTGAATATTGCCCCAGAGCTTGCTGTAGTCCCAGAGGCGCAGATGAAAGCCCTTGAAGCTCACGAGGCCGACGATGTATTCCAGCAGCGTCATCGCCAGCGCCATGACGACAAACATCACGGGATAATACCAGAACGTGCCGGAAAATGAGCCGAACAGCGTATGATCGAGCTCGGACAGAACAAACAGCAGCACCGTGCCGAACCCGTAAAGCGGCAGGCAGGGCCCGAACAGGAAGCCGGGGTTCAGCCATTTGCGCTCCGGGTTCGCGCCGGAGAAGAAGCGCCTGAACAGCAGCTCCAGCACCCAACCGCCGACGCCGCCGAAGAAAAACAGGTACAAAACGATCAGAAAAATCTGAAATTTGGACATAGCGACCTCCGCATTTCTTTTTCTTCAGAGTACGACATTGCCGCCCGGCTGTCAAGCCAAAAGAAAACAGTGACGTTCTGCTTGAAATGTGGTATACTGTCGGCAGATCATGCAAAGGAGCTTCTGTCATGCGCGGCATTCCGTCCCTTATCACCGACATCCGAAAAAAAGTCTTTACCGAGGTCGCCCGAATGGCCTATTCCGGCGACTATACCGACATGGAGGACATCCCCTTCAAGATCGTCCCCGGCCAGAGTCCGCTGCACCGCGAATCCGTGTTTCTCGAGCGCGCCATCGCGGGGGAGCGTGTACGCCTCGCGATGGGCCTGTCCCTCCAGCCCGTGCAGACGCGCACGCTTCTGACCGAAGGCATGGATCAGGCGGCCATCGCCGAGCAGTATTACGAGCCGCCGCTCGTCAACATCATCCCCTACGCCTGCCACGCCTGCCCGACGAAGCAGTACCGCGTGACGGAGCTGTGTCAGGGCTGCCTTGCCTCCTCGTGCCAGCGCGTGTGCCCGAAGGGGGCCGTCAAATTCGTCAACGGCAAGAGCCGCATCGACCAGAAGCTGTGCATCAAGTGCGGCAAATGCGCCAGATCCTGTCCGTATAACGCCATTACGTATCTGGAGCGGCCCTGTCAGGCCGCCTGCGGCATGGACGCCATCGGCGTCGACGAATACGGCAAGGCGTGCATCGATTATGACCGCTGCGTCTCCTGCGGCCAGTGTCTGGTCAGCTGCCCGTTCGGCGCGATCGTCGATAAGAGCCAGATCTATCAGGTCATCCGCTCCATGCTTGAGGGCAACGAGGTCGTGGCCATTGTCGCGCCGTCGTTTGTCGGACAGTTCGGAAAGGACGTGACTGTCCCGAAGTTTTTGACCGCCATGCAGCAGCTCGGCTTCGCCGACGTGGTCGAGGTCGCGACCGGCGCGGATATCTGTACCATTGAAGAAGCACGCGACTTTATGGAAAAGGTCCCGCAGGAGCAACGCTTCATGGCGACCTCCTGCTGCCCGTCGTGGCGGATGATGGCGCGCAGGCTTTTCCCGGCGGAGTCCGGCAATATCTCCATGACGTATACGCCGATGGTCTACACGGCACGGCTCGTCAAGCGGGACAGGCCGGACTGCAAGGTCGTCTTCGTCGGCCCATGCGCGGCAAAGAAGCTCGAGGCCATGCAGGACGATATCCGCACAGACGTCGATTTTGTCCTGACCTATGAGGAGCTGATGGGCATTTTTGAGGCGAAGGAGATCGATTTCTCCAAGCTTCCAGACAGCCCGGATCTGGACGAGGGCACGCGGGCCGGACGCGGCTTTGCCGTGGCGGGCGGCGTCACCGCCGCGGTGGAGGAGCTCATTCACAAGGAGCACCCGGACTTTGAGATCAAGACGCAGCGGGCCGACGGCCTGCGCGACTGTCGAAAGCTGCTGATGCTGGCCAAGGCCGGAAAGCTTGACGGGTATCTGCTCGAGGGCATGGCCTGCCCCGGCGGTTGCGTGGCAGGCGCGGGCACGGTCGTGTCGGCTGACACGGCGGCAAAAAAGCTGGCGCAGCACATGGCGCAGGCCAGCGGCGAAACGGCGGAGGACAGCAAATACCGCGAGCTGTCCGACCAGCTGAATTAAGAAGGAGACAGACATGAACGCTTGCAGAAAAATCGCAGCGCTGGCGCTGTGTGCGATCCTGCTGGTATCGCTGATGTCCATGGGGTTTGCGGCGGACGCGGCCCCGGCGCTGCAGTTTGACGAGAACGGAGAATTCAAGATCCTGATCGTCGCCGACACGCAGGACATTGACAAGCCGCAGAAGGAGACCATCGCGCTGCTGGAGGCCGAGCTGGACGCGGCGCAGCCGGATCTCGTCGTGTTTTTAGGCGACCAGATCCACGGTCCGTCGACGGGCAGGAGCGTCGAGCGCACGCAGAAGGCGCTGGACGCGATCCTGCAGCCGGTCGCCGAGCGCGGGCTGCAGTTTGCCGTCGTCTTCGGCAACCATGACGATGAGGGCGGCGTCAGCAAGGAAGCGCAGATGGAATACTATCAAAGCTACTCTGGCTGCCTTGCGTCGGCGGGCGATGTGACGGGCGTGGGCAATTATAACCTGCTCGTCTATGGCTCCGACGGCAAAACACCGGCCGTGAACCTCTGGTTCTTCGACTCCGGGACGTATGCCCCGGAGGGACAGGGCAAATACGACTGGGTGCGGCAGGATCAGCTCGACTGGTATCTGGAAACGGAAGCGGCCCTTGCCGCCCAAAACGGCGGAACGCCTGTTCCCGCCTACGCATTCCAGCATATCATCGTCCCGGATATCTACGACGCGATGGACATCGTTTCGTCCGGCGAGAAGAAAAACGGCGCGGTCGAGGGCTACGGCTGCCGCAAGGGCACGTATTATTCCGCCGCGTCTGTGATCGAGGCCGGGACGCTCGGCGAAGCGCCGTGCCCGCCGGATGTGAACGGCGGCGAGTTTACCGCGTGGAAGCAGGGCGGCGATATCGTCGCGGGCTTCTTCGGCCATGACCATGTGAACGACTTTATCATCCCCTATGAGGGCATCGATCTGGTCAACACCAACGGCACCGGCTTTTACATCTACGGCGCGGGACTGGAGCACGGCGCGCGTCTTGTGACGCTGCGCGAGTCCGATCCCACTGCCTATGAAACGCACATGCTCTATTATAAGGATCTGGTCGGCACGAAGCTGCCCTTCGGCTTCGCCGGCACGTGGGGCGCCTACGTGCAGCGCATCGTCCTGCTTGCCGTGTGCGCGCTTGTGCTCGTGCTGGCAGGTGCCGCCGCCCTGATCGTCCATCAGGTAAAAAAGCACCGGAATCGCACAGGAACCATGTGACCCGCAGAATAAAAAATTTTCAGTCCTGCCCCCGCAAGCTTCCCGCAAAAAAACCGCCCTCCCGGGCGGTTTTTTGTGTTATATCTCCTGCCGGCCCTCCAGCGCGCGCAGGAGCGTCACCTCGTCGGCGTATTCCAGCTGACTGCCTACCGGGATGCCGTAGGCCAGACGCGTGACCTTTACGCCCATCGGGCGCAGCAGGCGCGACAGATACATCGCCGTGGCCTCGCCCTCGGTGTCCGGGTTCGTGGCCATGATGACCTCGCGCACAGACCCGTCCGCCACGCGATTCAGCAGCTCGCGGATACGCAGATCGTCGGGCCCCACGTGGCTCAGAGGCGAAATGACGCCGTGCAGCACGTGATATACGCCGTGGTATTCCCGCGCACGCTCCATCGCGATCACGTCCTTCGGCTCTGCCACGACGCAGATAAGGCCGTGGTCGCGCTCGGGATCGGCGCAGATCGCGCACAGCTCCTGATCGGTCAGATTCTGGCAGACCGGACAGAGACGGACGCTGTCCTTCGCGTCCAGAATGACCTGCGCAAAGCTCTGCGCCTCGTCCTTCGGCAGCGACAGCACGTAAAACGCCAGCCGCTGCGCCGACTTCATGCCAATGCCGGGCAGACGCGCAAATTGTTCGGTCAGCCGCTCGAGTGCGGCGGGGAACGCACGCATCAGAACAGGCCGCCCAGATTCAGGCCGCCCGTCAGCTTGGCCATGTTCGCGGACTGGTCAGCTTCGGCCTTGCGCATGGCCTCGTTGACCGCCGCAACGATCATATCCTGCAGCATTTCGACATCGTCCGGGTCGACCGCCTCGGGATCGATGGTGATGGACTTGAGCTCACGGCTGCCGCCGCACACGGCTTTGATGACGCCGCCGCCCGCCGTCGCCTCGTATTCCTTCGCCTGCAGCTCCTCCTGCATCTTCATGAGGTTCTCCTGCATCTTCTGGGCTTGCTTCATCATCTGCATCTGGTTCATGCCGCCCATCGGCATACCGCCGCGATATCCGCCTTTTGCCATGTTTGTTCTCCTTCTATCGTAAATAAATTATTTGATCGTAAAAATGTCGCTATGCTGCTGGCCGAACCGGACAAGCGCGTCCATTGGGTCGTCGCCCAGCCGCGAGAGCTGGTTTTTGCGTGCAAAGCGCACGGAAACCGGCTTTCCCAGGATCGCCGCAGCCTTCTCCCGGATCAGCGCCTCCGTATCCGGCGTTTTTTTGACCAGATCGAGCACAAAATCCGAATCCGCCGCCATGATGAGCGCGTCCCCCTGCAAAACCGGGTGGATCGGGCCGTTCACGGCGAAAAAGCCGCTGAGCTTGGCCGGAAGCGCCGCGCGCAGCTTTTCGGACAGCGCGGGCCAGAAGCCCGCGGGCGTCTCGGCCTGCGGCGCGGCGGGCGGCTGTTCCTGCGTCTGCGGCAGGGGAGGCGGCGCGATCCCGCGCTCGGGGTCGTCCGCGTCGTCCGGGAAGGGCGGTCGGTCGTCGTCGAATCCATCCCCGCCGCTGGCTTTGGGCGCGCTTTTCACCAGCACGCCGGAGGCCAGCTGCTCCTCCACGCGCGAGATGCGTGCGTCCAGCGCCTGTGCGTCGAGCCGCAGAGACGGCTCGCACAGCTGCATCAGAAGCAGCTCTGCCGCCACGCGCACGTCGGTATTCCTGCCGAACGAGGCGCGGGTCTTCTGCGTTTCTGTCAGCACGCGCATCAGCTCGCCCGGAGAGAAGACCGTCTGCAGCGCAAGCGCCTGCTGCTCCGTCGCAATGCCGGAGAGCATGGAAAGCCCGCTTTTCGGGGCCGTGCGCAGCACGAGAAGGTCGCGGCAGAGCGCACACATCTCGCCCAGCAGCGCGCCCACGTCCTTGCCTGCGGAATAAAGCGCGGAAAAGATCGTCAGCGCCTTTGCTGTATCCTGCTCCGCGATGGCCTGCATCAGCTCTGCCGTGCGCTTTTCGCCTGCAAGGCCGAGAGACGCATAGACGCCCTCGAGCGTCACGGGGCCGTTCGCCGCGGACGCGCACTGGTCAAGCAGGCTCACGCCGTCGCGCATGCCGCCGTCGGCAAGCCGGGCCAGAAGATTGATGGCCTCGGGCTCAATTTCAATATGCTCCTGATAGGCGATGAAATTCAGCCGGGAGGCGATCTCGTCGGGCCGCAGGCGCTTGAACGCGAACCGCTGACAGCGGGACAGGATCGTCGCGGGGACCTTCTGCAGCTCGGTCGTGGCCAGAATGAATAACAAATGCGCGGGCGGCTCCTCGATGATTTTCAGCAGCGCGTTGAATGCCGCCGTCGAGAGCATGTGCACCTCGTCGATGATATACACGCGCATTTTGACCGTGCCGGGCGTATAGATCGCGTCGTCACGCAGGACGCGGACGGAGTCCACGCCGTTGTTGGACGCCGCGTCGATCTCCAGCACGTCCATGCAGCTGCCCTCGTCGATGGCGCGGCACGACGGGCACAGCCCGCAGGGGTCGCCGTGGTTCGGGTTCTCACAGTTGACCGCCTTGGCCAGGATCTTGGCACAGGAGGTCTTGCCGGTGCCGCGCGTACCGGTAAACAGATACGCATGGCTGAGCTTGCCCGTCTCGAGCTGCGAACGCAGCGTGTCGGTCACGTTCTTCTGACCGACGACGTCCGAAAACGTCTGCGGCCGGTATTTGCGGTATAGCGCCTGATACATACCTGTTCACCTCCGAGACTCCTATTATACACAAAAACTGCGCAGAAAAAAAGCCTCTGCGCAGTTTTTTGTTAGGGTGTATCTGAAAACTCTCAATGTGACCGGCAGCGAGGAATTTTTGCGCTGAGCAAGACATTTTTTTGCAGGAATACTGACGTATTTCAAGGAAAAATGGCGCGGCGCAGCGTGAAAAGGCCCGCCGTCCGGGTGCGTTGGGAGTTTTCAGATACACCCTAGTCCGGGAGGTCGATCTTTCCGTGCTCCTGCTCAAACTGCTCGATCCGCTGCCGGATCAGATAAATGACCTCCCCGTTCGCCGATCGTCCGTCATACTGCGAAATATAATGCAGCTTGTAGTTGCAACTCACTGTCGATACGGAGGCCAAGGTGTTTGTCCTTTTCTTTTTTGGGGAATTCCATGATTTAGTTCCTTTCACGTTTGTAGGGGCCGATGCCCACATCGGCCCATGGAGCAGTTGCGAATTCGCCGTAAATTTCCGCGAAAACAGCCTGTATTGCACGGGTCGATGTGGGCATCGACCCCTACAAAGCCCATTTGGACAGTGTCAGAATTTTTGAGCTGTTTGAAATTTCGCGGGAAAAATCCAGAACAACCGAAGGGGAAGCCTTTGGTGTGCGCCGCACTTGAATGTTCTTATTTTTCCTCCCTGTATGCCTTCAATCCCGCGCGGCCCTCCTCGGTGACGGGCTTGAGCCAGCGCATGGATTTGAAGTGGATCAGGCAGAGGATGCTTTTTGGGATATCCTCGCCCAGATACGCGAGGATCACGACGCCGAGGAACGATACGTGCAGCACCCGCGCGCCCAGCAGCGCCAGCGGGATGGCGACGACCCAGAGGCTTGCCAGGTCGAAGATCATGCCCGTCAGCGTATCGCCGCCGGAGCGGAACACGCCCACGACCTGCACATAGGAGATATTGCGGAAGCAGTATTCCAGCGAGCAGAAGATCGTCACGGCGTAGGCCGTTGAGATGGTCGTGGCCGAAAGATTGTCGCCCATGGCGAACAGGGACACGAGCGGGTGCCGCGCGGCGATCATCGTCAGGCCCACAACGAGGCCCATCAGCGGCACCAGCACGGAAAAACGCCGGGCGTCTGCCACGCCGCGCTGGATCTTGCCGCTGCCGATGGACTTGCCGACCATGATGACGCAGGCGTTGCCGAGGCCGACGTAGAATGCGAAGGCAAGCTCGGAAAACGTTTTGAAGATGGTCATGCCGGCGTAATATTCATAGCCCATGTTGGCATAAATGCGGTTGAGCGTGAGCATGCCGAGCGCCCACAGGCCCTCATTTGACATGACGGGCAGCGCGCGGGCGCAGAACTCGCCGAGCTGCTTCAGGTTGAAGTCGAACAGCTCCCGCACCGGGCCCATCAGCAGGTTCTTCTCAAATGCCGAGAAGATCAGGATCAGCACCGGCCCCAGCCACGACGAAATGCACGTGGCGATGGCCGCGCCCTCCACGCCGAGCTCCGGCAGGCCGAACGCGCCGAAGATCAGGCCGTAGTCGGCAAAGGCGTTGGCGATGGTCGTGACGATGGAGGCATAGAGCGGCAGGCGGACGCGCTCTGTGCCGCGCAGGACGTTGGACAGCAGATACGTCAGCGCGACGGCGGGATAGGAAAAGCAGACGATGCGCAGATACCGGCAGCCGGTTTCCACAACGGCGGGGTCTTGATTGAACAGGCCCAGCACCCATGTGGGCGCCGCCAGCGCGACGGCCAGAAAGCCGAGCGAGACGAGCATCGCCAGCATCAGGCCAATGCCCATCACGCGCCGGATGCCCTTGAGATCCTTGACGCCCCAATACTGCGAAATGAATACGCTCATGCCCGAGCACAGCCCGAAGCCCAAAAGCCCACACAGCCAGCCCCACTGGGCCGCCATGCCGACGGCGGAGAGCGTCACGTCGCCCAGCTGCGACACCATCAGCGTGTCGAC
>CAKUND010000087.1 GCA_934668295.1 uncultured Oscillospiraceae bacterium
GGCGATATATAAAATCCGTGGATCTTATTCCAATCCTATTATACCGTTTTGTATGCTGCAATGCAAGTGAAATCCGGGCTTTCCGAGCCGCTTCGTCAAGATTTGGAAGAATCCTCAAAAATCATGCCAGGCTCTTGACTTCAGCGACAAACTGTGTTAAAGTATGACATGTTGAATGCCATGACGAAACCAAGTACGTCCCGACCTTCCCTGTCCAGAGAGCTGCCGTATGGTGCAAGGCAGCACAGGCGTCCGGACGGAATACCTTTCCGAGCAGCTTCCCCAACGCGGCTCTGTCCGCAAGTAGGCGAAGACGGGTGCGCCCGATAACGCGCAGTGGGCATGCCAGTGCCCAGCTGAGGCCGCGCAGGCGGTAAATAGAGGTGGTACCACGGGAGCTTCTCGTCCTCTGCACTTTTCAGAATGTGCAGCGGGCGTTTTCTTTTATCTGCGATCCGCTGCAAAGGAGGATTTTGTATGGTCATTACGGATTTTCTGGAACGGAATGCAAGACTTTACGGGTCTGATATTGCGCTGGTCGAAGTCAACCCGTCGGAAGAACGCGACAGCGCCGTCACCTGGCGCGAGGCAAGTCTGATCGCAGAGGCACAGCCCGACGCGCCGTACCGGCGGGAGCTGTCCTGGCGGGATTTTGACCGCCGGGCAAACCGGTTCGCCAACTTTCTTCTGAGTAGGAATATCCGGCGCGGCACGAAGGTCGGCATTCTGCTGATGAACTGTCTGGAATGGCTGCCGATCTACTTTGGTATTCTGAAAGCCGGATGTATTGCCGTTCCGCTCAACTTCCGGTATGCGTCCGATGAAATTTCCTACTGTCTGGAGCTGGCGGACGTGGAGGTTCTGGTTTTCGGGCCGGAATTTGTTTCGCGTCTTGATCCGATTCAGGAGAGTCTGACGCGCGTGAGGCTCCGGCTGTTTGTGGGACGGAACGTGCCGGACTATGCCGAGGACTGCCGCAGACTCATGGGCTTCTGCTCGTCGAGCGTTCCGCCTGTTGCGCTGGATGAAAACGACGACGCAGCGATCTATTTCTCCTCCGGCACGACCGGCTTTCCAAAGGCGATCCTGCACCGGCACAAGGCGCTTGTCTGCTCCTGCATGACCGAGCAGCATCACCATGGGCAGACAAAGGACGACGTGTTCCTCTGCATCCCGCCGCTCTATCACACGGGCGCGAAAATGCACTGGTTCGGAAGTCTGATTTCCGGAAGCAAGGCCGTGTTGCTGCGCGGCGTGAAGCCGGAATGGATCCTGCGGACAGTTACGGAGGAAAAATGCACCATCGTCTGGCTGCTGGTGCCGTGGGCGCAGGACATTCTGGACGCCATCGAATCCGGGCGCGTCAATCTTGAGCACTATCTGCTCGACCAGTGGCGGCTCATGCACATTGGTGCGCAGCCGGTCCCGCCCAGTCTCATCAAGCGCTGGCTCAAATACTTCCCGCACCACAAATACGATACGAACTACGGTCTGAGCGAGTCCATCGGCCCCGGCTGCGTGCATCTGGGCGTGGACAATATCGAAAAGATCGGCGCGATCGGCAAGGCCGGCTATCTCTGGCAGACGCGCATTATTGACGAGGGTGGAAACGATGTCGCTCCCGGCGAGATCGGAGAGCTTGCGGTCAAGGGCCCCGGCGTCATGAAATGCTATTATAAAAACCCGGAGGCGACAGCTGAGATCCTGCATGGCGATTGGCTCTGGACAGGCGATATGGCCCGCGAGGATGCGGATGGGTTTATTTATCTGGTCGACCGCAAAAAGGATGTTATTATTTCCGGCGGTGAAAATCTGTATCCCGTACAGATCGAGGATTTCCTGCGCAGAAATGAGAAAATCAAGGACGTGGCTGTCATCGGCCTGCCAGATCAGCGGCTCGGTGAGATCGCAGCGGCGGTCATTGAGCTGAAGGACGGCGTGAGCTGCACGGAAGCGGAAATTCAGGACTTCTGCCGGGAGCTGCCGCGCTATAAGCGGCCGCGCCGGGTGATCTTTGCAAAGGTCCCGCGCAATCCGACGGGAAAAATCGAAAAGCCTGTTCTGCGGCAGATCTACTGCGGCGGAAGGCTCGTCGAGGAGCAGACAAAAGCATAAACGAACAAAGCTTGACGAACACAGTCGAAGCGTATAAAATATAATGATAATTTTCATGCGGCTCCGCCGCGAACAGGAGGAATCTCGATGAAAACCCTGATGCTCGGCAACGAGGCTGCCGCTCGCGGCCTGTACGAGGCCGGATGCAGCTTTGTCTCCAGCTACCCCGGTACGCCCAGCACGGAGATCACGGAATGCGCGGCCAAATACCCGGAAATTTACGCAGAATGGGCTCCAAATGAAAAAGTTGCGATGGAGTCCGCGTTCGGCGCAAGTCTGGCAGGCTACCGCAGCTTCTGCGGCATGAAGCACGTCGGACTGAATGTTGCGGCCGACCCGCTGTTTACGCTGTCCTATACCGGTGTGCGCGGCGGACTTGTCATCGGCGTGGCAGACGATGCGGGCATGCACTCGTCGCAGAACGAGCAGGATTCGCGCCATTATGCCATTGCAGCAAAGCTGCCGATGCTTGAACCGTCCGACGCGGCGGAATCGCTGGCGTTTGCTAAGCTGGCATATGAGATCTCCGAAAAATTTGACACGCCGGTGCTCCTTAAAATGTGTACCCGCGTGGCACACTCCCAGAGTGTGGTAGAGCCGTCTGACAGACAGGAATTCACACCGATCCCCTATGAAAAGAATATTGCAAAATTTGTGATGATGCCCGCCTGTGCAAAGGCGCGGCACCCCATCGTCGAACAGCGGACGCGCGCACTGCAGGCCTGGGCTGAGACGGCGGAGATCAACCATGTGGAGGATGGTGCCGACCATTCCATCGGCCTGATCGCGTCCTCGACCAGCTATCAGTACGTCAAAGAGGTCTGCGGCGACCGGTATCCTGTTCTGAAGCTCGGTATGGTCAATCCCCTGCCGGTTCAGAAAATTCAGGAGTTTGCAAAGGACGTTGAAAAGGTCATTGTCGTTGAGGAACTGGACGGAATTATAGAAGCGCACTGCCGCTCCATCGGTGTGCAGAACGTCACCGGCAAGGAGCTGTTCGGCTGTATCGGCGAGTTCAGCCAGAATTACGTGGCGGAAAAGCTTGGCATGCCCGTGCACGCCGGCCATAAGCTGGACGAAGCGATTCCGGCCCGCCCGCCCGTCATGTGCGCAGGCTGTCCGCACAGAGGCCTGTTCTATACGCTGAAAAAGAACAAGCTGACGGTGCTCGGCGATATCGGCTGTTATACATTGGGTGCAGCCGCCCCGCTTGCCGCCATCGATTCGACCATCTGCATGGGCGCGTCTGTTTCGGGCTTGCATGGGTTCAATAAAGCCTCCGGCGAAAAGAATGCGGCGCATACCGTCGCCGTCATCGGCGATTCGACATTTATGCACTCCGGCGTGACAGGACTCATCAATATCGCGTATAACGAATCGACTTCGACCGTTATCATTCTGGACAACTCCATCACCGGTATGACCGGGCACCAGCAGAACCCGACGACGGGCTTCAATCTGAAGGGAGATCCCTGCACGAAGATCGATCTGGAAGCGCTGTGCCATGCCGTCGGCATCCGGCGGGTTCGCGTCGTCGATCCGTATGATCTTTCCGCCTGTGACAAGGCGGTCAAGGAAGAACTGGCTGCGGACGAGCCGTCGGTCATTATCTCCCGCCGGCCGTGTGCGCTGCTCAAATACGTGAAGCACCCCGGCCCCATTGAGGCAAAGCCTGAAAAGTGCGTAGGCTGCAAGTCCTGCATGAAGCTCGGCTGTCCGGCCATCAGCGTGATGGGCGGCAAGGTGCAGATCGACAACACCCTCTGCACGGGCTGCGGCCTGTGCCGCCAGCTGTGCCATAAGGGCGCGCTGGGCGAATGAGAAAGGAGGTACTGTCATGGAAACGAAAAACATCATGATCGTCGGCGTCGGCGGACAGGGTACGCTGCTGGCCAGCAAGCTGCTGGGCAGGATTCTGCTGGAAAACGGCTATGACGTGAAGGTCAGTGAGGTTCACGGCATGAGCCAGCGCGGCGGCAGCGTCGTGACCTATGTGCGCTATGGCGAGAAGGTCTACTCTCCGATCATCGACAAGGGCGAGGCCGATTTCGTTCTCTCGTTTGAGCTTCTGGAAGCAGCCCGCTGGGCTGACTATCTGAAGGAGGGCGGCGTCCTGCTGACCAATACGCAGAAGATCAATCCCATGCCGGTCATTACCGGCGCGGCGGACTATCCGCAGTCGTTGGAGGAAAAGCTTGCGTCACTTCCCGTTCGGCTTGACGCAATGGATGCGCTGGGACTTGCGCTCAAAGCTGGCTCGGCTAAGGCAGTCAACCTTGTGCTCCTGGGCAGGCTCAGCAGGTATTTCCACTTTACGGACACGCAGTGGCAGGATGCGATCGAAAAGAGCGTCCCCGCAAAATTCCTCGAACTCAACAAGAAGGCTTTCGCGCTCGGCGCAGAGGCATAAGACATAAGGAGAACCCATGGAACGGTATTATCAGCAGGAAATCGAATGCGCCAGTCGGGAACAGATCCGGGCCTGGCAGGATGAACGGCTTGTCCGGCAGGTGCGGCACGTATGGGACAATGTTTCCTATTACCGTGCAAAGATGGAAGAAGCACATGTCACGCCGGACGACATCAAGAGCCGGGACGATCTTTACAAGCTGCCTTTTTTGAGCAAGGCCGATCTGCGGGAGGCATACCCGTTTGGACTTTTGGCAGAGCCGCTGGAAAAATGCGTCCGCATCCACTCCACCTCCGGCACGACCGGCAAGCGCGTCGTCGCGTTTTACACGAAGGAGGATATTGACCTCTGGAACGACTGCTGTGCGCGTGCGCTGGCTGCTGCGGGCGCAGGCCCGGAGGATGTATGTCAGGTCGCGTATGGCTACGGTCTGTTCACCGGCGGCTTCGGGCTCAACGGCGGCAGTCAGAAGCTCGGCTGCCTGACGCTGCCGATGTCCTCCGGCAACACCGACCGGCAGCTGCAGTTCATGGAGGATCTCGGCTCGACCATTCTGTGCTGCACGCCGTCCTATGCGGCGTATCTGGCAGAGTCTATCCACGAGCGTGGACTGCAGGACAAGATCCGTCTGAAGGCCGGTATTTTCGGCGCGGAGGCGTGGAGCGAGCAGATGCGGCAGGATATCCAGAAAAGCCTCGGCATCAAGGCGTATGATATCTACGGCCTGACGGAGCTTTCCGGCCCGGGTGTTGCGTATGAGTGCAGCGCACAGACCGGTATGCACATCAATGAGGATCATTTCATCGCGGAAATTATTGACCCGGACACCGGCGAGGTGCTGCCGGAGGGGACGCAGGGCGAGCTGGTATTTACCTCGATCACGAAGCAGGCCTTCCCGCTGCTGCGTTACCGGACGCGCGATATCTGCGTTCTGCGTCATGAGGACTGCCCCTGCGGACGGACGCATATCAAGATGTGCAAGCCTATGGGCCGCAGCGACGATATGCTGATCGTCAAGGGTGTGAACGTCTTCCCGTCGCAGATCGAAACGGTGCTGCTGGAGCATGGATATACGTCCAATTATCAGATCGTCGTCGACCGTGTCAACAACTCCGACACGCTCGATGTGCTTGTTGAGATGACGCCGGAGCACTTCTCCGACTCTCTGGCCGAGATCACGCAGCGTGAAAAGAGCCTTGTCGCCGCGCTCAAGGCGATGCTTGGTATTTTCGCGCAGGTGCATCTTGTTTCCCCGAAATCGATTGCCCGCAGCGAGGGCAAGGCCATCCGCGTGATCGACAAGCGCAGGATCTAAGGAGGAAAGTGCTATGGCTATTCATCAGATCTCCGTATTTTTGGAAAACCGGGCCGGACAGCTGGCTGAGATCACAGCGCTTCTGGCCAAAAACGGCATCGATCTGCGCGCGATCAACATCGCCGAAACGAGCGACTATGGCGTGCTGCGCCTCATTGCCAGCCACGAGTCGGAGGCCTGCCGTGTGCTGCGGGAGAACGGATTTATCTTCTCCACAAGCGAGGTCGTGACTGTTGGTGTGCCGGACGAACCGGGCGGACTGAGCCGCCTGCTGCAGATTCTGGCAGAAAAGCAGATCGACGTTCAGTATATGTATTCGATCTTCGGCCAGCCGAATGGGATGGCCTACATGATCCTCCGTGTCGCGGCCCCGGCGGAAGCCTCATCGCTGCTGCGCGCAAACGGAATGCAGCTCGCCGGTGCGGCAGAGCTCGGCATTGTTTCATCAGATCAGGAAAGGCAGGAATAAACGATGCAGGAAATGAGCAGAAAAAACAGATTATTCACCGATTCCGTCATTCGGCGCATGACACGCGTGAGCCTTGCGTGCGGCGCGATCAATCTGGCGCAGGGCTTCCCCGACTTTGATCCGCCCAAGGCGCTTACTGACCGGCTGGCCGAGGTCAGCGCACTCGGCCCGCACCAGTATCCCATCACGATGGGCGCGCCGAACTTCCGGCAGGCGCTGGCCCGCAAGGCCGGGCGCTTCATGGGCCGCACGCTTGACCCGGATACCGATATGGTTGTGACCATCGGTTCGACCGAGGCAATGGTCGATACGATCTTTGCCCTGACGAATCCCGGCGATAAGATCATCATGTTCTCCCCGTATTTCGAGAATTACCGCGCACAGGCCATCATGGCCGACTGTGAGCCGGTCTTTGTGCCGCTTGTCCCGCCGGAATTCAATTTCGATGCAAACGTGCTGGAGGACGCGTTCAGGCAGGGTGCAAAGGCCATTCTGATCTGCAACCCGTCGAACCCGTCCGGCAAGGTCTTCACCTATGACGAGCTGAAGCTCATTTCCGAGCTCTGCATCAAGTATGACGCGTTCGCCATCATGGACGAGGTCTATGAGCATATCATCTATGAAGGTCACAAGCATATTTATATGAACAGCCTGCCCGGAATGTGGGAGCGCACAGTCAGCTGCTCGAGCCTGTCCAAGACGTATTCCATCACCGGCTGGCGGCTTGGCTACGCCATCGCGCCGAAGCCAATTATGGACCGCATCAAGCAGTACCACGACTTTAACACCGTCGGTGCGCCGTCGCCGCTGATGGAGGCTGCCGTTGTGGGCCTTAACATGCCGGACAGCTATTATAAGGAATTCGGCGACCACTACGCCCACATGAAAAAGCTGTTCACCGACGGTCTGAAGCAGATCGGCATTCCGTTTACAGATCCGCAGGGCGCGTATTTTGTGCTGGCCGACATCGGCCCGTATATGCGCAAGGGCGAATCCGATTTGGATTTCTGCCTCGAAATGGCCGAAAAGGTTGGCGTAGCCTGTGTTCCCGGCACGTCGTTTTTCAATGAGAACGTCAACAACATCGTCCGCGTGCACTTTGCCAAGAAGGACGATACGCTTTATGAGGCGCTCGACCGCCTGTCTCACCTGAAGGAAAAAATGGGCTGAATAACAGCAGCGGCTTCCAATACGGAGGCCGCTGCTGTTTGTATAGCAGACATTCGTTTCTCACATACTATCCCGAATTGATTGGAAAGTAGGGATACGTATGAAGGGGTTTGCAATGCTGCGGATCGGCGAGGTCGGCTGGGTGGAAAAGCCGCGTCCGGTGTGCGGACCGATGGACGCGGTCTGCCGTCCGCTTGCGGCAGCGGTCTGCACGTCAGATGTGCACACGGTCTGGGAGGGTGCGGTCGGCGACCGGCATAACCTGATCCTGGGGCATGAATGCTGCGCGGAGGTCGTGGAGGTCGGCGCGCTTGTAAGGGATTTTAAGCCCGGCGACCGGGTGCTTGTTCCGGCCATCACGCCGGACTGGAGCTCTTTGGAGGCGCAGGCAGGCTATGCGATGCACTCCGGCGGAATGCTGGCCGGGTGGAAATTTTCGAACATCAAGGACGGCGTATTTGCAGAGCATTTCCATGTAAACGACGCCGACGGCAATCTGGCGCATCTGCCGGAGGGGATGGACATTCTGGAGGCCTGTATGCTCTCGGATATGGTGCCGACCGGATTTCACGGCGCGGAGCTGGCGGATGTGCAGTTTGGTGACACCGTGCTCGTGGTCGGCATCGGCCCGGTCGGGCTGATGTCTGTGGCAGGCGCGGCGCTTCGGGGCGCGGCCAGGATCCTTGCGGTTGGGACGCGGCCGATCTGCGTGGAGGCGGCGCGGCAATACGGCGCTTCCGATTTCATCAGCTATAAAAACGGCCCCATCGACGAGCAAGTCCTGTCGCTGACTGACGGGAAGGGCGTCGACTGCGCGATCATCGCGGGCGGTGATGTCGACACGTTCATTCCGGTCATAAAGGTTCTGAAGCCGGGCGGAAAAATCGGAAACGTCAATTATCTCGGCAGCGGAGAGTATGTGCGCCTGCCGCGCGAAGCCTGGGGCGTCGGGATGGGACACAAGCAGATCAACGGCGGCCTTATGCCGGGCGGACGGCTGCGGATGGAAAAGCTGGCTGCACTCATGACAAATGGACGTCTTGATGTCAAGCCGCTCATCACGCATGTCTTCGACGGCTGGGATGCGCTGCCGGAGGCGCTTCAGCTCATGAAGGACAAGCCGCGTGATTTAATCAAACCGGTTGTGCGGTTATGATGGCTCGGAACCGGCTGTCAGATTGAGATAGTAATATTCCGTCTGCGCGGACAGCGGAA
>CAKUND010000088.1 GCA_934668295.1 uncultured Oscillospiraceae bacterium
TCAGGCAGGGTTACCTTCTTTTCGGTGTACTGAAATCTCATAGTTACCGCTCCTTTCGTGATGCCATACTTCCCAGGAATCACTTCCTGTGTTGATAGTATACCACAGCTTCCGTCAAATTGCAAGTTTGGCGCGCACACACCGCGGTAAACATTGTGTGAACGGACGAAGGCGGGTGCCGCAGCCCCCGCCTTCGTGTGATTTCTGTGTTATTGTCCAGAAAACGCGTCGATCAGCTCCTGCATGCTCAGGCCGAAATAGCGCGCGAGCGTCATGAGATTCCGGGTGCTGACGGCTGTTTCGCGGCCGGTCATGATCTTGCGGAGGATCCCGGCGTCGATGCCGGTCTGCCGCGACAGCTCCGCCGCCGTCAGCTTCCGCTCGTCCATCCACGCGCAGAGCACCTCCGGCGCGGCCTTAAAGCTCCGCATGGGTCCGCCCCTTTTCCTCAAGCAGCTGCTGCAGCAGCTGCTGATAGATCGTGTCCGCCTGCTTTTCATACGCGCGGACGAGCGTCCGGGCCTGTGAAAGCGTCGGCGCGGCAAGCTCAAGCTTCATGAGAACGCCCGCGTCGTCGCGCAGAGACAGCTGCGCGAGATAGTCGCCCGTTTCCTCCTGCTCGATCTTTGTTTCGATCAGCCCCCTGCGCTGCATGCGATTATTATAGCGCTGCACTGCCGTCAGCGCACGCTGCATGACCGGGTAGGCGATGGCGTCGCAGGTGATCTCCTCATGCTCACGGCCCTTGTCGGTGATGACGTAGGTATCGTCCGGCAGCTGCTGCAGATGGCCGCTCTGCACCATCTGGGGAACGGCGACGCTGACGTCGAAGTAGCTGAGCTTATCATCCTGATAGCACAGCTCATAGATCGTCTGCAGCGGCACCGGATAGGAGAGCTTAGCCATGACAAACAAAATTAGGACCTTGACATCGAGCATATCCTGTATAAAACCGTGCTGTTCCATGCTTGTCACCTCGTTGGAAAACATTTCTGCGCTGCTCACAGTATAGCAAAAAAGTCCAGAAAACACAAGCCCTTCGCGCGCTTTTCCAACTGCAAGGAAGGATTTACCGCTTGTTTTCCTGCGAAAATGGGCGTAAAACGAAGAAGAAGGAGGTATTACCATGAAAAGAAAAATCCCCGCACTACTCCTTGCGCTGCTCCTTGTTTTTTCAGCAGCGCTCCCCGCAGGCGCAGCAAGCTACCGCTGCGCGCCCTGGTCAGGCTCCGGCTGTACCGTGCCGGTCAGCTGCTGGCGGCAGTTCTTCTGTGACCGCTTCGGCTTCGGCTGCGGCAATGAAACGCCGGAGACTCCGTCGGAGCCGGAACAGCCGTCCGAGCCGGAGCAGCCCTCCGAGCCGGAGGAACCGGCTGAACCGGAGCAGCCCTCGAAGCCAGCCGGCGGCACATCCGCTTCCAGCTATGAGCAGCAGGTCCTCACGCTCGTCAATGCCGAGCGCGCGAAATACGGCCTCGCAGCCCTGACGCTGGACGAGACGCTCTGCGGCTATGCCCGCGTCAAATCGCAGGATATGCACGACCAGGGCTACTTCTCCCACACCAGCCCGACCTATGGCTCCCCGTTCGACATGATGCGCACATTCGGCGTATCGTACCGCTCGGCGGGTGAAAACATCGCCATGGGCTATTCGACGCCGGAAGCCGTCGTGGCCGCCTGGATGAATTCCGAGGGCCACCGCGCAAACATCCTGTCCGCAAACTATACGACGCTCGGCGTCGGCTTCGTCGAAGACGGCGGGTACTGGACCCAGTGGTTCATCGGCTGACCAGACATACTATATATAGATAGAAAAAGCCGATCCATACGCCTGCCCCTGCCGCAAAGGCAGGGGCCTTTTTTCTGTCTCCCGCATAGGATATCAGGAAAGAAGGGGTGCATTTGAAGCGATCATTTGCCGTCATCGGCGGCGATCAGCGGCAGCGGTGTCTGCTGCAGCAGCTGCGCGGGCTGGGGTTTCCGGTGTCTGCGTACCGCGTACCGGATACGGAGGACAGCGCGCCGGATTTGTCCGGCTGCTTACAGGGCGCAAACGTTCTGCTCCTGCCGATGCCCGCGCTTACCGGGGCCGATGCCGTCCGCGCGGAGGGCGGCGGCGTGCCGCTGACGGACATTCTGGACGCGGCGGGGCCGGACGCGCTTGTCTGCGGCGGGATGCTCGGCCCGGCGGAGGCGCGGCTGCGGGCGCGCAGAATTTCATTTTTTGACTACGCGAAAGACGACGCGCTGCTGCTGCAAAACGCGGAGCTGACCGCCGAGGCGGCGCTGCCGCTGCTGCTGGAGGGCTTACCCTGCCCGCTCGCGGGCAGCAGGATGCTGATCTGCGGCTTCGGGCGCATCGGGAAGCTGCTGGCGCGCAAGCTGCGGGCGCTCGGCGCGGATGTGGCCGTCTCGGCGCGAAAGCCGCAGGATCTGGAGCTTGCGCGTATTCTCGGCTATCGCCGCGTCCGAACCGGCAGTCTGACAGACACGCTTGCGCAGTACGACGGGATCGTCAACACTGTCCCGGCGCCGGTCATCGGTCCGGCACAGCTGCAGTCCATCCGCCGTGACTGCGCGCTGCTGGAGCTTGCCAGTCCGCCCGGCGGGTTTTGCGCCGAGGCGCAGGCGCTGCCGGGGTATCGCGCCGCGCGGGGTCTGCCGGGCAAATACGCGCCCGGGACTGCCGCCGCGATCATCCGAAGCGCTGTATTCCGCGAATTGAGTTTGGAGGAAGCACGATGAAAAAAATCACGCTTGGGCTCGCCATGTGCGGCTCATTCTGCACGTTTTCCCGCGTTCTGGATGCGTTTGAGACGCTGGACCGGGAGATTTACGAGCTGGTGCCGGTCATGTCGCAGGCCAGCTTTGAAACAGACAGCCGCTTCGGGCCTGCAGCGCAGTTCCGCGCGCGGCTGGAAGCGCTGTGCGGCCATGCGATCGTCCATACCATAGAGGAGGCGGAGCCGTTCGGCCCGAAAAAGCTTCTGGACGCGCTCGTGATCATGCCTTGCACGGGAAACACGCTTGCAAAGCTCGCCGCCGGCATTGCCGATGGGCCGGTCACGCTGGCGGCAAAGGCACATCTGCGGAACGAACGCCCTGTCATTCTCGCCGTGTCGACCAACGACGGTCTGGCCGGCAACGCGGCAAATCTCGGCGCACTTCTGAACCGGCGCGGGTATTATTTCGTCCCGTTCGGGCAGGACAGCGCGTTCAAAAAGCCGCGCTCGCTCGTCGCGGATTTCACGAAGCTGCCGCAGACCGTCGAAGCCGCGCTGCGCGGCGAGCAGCTTCAGCCGATGCTGTACGGAACGCCTGCCGGATAGGGAGACACACGCCGGGATCTGTAGGGGCGGACGACTCTTGTCCGCCCCTCCGCCGAAATGGGAACGCGCATATGGATTCGCCGAAGACGCTTACAGGGCGTCTGCAAAGCTTTCTATGGACGCGCCGCGGTAATAGAAGCGCAGGATGGTTTTATAGTCGAAGCCGAGGCGGGCGATGGCATCGGCGCCGTATTGGCTCATGCCGACACGGTGGCCGTAGCCGCGCACGTCAAAGCTGAACGCGCCGTCCTCATACAGAAGCGTAAAGCGCGTGGAGTTCAGCCCGAACGCATTTCGGAGCTGCGTGCCGGAGAATGATCTTCCGCCTGCGGTGAGCGTGTCGACGCCGCCGCCCGCCGTGCGCGTGACGGACTGCACCCAGCTTCCGGGATCGCCGGAAAGCTGCACCGACGCATCGAGCGCGCGGAGCGTTTCTGCAAACGTCTCCGCCGTCACGCAGACGCGGCTTTCGTATTTGGCCGCGTCCTGTTCGCCGGGGCTTTCGACCGCGCGCAGATACGGCACGTCCGTCCCCCAGACGGCAGCCGCATCCTCCGTCGAGCCGCCGGAGCAGGAAAAATAGACCGCGTCGATCAGCTTCCCGTCGTATACCAGAACCTCATTTTCCGTGTCCCGCACGGCAGCTGACGCCTTGTCCCACACAGCTTCAAAGCCGTCTGCATACCGTGCGCGCAGATCCTCGACCGTCCGGCACGCCTGACAGCAGGCGCTCTGCGCGCACACGTCCGCATCTTCATGCTTGCCGCCCGTCATCTGCCGGCAGGCAAACGTGCGCGCGGCCACGGCCTGCGCCTTCAACGCCTCCGGCGCGAACGAGGCCGGCATTTCCGACAGCACGACCTGCGTCAGATAGGTATCCAGCGCGGTTTCCTCCACAGCTCCATCCCGCAGGACGCGGAGCGTCTGCTCCTCCGTCTCCTGCTGCTTCTGCACAACCACGACAAATGGCTCCGGCTCCGCGGCCTGTCCCACCTCCGCTGTCGGCAGCAGCAGGATCGCCGCGAGCGCCAGAAGCCCCGCTCTTGTGATCACCGACATTTCAAGCACCGTCCTTTCGGACAAGTCTATGCCGCATAAACAGGCTGTATTCTGATTGACATAATCGCAAATCTTGACACAAATTCCGTTGGGACGTATAATGTACAAGAATATTCGAAATGATTCCTGCGTACGGATTGGAGCTTATATATGAAGCATGCTTTAAAAATCATTCTCCCGATCATCCTGATCCTTGCCATTGTCATCGGCGCGTGCTACTTTTTCCTGATCGCGCGCCGCGATGTGACCGAGAGCATTTTCGTCTACTGGGGCGAGCATTTTTATGAGGCCGGGCGCTATTCCCGCGCGGTCGCGTTCTACAAGGCAGCCATGCGCTTCGCGCCGACGGACGCGGAGCTCGCCATCCGGCTGGCCGACGCCTATAAACAGAGCGGCAATTACACAAAGGCGGAATATACCCTCGTCAGCGCCATCACGCAGATCCCGGATTCCGTTTCCCTCTATGTTGCGCTCTCTGAGACGTATGTGGAGCAGGACAAGCTGCTCGACGCGGAGACGATGCTCAGCCGCATCACGAACGATGCCGTCCGGACGCAGATCGACGCGCTGCGTCCCGCCGCGCCCGTCATCGAGCCGGAGAGCGGCAATTATTCCGAATACATCGACGTGACCGTCACCGGCTCGTCCGGCACGGTCTATGCCGTGTGCAACAGCGACTTCCCCGCCTCGGAGCAGGATGTCTATACCGGCCCCATTTCGCTGGAGGCCGGTGAAAGCCGGATCGTTGCGCTGAGCGTGGCGGAGAACGGCCTTGTGAGTGACGCGGTCTACGCAGGCTACACCGTCGGCAACGTCGTCGAAGAAGTGAAGCTTTCCGACGCAGGTCTTGACGCCTATGTGCGTGAGCTGCTGGGCAAGACGGCAGGCAGCGCGATCATGTCCGACGAGCTCTGGGCCATTGAGGAGCTGGATCTTCCCGATACGGTCGTCTCGCTGGAGGATCTTTCGTCCTTCTCCGGCTTGCGCTCGCTGTCCCTGCACCACGGCACGGGACTGGATCTGTCCGTTCTGTCCCAGCTGCCGACGCTGCGGGTGCTCGATCTGTCCGGCTGCACGCTCTCGACTGCGGCGATGAACACCATCGTGACGCTGCCGGAGCTGACGAGTCTGAACCTGTCCGGCTGCGCCGTGGCGGAGATCGACGCGCTCATCAGCCTGCAGAAGCTGGAAACGCTCGACCTGTCCAACAACACCGTCTCGGATCTTACGGCGCTTTCCGCGCTGCTGGCACTGAAGGAGCTGAATCTGACCAACAACCCCATTGCCTCGCTCAGCAATCTCAAAAACTGCACGGAGCTGGAAACGCTCTACGCCGGGCAGTGCGCCATCACGCGGATCACAGGGCTTGCCGACCATACAAAGCTCAAAACGCTCGTTCTGGCCGGCAATCAGATCACGGATATCTCCGCGCTGGCAGGCTGCACAGCGATCGAAACGCTCGATCTCAGCGGCAACAGCATTTCCGATATCTCCGTCGTGTCCGGCTTCAAGCAGCTGGTCGACCTCAATGTGAGCAGCAACCAGATCACTCAGCTTCCGCAGTTTGACGCGGATACGCCGCTCTGGCACGTTGACGTCAGCCACAACCAGATCGAAAGTCTGGCCGGGCTGGAAGGAAATCTCGCCGTCAACTTCATCAATGCCGACTATAACCGGATCAAGTCGATCGCGAAGCTGGAGTCGTGCATCATGCTCGTCAAGATGAATCTCTGGGACAATCCCGTGGACGCCGACGAGGTCAAGCAGCTGCAGGATATCGGCATTCTCATCAACTACAACCCCAACTATACAGAGCCGGAAGCGGACTCCTGAGTTCATTGAAGACGATATAGGCGCATCAAAAGGCCGGAACCCGACGGTTCCGGCCTTCGTACGTCATATATGCGATTCCATTTGTAAGGGCGGGGCAGTTCGTATTTAGGCTGCTCACAGCTCATACATACGGATGATGGTCTCGGCGATCTCGCGTTTTTTGACGCAGCGATCCATTGCGGCTTTTTCGATCCAGCGGTGGGCATCCTGCTCCGTCATGCCGAGCTGGCGCATGAGAAGGCCCTTTGCCTTCTGGATGCGCTTAAGATCCTGCAGCTGCGAGCGCAGTTGGTCGGTCTGGGCCTGCATGCTTTTTTTCAGCAGCAGCAGATTGCGCAGCGTCTGGGCCAGGATCGTCTGCTCCATCGGCCAGGTCATGACGCACACGCCGCGCTTCTGCAAAAAGCGCCAGGCTGCGCCGTAAGCCTCCTGCCGCACCAGCAGAAGAAACACAGCCTCCGCGCCCTCTGCCAGCTCAGCGCAGCGGCGCAGCTCCTGCGCGTCCGGCGTGTCGGACTGCGCGACGATGAGCGTCGGGTGCAGGTGCCCGAGCGCAGCGCGCGCCTCGTCAAGACCGGATACCGTCTGAAGCTGCACGTCCGGCTGCGCGGCTGCGAACGCGGACAGGCAAGCCGGCTCCGCCGCCGTGCCGCGCACCAGAAGGATCGTATTCTTTCCCGCCTGCTCCACGCTCTCTCCTCCCGCCATTCTATGATATTCTATTTTATGCAGCTGCCCTGTTTCTGTCAATCCATTTCTCCGACTGAACGCCGCGATAAGGAAAACAGATACCTCTTTTTTCCGAAATGGGCTTGACATTTGCCTTCGGCGCGCGTATAATGCGCTCAAACAAACGGCTCGGGAACAATTTCCCGGCTCACATGGAAACGGTAAAAAAACGGCAAAGGCGTCGTACAGCTTCGGTTCTGTGCGCGCCTTTGCCGCTTTTTTGAGAAAAGTGAGGAGTTTTTTATGCAGACGGTATCGGATTTCTTTGGATGTCATGTATTCAGCGAATCGGTCATGAAGCAGAAGCTGCCGAAGGACGTATTCAAGGACGTCTACGCGGCCATTCATGAGGGCAAGCGGCTCGATCTGGCCGCAGCCAACGTCGTGGCCAATTCCATGAAGGACTGGGCCATTGAGCTCGGCGCGACGCATTTTACCCACTGGTTCCAACCCATGACCGGCATCACGGCGGAGAAGCACGACTCGTTTATCTCCCCCACGGCGGAGGGCGGCGTCATTATGGAGTTCTCCGGCAAGGAGCTCATTCAGGGTGAGCCGGACGCGTCCAGCTTCCCCTCCGGCGGTCTGCGCGCTACGTTTGAGGCGCGCGGCTACACCGCATGGGATCCGACGTCCTTTGCTTTCATCAAGGATCATGTGCTCTATATCCCGACCGCGTTCTGTTCCTACGGCGGTGAGGCCCTCGACAAGAAGACGCCGCTGCTGCGCTCCATGCAGGCCATCAACAAGCAGGGGCTCCGCATTCTGAAGCTGTTCGGCCACACCTCCGTCAAGGCCGTGCGCACGACAGTCGGCCCGGAGCAGGAATACTTCCTCATTGACGAAGCGCTCTACAACAAGCGCAAGGATCTGCTTTACACGGGCCGGACGCTTTTCGGCGCAAAGCCGCCGAAGGGTCAGGAGCTGGACGACCATTATTTCGGCACCATCAAGCCGCGCGTGGCCGCATTCATGCAGGATCTGGACAAGGAGCTCTGGGAGCTCGGCGTTCTGGCCAAGACTGAGCACAACGAGGTCGCCCCCGCGCAGCATGAGCTTGCGCCCGTCTTCACGACTACGAATATTTCCGCCGACCACAACCAGCTGACCATGGAGCTGATGCAGAAGATCGCCCGCAAGCACGGCATGGTCTGCCTGCTGCATGAAAAGCCCTTCGCGGGCGTCAACGGCTCCGGCAAGCACAACAACTGGTCCATTTCGACCGATGCCGGCGTCAACCTGCTCGAGCCCGGCGAGACGCCGAGCGAGAACGCGCAGTTTTTGCTGTTCCTGTGCGCGGTCATCCAAGCCGTCGACGACTATCAGGATCTGCTGCGCATTTCCGTGGCTTCCGCCGGCAACGACCACCGGCTGGGTGCGAACGAAGCGCCTCCGGCCGTCGTGTCCATCTTCCTCGGCACGGAGCTGACGGAGATTTTGGACGCGATCGAATCCGACACCGCCTATGACGCGAAGGAAAAGGAGCTGCTGAAGATCGGCGTCCACGTTCTGCCGAAAT
>CAKUND010000089.1 GCA_934668295.1 uncultured Oscillospiraceae bacterium
ACGACGACGTTATTGAGAATGGACGCCGTCTTCATCCCGCGCAGACGGCCGATCGTAAACAGGGCCGCAGATTCCATGTCCGCGCCCAGCGCGCCCTTGTGCGACCAATAGGCGCTCTCGGCGTCGTTTTCCTCGTGATAAAAGCTCTCGTGGCTGTGGATGATGCCGACGTGATACGGGCAGTCGAGCGCCTTCGCGGCCTCCACGCACAGTCCCAGCAGCTGATAATCAGCGACTGCCGGATATTCCGTATGGACATAGGCCTTTGAGGCCCCGTCGTCGCGGATGGCGCCGCAGCCGAGGATCAGATCGCCCAGCGCAATGCCTTTTTGCAGGGCTCCGCAGGAGCCGATGCGGATGGCGGCCTCTATGCCGATGTTGTGCAGCTCCTCCACGCAGATGCCTGCGGACGAGCCGCCGATGCCCGTGGAGATCGCCAGAACAGGTACACCCTGATAGCTGCCGGTCAGACTGCGAAACTCGCGGTTATACGCAAGCTCCCGCACGGCTTCCAGCTGCTGCGCCACGCGGTCAAGCCGGGCCGGGTCGCCGGGCAGGATCGCGTAACGGACGCCCAGCGTTTCATCCAGACAAATATGCGGCTGTTTCATCTGTGTTCGCTCCTTTATATCGTCTGTATTTCAATGTGATAGCGGTTCCGGCTGCAGAGCGCATGCTCGACCTCGACGCGGTAGTCCAGATCGAGAACGCCGCCGTGCTCGTTGAGCAGGACGGTCATATCCTCGGTCACGACGCTGATCATCATCGCGCCGAAGCCGACGTCATACAGCGATTCATGCGCCTGCCGGCGATCGAAGACCATCTCGGCGTTGACCTTGCCGCTGCGCCGCAGCGTGACGGTCTGCCCGTCTTCGATCCGGAAGGAGGTCACGACGCCCTCCAGTCCGGTCATTTCCGACTCGACGTAGGACAAAAGCGCGAAGCCCGGCTCATAGCAGTACGAGCCGTCTGTCACCAGCTCGAGCGTCTGCGGGCCGGAATCCTCCATGGACTGCGTGCCGGTGATGGAAATTCTTGCGGCCTGTACCATCACGCCTCCAGCGCAAGCGCGATCAGATCGTCCAGAAGCTCACTGTAAGGAATGCCGCTGGCCTCAAAGAGCTTGGGATACATGGAGATGGACGTGAAGCCCGGGATGGTGTTGATCTCGTTGAAGACGACCTCGCCGTCTGCCTTCACAAAGAAGTCGACGCGGGACAGCCCCCGGCAGCCCATGGCTTTGTAAACGCGCACGGCAAGCTCGCGCACCTGCTCGGCGGTCTGCTCGGAGAGGCGGGCCGGGATGTACAGGCGAGCGCAGTCGGAGATATATTTGGCGTCGTAATCGTAGAACTCCGCGCCGGAATCGATCTCGCCGCAGACGGAGGCGAACGGATTGTCGTTGCCGAGCACGGCGACCTCGATCTCCTGACCGCTGATAAATTCCTCGACCAGAACCTTGCGGTCATATTTCAGCGCCGTCTCGATCGCCGTCTCCAGCGCGGCGCGGTCGGCTGCCTTTGAAACGCCGACGGACGAGCCGGTCCCGGCAGGCTTGACGAAGACGGGGTAGGCAAAGCGCGCCTCAATGGCTTCCAGCGCACCCTCCCGGCTGCGGGCAAAGCCCTCGCGCGTGACAAGCTGCCACGCCGCCTGCCGGACGTCTGCGGCGTCGGCGATCAGCTTCGTGATGCTCTTATCCATGCAGGCGGCGGAGGCCGCAACGTGCGGGCCGACATAAGGAATGCCCGCGATCTGCAGAAGCCCCTGGATCGCGCCGTCCTCGCAGTTTTCGCCGTGCATCACGGGGAAGACCACGTCGATGCGCTCACGCACGACGCAGTCGTTTTCAAAGCTCAGAAGTCCCTGTCCACGCACGGGAGAGATCGCCGCACGGCGGTTTTCCTCGCAGTTCTGCCACGTCCCGGCGGGAAGCATGCCGTAATCCTTTCCGCCAAACAGGATCCAGTCGCCGTCCTTCGTGATGCCGACCGGGAAAATGTGATATTTATCTTTGTCCAGGCGGTTCAGCACAGATTCTGCCGACCGCAGCGAGACCTCATGCTCCGGCGAAACGCCGCCGAACAGCACACAAACGCTCAGTTTTTTCAAAGCAGGCTCCTCTTTTCCGCCGCCGCAGATCAAAAAAGCGGGCGGCATACATATCATATGCGAAACCGCCGCAGAACACAAGTATCTTTTTCCGAAATCCGGCGATTTTGCCGTCTGCACCTTTGACTTCTTTGCGCGGGACGGATAAAATAGCGGCAGAAGAAACCGGGGAGGCGGGAACATGCAGGAGCGCGTACGGATCTGTGATATCGCGGAGGAGCTGGGGCTGAGCACGGCGACCGTTTCGAACGTGATCCACGGAAAGACAGACAAGGTCTCGGATGCGACGGTGCAGCGCGTGACGGCGCTGCTGGAGGAGCGGCAGTATATCCCCAGCATGGCAGGGATCCTGCTGGCCCAGAACAGCTCGGGGATCATCGGCGTGTTTGTCAACGACCATCCGAAGTATGCGGGGCATACGCTGAGCGACGGCTTTCTCGCGTCCTCGCTCGACCATCTTTCCACAGAAATCGAACGCAGCGGACAGTTCATGCTGGTAAAAAAGGCCCAAAGCGCCGGGGATGTCGTGCGGTTCGCGTCCATGTGGAACATGGACGGGATCGTCATGCTTGGCTTCTGCGAGCAGGACTATACCGATCTGCGCAGGCACATCCGGATCCCCATTGTCGTCTACGACGGACTCTGCAGAGATCCGGAGCGGCTTTTGAACCTTTCCCTCGACAATTACGGCGGCGGGGAGCAGGTCGGCCGCCATTTTTTAGAACTGGGCCACCGGCGGCTGCTGTGCATCTCGGACAATGAGACCGGCGTCGACCGGGAGCGCATCGAGGGCTTCCGCCATGGCGCCGCGCCCGGCACGGTCGGGCTGCTTCTGGTTCCCATGCAGCGGGAGGCGCGCTGGGCCTGTTACCGGCAGGAGCTGGAGCAGCTGCGGCAGGCGACTGCCGTATTTGCCGTCTCGGATTTTTACGCGCTCGACCTCATGTGCTTTCTTTCGGAGCAGGGGATCGCCGTGCCGGACGACATTTCCGTTGCCGGCTTTGACGATACGCCCATGTGTGAGCTGATCCGGCCCGCGCTCACGACCGTCCGGCAGGACGGCGCGCTGCGCGCGAAGCTCGCGGTCGAAAAGCTGCGGGAGCTGCGGGAGGGAAAGCCCGTGCCGCCGGAGCTGATGCTGCCCGTTTCCCTTGTGGTGCGCGGCAGCACGGGGCCGTGCCGGCTGGCAGAGTGCACAAATGTGCAGGCTTAATTTTGTGAGAGGTTACGCGCTTAACCATTGAAAACACGGTACTCCCCGTCTACAATGGAGGCAAACAGACAGGGAGGTGCGCGATGAAGAAATCAGATACGTTTTTCAGAAGCGTATGCCGTCTGGCCGTTCCGGCCGCGCTGCAGTCCATGCTGCAGTCGTCGTTCAGCATGGTCGACCAGATCATGATCGGCCAGCTGGGCGAGACCTGCGTGGCGGGTGTCGGGCTGGCGGGAAAATTTGCGTCCATGTATTCCGTCGTGATCGCCGCTGTCGGTGCGGCCGCCGGGATCATGCTCTCGCAGTATCTGGGCCAGAAAAACAGCGCGGAGGCGCGGAGGAGTTTTTTCCGGAACCTTCTGCTCGGGCTGGGCGTTGCCGCGCTCTTTACTGCGGTCTGCGCGCTGCTTCCGGGGCCGGTCATGCGCGTCTATACAAAGGACGCCCCGACCTGGCAGGCAGCGGCTTCGTATCTGGCGCTGCTTTCCGGCACGTTTCTGCCTCTGGCCGGCTCCACGCTTCTTTCCACTGCGTTTCGCTGCGCGGAAAAGCCGGGGCTGCCGCTGTACGCGGGCACTGTGTCCGCCGTTCTGAATACAGGGCTGAATGAGATCCTGATTTTCGGAAGACTCGGTCTTCCCGCCATGGGCGCAGCCGGTGCGGCGATCGCGACGGTGATCGCGCAGTGCGTCAATTTCCTGCTGCTCCTTCTGGCCTCAAGGCAGCTGACCTTCCTGCGCGCGGAAAAAGCGCCGCGCAGAGCGGCGCGGCTGCATTGGAGCAGGTTCCTGTCCGTGCTGCTGCCGCTGCTTTTGTGCGAGGCGAGCTGGAGCCTGGGCGAGAACGTCTACGCGGCCATCTATGGCCGCATGGGAACGGCGGAAAGCGCCGCCATGACGCTGACCGCGCCCATACAGGGGCTGGTGATCGGTGCGCTGTGCGGTCTGTCGCAGGCAGCGGGCGTGATCGTCGGAAAGCGGCTTGGCGGCAGAGATTCCGACGGGGCTTACCGGGCGGCGAAGCGGCTGATGGTCTATGGCGCGGTTGGAGCCGCCGTGCTCTGCGCCGCGGTGGTGCTGACGAGCGGGGCGTATGTGGAGATCTATCGGGTCGACCGCACGGTAAAGCTGCTGACGCGGCAGCTCCTGTTCGTTTACGCGCTGGCGGCGCCGTTCAAGGTGCTCAATATGATCCTCGGCGGCGGCATTCTCCGCAGCGGCGGGCGGACAGCGTACGTCATGGGCATCGACATGCTCGGCACCTGGGGATTCGGCGTCCCGCTGGGGCTTCTGAGCGCGTTCGTCTGGAAGCTGCCCATTGCGTACGTCTATCTGCTCCTGTCGCTGGAGGAATGCGTCCGCTTCGCGCTCTCCATGGCCGTTTTTCACCGCAAAAGCTGGATGAACCGGCTGGACGGATGAGCAGCACCATTTTTACGGGAATCTCCGGCGAATTCGCAACTTCCCAACGCCTTCCCCTGGGGGAAGATGGCCCGAAGGGCCGGATGAGGGCTGGGGAGCAGCTGCGAATTGTTGAAAATCTCAAGCAAAGCACATCTGCACCCAGCCCTCATCAGTCTGCTGCGCTTCGCTCCGCAGACAGCTTCCCCGAGGGGAAGCCAAAGGCGCTCCCGCGCCAGTACAGTATCGGCGCCGCGCCGCGCTACAGCTTCAGCTGGCGGGCGGCGCATTCGTAGGCGGTTTTATAGTCCTGCAGCTCGCGGGCGGCGAGCTCCATCGTCTGCAGGAGCTCCCGCTCGAGAATTTTAGGCAGCGGGCCGGATGCTTCCGCCCGCCGCAGCGCGGTCATGGCCTCCGTGAACCGGCCGGAGCCCGCCGCGATGCGTGCCTGTAAAATCCGGTATTCCGTCCGGTTTTCCTCCGGCGGCACAGAGATCGCGCGAAGCTCCGCCTCGGCGTCGGCGGTCTTTCCCCGTTCGAGCTGATGGCGGGCCATGGCCAGATGGTACCGGACGCGGGCAGGCTGCGCGGCATAGCTCTGCTGGTAGTCCGAGAAGGCGGACGCCTCCTGTCCCGGCCCGGCGTGCTGCGCGCACCGGGCCAGAAGCGCCTGCAGCTGCAGCGTCAGCTCCGCGCTTTCATAGATGCTTCCGGCGTTCCACAAAAGCCCCTGCCGCGCCAGATGGCGCGCCGTGTCAAACCGCTCGGCCTCCAGCGCCCGCTGCGCGCACTGCGCCGCAGCCGTAGCCAGCGCCAGCGCCTGTTCGTCGTCCGGCGCATGCTCCGGCGCAAGGTCAAGGCAGGCGGCATACTCGCCGCGCTTCAAAAGCTCGCGCAGGCGCTGGGTGCGCCTGGCTTCCGCCTCCTCCTGTTCATCCGCCAGCAGCCACGAGAGCCGGACGTTCAGGACGGATGCCAGATATTCCAGCGTCCCGACCGATGGCGAGGCCAGATCGTTTTCGATCTGCGAAAGCATATTGCGCGTGATGCGGTCGCCCACGACCTGTGACTGCGTCATGCCGCGCGCAAGCCGCGTCTGTTTGAGCTTCTGTCCGAGCGTCATAGCGCTGCCCTCCTTGCGTAAATGTCATTTACTCTGCATGGATTCTATCATATCGCACGCCGGGCTGCAAGCTGCATCGCATAAAAGGTTGATTTTCTGCGTTTGCATGATAAAATAAAAGCATCTGAACGAAAAGGATGGTTTCCGCCATGCAGCGACTTCTGATCCGCAGCATTCAAACCCTCGTCTCCTGCGACGAGCAGGATTCCGTATATGAAAATGTCGATCTCTACGCCGAGGACGGCGTCATCCGCGCCATCGGCCCGAGCCTTGAACAGCAGGCTGACGAGATTCTGGATGCCAGCCACATGCTCTGCTATCCCGGCCTTGTCAACACGCACCACCATCTGTATCAGCAGTTTTCCCGCAATCTGCCGCAGGTGCAGAACATGGAGCTGTTCGACTGGCTGAAAACGCTCTATGAGATCTGGAAAAATCTAGACGCGGAGGTCATCCGCCTGTCGAGCCTGACCGGCATGGGCGAGCTCATGAAGCACGGCTGCACGACCTGCTTTGATCATCACTACGTCTTCCCGGCTGGTGCGGGCGATCTGATCGGCACGCAGTTCGAAGCCGCGTCGGAGCTCGGCATGCGCATGCACTGCTCGCGCGGTTCCATGGATCTGTCCGTCAAGGACGGCGGTCTGCCGCCCGACTCCGTCGTGCAGACGGTCGACGAGATCATGGCCGACTCTGCACGCCTTATTGAAACGTATCACGACGCGTCGTTTGGCTCCATGCGGCAGATCGCGCTTGCGCCGTGCTCGCCGTTCTCCGTCTCGGCGGAGCTTCTGCGGCAGAGCGCCATTCTTGCGCGGCAGTACCATGTCCGCCTGCACACCCACCTGTGCGAGACGAAGGACGAGGAAAACTATATGCTCGCGCGCGAGGGCGTGCGCCCGCTGGCCTTCATGCAGACGCTCGGCTGGGTCGGGCCGGATGTGTGGTATGCGCACGGCATTCATTTTAACGACGAGGAGCTGAAGCTGCTGGCCGAGACCGGCACCGGCGTGTGTCACTGCCCGGCAAGCAATATGAAGCTCTCCTCCGGCATTGCGCGTATTCCGGACATGCTGAAGCTCGGCGTGCCGGTCGGCCTCGGCGTCGACGGCTCGGCGTCCAACGACGGCTCAAGTCTCATGGAGGAGCTGCGCACGGCGTTTTTGCTGCACCGGCTCAACTCCAGCCGCGAAGCGCCCTCCGGCTATGACATTTTGAAGATCGCCACGCGCGGCAGCGCACGGCTGCTCGGCCGCAGCGACATCGGAAGTCTTGCCGCTGGAAAATGTTGCGACCTGTTCCTGATCGACAGCCGCCGGATGGAGCTTGTCGGGGCCTGCTATGATCCGAAATCCGTCCTCGCCACCGTCGGCGTGCGCGGACCGGTCGATTACACGGTCGTAAACGGAAAGATCACCGTCCGCGAAGGCCGCCTCGCCTGCATCGACGAGGAAAAGCTCGCCCGCGACGCGCAGAAAAAATGCACGGAGTATCTGGCAAAATAAAAGGGAATCGGTATATCCTCCCTGCCGCATGCAAATGCTACGGCGGGGAGGAGTTTTTTATGCTGATTTCACTCATTCGCGCTGTGATCTTATATCTGGCGCTGATCCTCGTCGTCCGGCTCATGGGCAAGCGGCAGCTGGGCGAGATGGAGCCGATGGAATTCGTCGTGACGATGCTGATCGCGAATCTGGCCGCCGTGCCGATGCAGGAGACGGGCACGCCGCTTTTGGCGGGACTGCTGCCGATCCTGGTCGTTTTGAGCGTGGAGCTGGTGCTGTCCGTGCTGACGTACCGGAGCGTGGGCATGCGGCGGTTTCTTTGCGGAAAGCCGGTCATTCTGATCGAAAACGGACGGCTTTTGCAGCAGAATCTCAAAAAAACGCGCGTCAACACGGACGAGCTTTCAGAATATCTGCGCATCCAGGGCGTGACGGATCTTTCGCAGGTGCAGTACGCCATTCTGGAGACGAGCGGCGCGATCTCAACGTTCCTCTATCCGAAATATGAACCCGCGCCTGCCAAGGACGCCGGTGTGCAGGTGAGCGGGCGGAAGCTGCCCATTACCGTCATTGCCTCCGGGCGGCTCATGCGGCAGAATCTGACGCTTCTGGGCCGGGATGAGGCGTGGGTGCAGGATATTTTGAAAAACTACAACTGCCGCGTGCAGGACGTGTACCTGCTCACGAGCGAGCCGGACGGCAAGCTGTATTTTGCCGCCATGCGGGAGGATGAGGCATGAAGCATATTCTGATCGCGTGTCTCGTGTTTGCGCTGTGTCTGGCCGTGGGGCTGTTTTCGCTTTTTTATGTGCGTGCGTCCGGCGAGGAAACGGTCACGCTTCTGGAGCGCTCTATCCGGCAGGCGGAGGAAGAACAATATACCGCGGCAGCGGAGTCTCTGCGGCAGGCAAAGCAGATCTGGGAGGGCCGCGAGACAGTCCTTGGCATTTTCCTGCACCACGAGGAGGTCGACGAAATTCTGGCCCTGTTCGCGCAGCTCGAGGCGTTTATCAAGCTGGAGGATCTGGACGATTACCTCGCCGCCTGCGGCGAACTCACCGCCCGCCTCGAGCACGTCCGCCGCATGGAGCTGCCGA
>CAKUND010000090.1 GCA_934668295.1 uncultured Oscillospiraceae bacterium
TCGACCTGCGTCATGTCGGTGCGAAGCGCGGTGATATGGCCCTCCACGTCCTTTTCCAGCACGATCACGCGGGAAAAATCCGTGTCGCCCTTGCGGAGCATCTCACTGACAGCCTCTATGATGGCATTCGACGCGGCATTGACCGCCTGATTGCGCGCAAGCTCGCGGATATACGGCGACAGATGCAGCTCCACGAGTAGGATCAATCCCGTCAGCACGAGCAGCGGGAGGATCAGAAGCAGTCTTCTGCGTCTTCGTTTTTTCCGGCTCATCTCCATACACCCCCAGCATAGACTATGCCGGGGAAGGAGGCGTATTACAGTTTTTTCATGTGCTGGCTCGCGGTGTTGGCCATGAGGCGCTTGGTGCCGACGCCGTCGAACGCGATCTCAAGCAGCGCGTCGGCGCCCATGGGCAAGACGGTCAGGATCATGCCCCGGCCAAAGGCCTTATGCTGCACCATCTCCCCTGCCGCAAAGCTGACCTTCGGGGCAGGCTTCGGCTGCGTATGGACGGAATAGTCCTTCTGCGGCTTCGGGCGTGTGGGGATCTGGGAAAAGTCGTTATAGGTGTCGCCGTAAATGCTGACGCGGCCGAACGAGCCGTACTGCCGGGGCGCCTGCTGCGAATAGCTGGGCTTCGGCGCGCCGATGCGCTTGACGGAGTCTGCCGGGAGCTCGTCGACAAAGCGGGAGGGCAGGTTCGTCGTGGTGCGTCCATAGAGCATGCGCTGCCGGGCATAGGAAATGACAAGATTCTGCTTGGCTCTGGTGATGGCGACGTAGCACAGACGGCGCTCCTCCTCGAGCTCCTCCGGCTCGTTCAGGCAGCGGTTCGAGGGAAACAATCCTTCTTCGAAGCCGGTGAGGAACACATTCGGAAATTCCAGGCCCTTTGCCGCGTGCATCGTCATCATGACGACGGCGTCCGCGTCCGGGTCGTATTGCTCAATGTCGGTATAGAGGGCGATCTCTTCCAAAAATCCAGCCAATGTGGGCGTATCGGTGTTTTCCATATAGGCAAGGATGCTGGATTTCAGCTCGCGGACGTTTTCGGCGCGGGTACGCGCTTCGACATCGTCCTTTTCCTCGAGCATTTTCAGATAGCCGGTGCGGAGCATGACCTCCTCATAGAAGTCCGGCAGAGAAAGCGTCGTCAGAAGCTCGGCGCATTCCTCGATCACGACCGTGAAGGCCATGAGCTTCGCGGCGGACTTTTCAAGGCTCGGATAGCTGTACGGGTCGGAGACGACCGTGTAGAGCGGCACGCCTGCCGCAGCCGCCTGCCGCTGCGCCATTTCGAGCGTTTTGCCGCCGATGCCGCGCGGCGGGTTATTGATGATGCGCTGCAATCTCAGCTCGTCTGCGCGGTTATTGATCACGCACAGATAGGCCAGCATATCCTTGACCTCGGCGCGGTCAAAGAATCGCGTGCCGCCGATGATGCGGTACGGGATGCCGCTGCGCTTGAACGCGTTTTCCACCGCGTTCGACTGCGCATTCGTGCGGTAGAGCACGGCGAAGTCCTTGAAATTTTTCCCCTTGGACATGGAGATGATGCGGCTGGAAATATAATTGGCCTCGTCCGACTCGCTCGACGCCTCGTAGACTGTGATGCGGTCGCCCGCGGCGTTCTGCGTCCAGAGCTTTTTGCCCTTTCTTCCCCGGTTGTGCGAGATCACAGCGTTGGCCGCGTTCAAAATCGCCTGCGTGGAGCGGTAGTTCTGCTCGAGGCGGATAACGCGGGCGCCCTTGAACTGCTTTTCAAAGGAAAGGATGTTTTCGATGGTCGCGCCGCGGAATTTGTAGATGGACTGGTCGTCGTCACCGACGACGCAGATGTTCTCATATCCGCCCGCGAGCAGGGCCGTCAGCTGGTACTGCAGCTGGTTTGTGTCCTGATACTCGTCGATCATGACGTAGTGGAATTTCCGCTGGTAATACGTCCGCACGTCCTCGAACTGTTCAAGCAGCTCGACAGTCTTGAGAATGATGTCGTCGAAATCCAGCGCGTTGGCCTCGTGCAGCCGCTTTTCGTATTCGGCGTAGAGCTGCGCGATGCGGTCCATGCGGTAATCGCCGGATCTTCCGGCGTGTTTGGAAAACTGCTCCGGGCCCTGCCGCTTGTCCTTGGCCTTGCTGATAACGGAAAGGGCCAGACGCGGCGGAAGGGATTTTTCATCCAGCCCGAAGTCCTTCAGGATATCCTTCATGACCCGCTCGGAATCGCTCGTGTCATAGATCGTAAAGCGTCCCGTGTAGCCGTCCAGGCGGCCAATTTCCCGGCGGAGAATGCGGCAGCAGGCGGCGTGGAACGTCATAGCCCAGACATCCATGGCGTAATCGCCCAGCAGGGCCTGCAGTCTGGCCTTGAGCTCGTTCGCGGCCTTGTTGGTAAACGTGATGGCCAGGATCGACCACGGCGCGGCAGGACGGAGCGCGCACAGACGCTCGGCCTGCTGCTGCATGGCGGGGTCGCGCGTTTTCAGATAGTCCTCAAGATATGTAACGTCCTCCTCCGTGATATCCTCCGGGAGCTCATGCGAGTCGGAGCCTTCGCCGAAGGCAATGAGGTTGGCGATGCGGTTGATGAGCACGGTCGTCTTGCCGCTGCCCGCGCCGGCCAGCAGCAGCAGCGGCCCCTGCGTCGTCAGAACGCCCTCGCGCTGCATGTCATTCAGGTTCTGAAAGCGCGCGGCGATCACGGCACGGCGCGCGGCCAGAAACCGGGCTTCAAATGTCTGTTCCATAGCTTCCCCTTGTGGGCAATGTCGTCGATCTGCGCAGCAGCCTGTAGGGGCCGACGACTCTGTCGGCCCGATCAATGCTGCAAATTCGCCGCAGATTTCCGGAAAACGTACTGCCTTCTGCGGGCGGACAGAGTCGTCCGCCCCTACGCCTGTACTGAATGTCTACGAATTCGCTGAAAATCAATGCGAAATCCGCAGCACCCTGCTGCACGACCTCTCCGACTCAGCGCTCCCGCGCAGTGTCTCTTATGACATTGCCTTTTCAATAAACTACGGATATTCTACCGCATTTTTCCCGGTTTGTCGATATCAAAAAATGTTCGAAGCCGTTCAAGGGCCTTCTTTTCGATGCGGCTGACCTGCACCTGCGACACGCCGATGAGGCCTGCGACACGCTGCTGGGTCAGACTGTGGTAGTAACGGAGCTGGATGACAAGGCGCTCTTTGTCGTTCAGGCGGGCAAGGGCCTCCTGCAGCGCCATGCGTTCGAGCAGCTTTTCCTCCATGCCGTCGGTGCACAGGACATCCTCAAGAGAGAAGCCCTCCTCGCCGGTCTGGCGCTGGATGGACTCGGTCGCGCTGGTGGCCGTCTCGGCAGCAGCGATCTCCTCGGGGGAAAGGCCGAGCGCCTCAGAAAGCTCGGACACCGTCGGGTCGCGGCCAAAGTCGCCGGTCAGGCGTTCGCGCGTTTTCTTGATGGCGGCAGCGCGCTCCTTGACACTGCGGCTGACCTTGACCGCGCCGTCGTCGCGCAGGAAGCGGCGGATCTCGCCTGCGATCTTGGGGACGGCATAGGTGGAAAACTGCGTGCCGTAGGCGGTGTCAAAGCCCTCGACCGCCTTTAAAAAGCCGACGCAGCCGAGCTGGAACAGATCGTCCGGCTCCACGCCGCGGCCAAAATACCGCCGTGCGATCGACCAGATGAGGCCCGTATTTTCCGTCACAAGCCGCTCGGATGCGCTTTTGTCCCCCTGCTGCGATCGCTGGATGAGCGTGATGGTGTCGCTCAAGCGGTTTTCCTCCGCTGCACGATCTTGCGCTTCATATGTACCGTCGTGCCCTTGCCGGGCTTTGACGTGACCTGCAGAGAGGTCATGAAGCTCTCCATGATCGTAAAGCCCATGCCGCTGCGCTCGGGGCCGCCGGTCGTGAACATGGGCGCGCGGGCCTTTTCCACGTCCTCCATGCCGCAGCCCTTGTCGCGGATGACAATATCCAGCACGTTCTCCGGCAGGATGCGGCAGCGGATAGTCACCATGCCGAGGCAGTCGCGGTAGGCATGGACGATGCAGTTGGTCACGGCCTCGGACACGGCGGTCTTAATGTCGTTCAGCTCCTCGAGATTCGGGTCGAGCTGCGCGGCGAAGCACGCGACTGCCGCACGCGCAAAGGATTCGTTGGACGACCGGCTGGGGAAGGTCAGCGTCATTTCGTTTTCAGCTTTCATGGACAAGACTCCTTTCATCTTCCAGGGTTGCAATACGCTCAATGCCGGAGGCCTTGAGCACCTTCATCGGCTGCGGCGGGACGCTTCGGAGAATGACCTCGCCGCGCAGCTGCCGCATGCGGCGCACGCAGGAGATCACGATGGCGATGCCGCTTGAGTCCATAAACGTGACCTCCCGGAAATCCAGCACGCAGACACGCGGCAGGTAGAGGTCGATCTTGTTGCCCAGGACGCGCATGATATCCTTCGCGCTGTGATGGTCGATCTCGCCGCGCAGCGCAACGGTCAGATGCTTGTCCTGCAAAAAGCTTGTGAGATTCATTTGTTCGCCTCCAAAATAGAAAATGGACACACAGGGCTTTTTCCTGTGTGTCCATTATAGAAGCTTTTACGCGCGGGTTTTGTCAAAGGGATTACCGGCGCAGACGCTTTTCACTTTCTTCGAGCTGCGCAAGCAGGGCGCGGTTCTTTTCGAGCTTTTCGCGCTGCTCGGCCACGACCTTTTCCGGCGCGCGGGAGACAAACGCTTCGTTGGAGAGCTTGCCCTCGAACATGGCGATCTGCCGCAGGCAGTTTGCCTTTTCCTTTTCGATGCGGGCCAGTTCCTTTTCGAAGTCGATGAGCTCCTCGAGCGGAATATAGAGCTTGGCGTCATTCGTGACGACGCAGACCATGTTTTCGTGGCCCTCGGGGTCAGAATCGCAGATAATGACCTGATCGGCGTAGGCCAGACGGCAGATAAAGCCCGTGCCCTGCCGGAAGATCTCGCCCTTGTCGGACACGACGTAGAGCGTGCTCTTTTTCGACGGCGGGACGTTCATTTCCGCGCGGCGGTTGCGGATGGAGCGGATGGCGTTCATGACGGACTCCATGTGCGCGGCCTCGACGGAGAAGTTCAGGCTCTCGTTGTACTTCGGCCAGTCGGCCAGCATGAGGAATTTTCCCTCGTGCGGGATGGCCTGCCAGATCTCCTCGGTGATAAACGGCATGAACGGGTGCAGAAGCCGCAGGAACTGGTCAAGGACATAGACCAGCACTCTCTGGGCGGCCAGCTTGCTCTTTTCATCCTCGCCGTAGAGCCGTGCCTTCGTCAGCTCGATATACCAGTCGCAGTAGGTATCCCAGATGAAATCGTAGACCTTCGCGGAAGCGACGCCCAGCTCGTACGCATCCATATTCTCCGTGACTTCTTTGATGAGCGTATTGAGCTTGGAGAGCACCCACTTGTCCTCGATCTCCAGGTCGGCGGCATCCGGAAGGCCGTTTTCTTCGACGGTCAGGTTCATGAGCACATAGCGGCTCGCGTTCCAGATCTTGTTGGCAAAGTTGCGCATGGCCTCGCACTTTTCGACATAGAAGCGCATGTCGTTGCCGGGCGAGTTGCCGGTGATGAGGTTGAAGCGCAGCGCGTCCGCGCCGTATTTCTCGGCCATTTCCAGCGGGTCGATGCCGTTGCCGAGGGATTTGGACATTTTGCGGCCCTTGTCGTCGCGGACAAGGCCGTGGATGAAGACGGTCTTGAACGGCTCCTTTTTCATCTGCTCCATGCCGGAGACGACCATGCGCGCCACCCAGAAGAAGATGATATCATAACCCGTGACCATATCGGTCGTCGGGTACCAGTATTTGAGGTCTTCGGAGCTCAGATCAGGCCAGCCGAGCGTGGAGAACGGCCAGAGGCCGGAGGAGAACCAGGTGTCGAGCACGTCCTCGTCGCGCGTCAGCTTCGTGCAGCCGCACGCTTCGCACTTTGTCGGGTCTTCGCGCGAAACATTGATATGACCGCACTCGTCGCAGTACCACGCGGGGATCTGATGGCCCCACCAGAGCTGGCGGGAAATGCACCAGTCGTGCACGTTTTCCATCCAGTTGAGGTACGTCTTGGAGAAGCGCTCAGGGACAAATTTGATCGTGCCGTCCTTGACGACGCGGATGGCTTCCTCGGCCAGCGGCTTCATCTTGACGAACCACTGCGCGGAAATAAGCGGCTCCACGTCGTTGTGGCAGCGGTAGCAGGTGCCGACGTTATGGGAATACGGCTCGGTCTTGACGAGATAGCCCTGCTCCTCGAGGTCTTTGACAAGCGCCTTGCGGCATTCGTAGCGGTCCATGCCGTTGTATTTGCCGCCGTTTTCGTTGATATGGCCGTCGTCGGCGATGACGCGGATGACGTCAAGGTTATGGCGCAGGCCGACCTCAAAGTCGTTGGGGTCATGCGCCGGGGTCATTTTGACCGCGCCGGTGCCGAAGCCGATCTCGCAGTATTCATCGCCCACGATGGGGATCTCACGGTTCATGATGGGCAGGATGCAGGTCTTGCCGATCAGGTGCTTGAACTTCTCGTCGTTCGGGTTGACGGCCACGCCGGTATCGCCCATCATGGTCTCCGGGCGGGTGGTCGCGACGACGATATCGCCGGAGCCGTCAGAGAGCGGATACCGGATATACCAGAGATGGCCGGGCTTATCAACGTATTCGACCTCCGCGTCGGAGAGGGCCGTCAGGCAGTGCGGGCACCAGTTGATGATGCGGCTGCCCTTATAGATGAGACCCTTGTCATACATTTCGCAGAACGCTTCGCGCACAGCCTTGGAGCAGCCCTCGTCCATCGTGAAGCGGCTGCGCGACCAGTCGCAGCTGACGCCGAGCTTGCGCTGCTGCTCGACGATGCGGCTGCCGTACTTTTCCTTCCATGCCCAGACGCGCTCGAGGAATTTTTCGCGGCCAAGGTCGTAGCGGGTCTTGCCCTCCTTGACGCGCAGCTCCTCCTCGACCTTGATCTGGGTGGCGATGCCGGCGTGATCGGTGCCGGGCAGCCACAGAGCGCTGTAGCCCTCCATGCGCTTGTAGCGCGTCAGGATGTCCTGCAGCGTGGAGTCCAGCGCGTGGCCCATGTGGAGCTGGCCGGTGACGTTGGGGGGCGGCATGACGATGGAATAGGGCTTCTTGTCGGGATCGGGCTCGGCCTTGAAGCAGTCGTTGTCCATCCACATCTGGTAGATCTGGCTCTCGACCTGCGTCGGGTCATATTGCTTGGGCAGTTCTTTTCTCATGTTGATTCTCCTATTTGAAACTTATTGTTTATTTTTCGATCAGCTCCGCGCAGGGGCAGTCTGTGTGGGCGCGGAAAAAGTCCAGAAATTCCTCCGGCGTACCCAGGATCAGGTCCTTCTTCTGCAGGACGGTCGCCGAGCCGGAGTGCGTCAGCAGAAAGAGGTTCGGCGTTTCCACCAGCGTTTCCATCTTCTCATACGGGAAATCGGCGGATCTCTGGTTCGTTTTGATCTGCATGGCCTCGTCCGCGAAGCGGATCTTCGGCTTTGAGGACAGATCCAGCCCGCCGAGGCTCTTTAGCAGCAGCGACGCGGATCTCTGAAACTGTCTGGTCATGCTCGCGTCCGGCCTCGGAAGGAACCGGGCCGCGGCAATGATGAGCGCGATCACGCCCGCGGCAAGCAGCGTCGTGTCCCGCGGCTCCGTCAGGCCGGTCACGAGCAGGAAAACGCCCAGGACTGCCAGGATCACGGATAGGACGGTCTGCACGATCTTCCGCCGTCTCAGCACCGGATCGTCTGCTTTGTGTTCCTCTGCAAAGCGGCTGACGCCGTCGGTCATGCGCCAGAGCTTCGGATTCTTCTTCCGCGAGACGATCTCCGTGCGCGCACGCAGGGCCTTTGCAAGCTCGTCCTGCAGCTCTGCGCCGTAAGGTGTGGGGACAAATACAAATTCGCTGGGCATATGGCGGTTCCTCTCTTTCTCTATGGTATTGGCGGCGGTTTTGCGCAGCACCCCGTAGGGGCCGGTGACTCTGCCTGCCCAGAAAATGTTGCGAATTCGCCGTAGATTTCCGTAAAAGCGGCGCATTCTGCGGGCGGACAGAGGCGTCCGCCCCTACAACTGGCGCGGGAGCGCCCTTGGCTTCCCCTGGGGGAAGCTGGCTGTGGAGCGAAGCGGAGCAGACTGATGAGGGCGTGGCAGTTACGTTTTGCTTGAGATTTACAGAAATTCACAGCTGCTCCCCGGCCCTCATCCGGCCCTTTGGGCCACCTTCCCCGGCGGGGTAATGTCATCAACTTAAGGCGGTTCAACATCTCTTAACGTTGCTTGGGAATTTCAAAGATTTGTGTTTTTTCA
>CAKUND010000091.1 GCA_934668295.1 uncultured Oscillospiraceae bacterium
ATGCCGCAGGAGAACATGAGGCCGAACATCTGTCCGCTCGTGCCCTTGGGCCGGGACTTTTTCGTGATGATGATCGAAGCGAGGATCATCAGAAGCCCGTAGCCCATGTCTGCCATCATGATGCCGTAGAACAGAATGAAAAACGGCGCCATGAGCGGGTTCGGATCCACGCCGTCGTAGGCGGGGAGGGAATACATCTCTGTGACCATGTTTAACGGCCACGTCAGCTTGTTGTTTTTGAGCTTGACCGGCACGTCCGGGTATTCCTCCGGCGACGGGTCCTCCAGCTCCCATGCGCAGCAGAAGTTCTCCAGCAGCGCCTCGAGCTTCGGCACGTCCTCGCACGGCACCCAGCCGTCCAGGCAGAACGTCCGCTCCGAGTGTGCCAGCCGGTCGGCGGCCTGCGCCTTTGCGATCTCCTGCGTGCAGCGGTCGGCTGCCAGCCGGATGGCGGGCGCCTGCCCCGCAAGCGCTGTGAGCTTGTCCGCCAGGCGCTTGTCCTCCTGCTCGCAGACGGCGAGCTTTTCGTCTGTCAGGCGGATGTTTTCCTCCGCCGTGCCTGCCGCGCCGTCGAACCCGGTCTGCGTGAAGCCGTATTCGCGCAGCGCGGACGCTGCGGCGTTATACGCACCCTTGTAGACGATCACGAGCAGATACAGACTCTGCTGGTCGGCGCTGATGCGTTCGACCTGTGCCTCGCCTGCGGCTTCGTAGACAGCCTCGCGCAGCGCGTCAAACGCTGTCTGCGCCGGAACGGTGCCGAGCAGCACGCGAGCGTGCTGTGTTCCGGTCGACTCCAGCGGCAGATCCAGCGTCCGCCACGGCATAAAGCTCTCGCGCAGCGCCGTGAGCCGGCTCTTTTCCGCCTGATTGCGGCTGCGCGCGTCCTGCGTGCCCAGCGCGTCCTGCGCCGTCTGCACGGCTGCAGCATACGCATCGTCGTCAAACAGCTCGCCGAGCGTCTTTTCCGGCCGGGCGGAGAACATGCCGCCCTTTTTCGCTTCATAATGCTTGAGTATTTCCAGCGCGGAGGCGAGCGCGGCGGCTGTCCGGTTCAGCGCGTCTGCGCTGCCGCCGTCCGCCGTGCGGAACAGCTGCGTCTGCTGCGCCTCAGTCAGCGCCTCGGGCGAACCGATCTCGACGCTTCCGAGCAGCTGCAGCTCCCGTATGAGCTGCGTCTGTTCCTCCGCGATGCCGCACAGCCGCAGTTTTTTCATTTTTAAGATTGCCATTCGCTGTCCCAGATCCTCTCTACGATCATTGCTGCCGCTGCGCCGGATCGGCTGGCTGCCGCCTGCTCCAGTGCCCGGCACTGCGCGGCTGTTTTGCTGTTCAAATCCGCTTCAAATGCCGCTGCCAGCTGCCCGGCCTGCCGCTTTGCCTCGCGCATGCGTTCCTGCGCGCCGGATATCACGGCGTTCAGACGGGCTGCGCCGTCCTTTTCGGCCTGTACGGCCATCTCAGCGGCCTCCGTGCGTGCCTGCTCGCAGATCGCGCGGGCCTGTTCCTCCGCTGCGGCGATCTGTGCGAGCTCCTGCATCGCCATTTCCATCACCTCCTTCATGTACACCCTGCGGCGCTGCTTTCAAAAAACAGCGCCGCATCATATTTTTCAGAACAATACAGAAAATGCTCTATATATTATGTACAGAATGTACTTGATTCTGTTAATTCTAGCATAGCCGTTACGAAACTGCAATAGATATCGATAAGAAAATGTCTAATTAGGCGTTTTCGCCAAAATTCGCGTGCAGCTCTGGATTTTTCAATAAAGGACAGATATAATAAAAAATTAAGTGCACATGGAGGAACTGATATGGAACAGATTCTGAGCGGCTACTGCCGCACGATCGACGCTTCGCGGATTGTGCTCGTGGAGGACGGCGAAGCAGACTGCGATTTTGAAGCCTGCGCCTATCGGGATGTCTGCCAGATCGGACAGCAGATCGCGCAGCTGCAAAAAACGGAGGAACGGGCATGAACATTTGTCTCTACGGCGCGTCGAGCCCCGCGCTTGACCGCGCATATTTTGACGCGGCGGAGGAATTCGGACGCCTGCTGGCCAAAAACGGCCATACGCTCGTCTACGGAGGCGGCGCGCAGGGCGTCATGGGCGCGGCGGCCCGCGGCGCTGCGGACGCGGGCGGAAGCATTGTCGGCATCGCGCCGTCCTTTTTAAATGTGGACGGCATTCTCTTTGAACGCTGCACCGAATTCATCCTGACGGATACCATGGCCGCGCGCAAGGCCGCCATGATCGCCCGCGCGGACGCGTTCGTCATGGCCCCGGGCGGCTTTGGGACGCTGGAGGAGTTTTTCGAGGTGCTGACGCTCAAGCAGCTCGGCCGGCACAACCCGGCCATCGCCATTCTCAACACGAACGGCTTTTATGACAAGCTGCAGGAATTTGTCCTGTCCGCCGTGGAGCAGAGCTTCATCCGCTCCGCCTGCCTGAATATTTACGCGCTCTGCCCCACGCCCGCCGAAACGCTCTCCTATCTGGAGCATTACGATCCCGCCGCCCTCGACGTGCGGCATTTAAAGAACATCTGACCCGCTGCGGTGCAGCAAAAAAGGCTCCCCTTAGACGGGGAGCCTTTTCTGTTTCAAATCACAGGATCTGCAGAATATCGCCTTTGAGATAGAGCGCCTGCTCGGAGGAAAGGCTTGCGGGGTGGTCGCGGGACTGGAGGAGCGTTTCAAGCAGCCTTGCGTCGCGGCCCGCATCCTGCGCGGCCTCGCGGAGCATATTCAAAAACAGCTCCGGCGTCATAAACTGGCTGCACGAGCACGAGACGAGATACCCGCCGGGCTTTACCAGCTTCATGCACTGCAGATTGAGCTCCTTATACCCCCGGTATGCGTTTTCCAGCGCCTTGCGGCTCTTGGCGAACGCGGGCGGGTCGCAGACGACAAGACCGTACTGCCGGCCCTCGCGCACGTACTGCCGCGCGAGGTCAAAGACGTTGGCACAGGTGGTCGTGACGGTATCCTGCACGCCGTTGAGCGCCGCGTTGCGCCGCACGAGCGACAGCGCGTCCTCGGACACGTCGACCGCCTCGACTGTTTTCGCACCGTAGAGCGCAGCGTGGATGGAAAAGCCGCCCGTGCAGCAGCACAGATCGAGCACGTCCTGTCCGGGTGCGTAGGGCTTTAACCGGCCCCGGTTTTCCTGTTGGTCGAGAAAGTGTCCGGTCTTCTGGCCGTTTGCGATGGAGACAAGCATGCGCGCGTCGTGCTCCCGGATCACCAGCTCCTCCGGAACCTCGCCGTAAACGCAGGTCTTGATCAGCGGCAGACCCTCCTTTTCGCGCACGGGCAGATCGTCGCGCTCATAAATGCCGCGCGGGGCGAACAGCTCCGTCAGGATAGAGATCAGTTCCGGCTTCCACTGCTCCAGCCCCAGACAGGCGATCTGGAAGGACAGGCAGTCCGCGAATTTATCGACCGTCAGCCCCGGCAGCCCGTCAGACTCGCCGAAAACGACGCGGCAGGAATCGGAAAAGCCCAGCGCCTGCCGCATGCGCCATGCCGCCTCGATGCGGCGGGCGAAAAACGCGCGGTCGATGGGCTCAGCTTCGTCCCGCGTCAGAACGCGGACGGTCAGCCGGGATCTCGAATTGAAAAACCCGCGCGCGGCAAAGCGCTGCCGGCTGTCGAGCACGTCGACGACGCAGCCGTCCGTGCACACATCGTCCGCCCAGTCAAGCTCGTTGTCATAGATCAGTCTCTGCCCCTTCAGAACGCCGGCCTCCTCGCCGCGCCGCAGGCAGACCTTCGGATATTCCATATACTATACCTCCAGCGTATAGCGCTCGCAGGCGTTGATGATCGTCGTGTCCCCGTACCGGTGTACACGGACGATGTCGCGGCCGTATTCCGTATGAACGTGGCCGTGGATGAGATAGCGGGGCTTGTAGCGGTCGAGCAGCGGCAAAAACGCCTCAAAGCCCATGTGCGCGTAATCATCCGCGTCGCCGAGCCCCCGCGCCGGGGCGTGCGCCACTACGATGTCCACGCCGCCCGCCCGGCGGATCTTCCAGCCGAGCTTCCAGATGCGGTTTTTCATCTCGCGCTCGGAATACTGGTCCTTGCCGCCAGAATACAGGCGGCTTCCGCCCAGTCCCGCGATGCGCAGGCCCTGGTACACGATCAGCTTGTCTTCGATGCAGTCGCAGCCCTCGGGCGGGCGTCTGTCATAATTGCTGTCGTGGTTGCCGCGCACATAGTAAAGCGGCGCGCGGCCAAGCGTCGCCAGAAACGACAGATACTCCGCCTTCAGATCGCCGCAGGAGAGCATCAGATCATATCCGTCCAGCCGTCCCGGCTGGTAATAGTCCCAGAGATAGGGACTTTCCTTATCGGCAAGCAGCAGAAGCTTCAAAGCAGCGGCCCCCTTTTCTCCGGCTGGAGCGAATCGCGGTACAGCCCCAGCAGCCGCACCATCGGCTTTGCCATGGGCAGCAGTTCCTCATACTGCGGGATGCTGCCGCGCACATTGCCGCACAGCCAGTCCATGTGTAAAATTTCCTCCGGGGCGAGCCAGCGTTCGCCGTCGTTCTGCACCGCGCCCGTCTGATCAAGGATGCGCCGGTGGAAGGGCGCGAGCTCGCCGTGGGTCAGCGCGGCGCGCAGCAGGCGCACCAGTTCGCGCGGGCCGTCCGGCAGCGATTCCATGAGCTGCACGTCCACCGCGCCGCTTGCAAAGCCCCACCAGTAATTGACGGCGGCCACCGCGCTCAGCTCGTCCCAGCCGCCGCGCAGGATGCTGCGCGCCAGCCGGATATAGACCTCGCCCCAGTTCCACACCGGCAGCGCCGCGCAGACGGGGCTGTCCTCCTGCACCAGACACAGCCCGCGCCAGTCCGGGCTGTCTCCCGCGCCCGGCAGATCGCGCGCGCAGATCACGCGCAGGCCCTCTGCCGCAAGACGTGCGGCGGGCGCAGGCTCACAGCACGACCAGCGCAGCTCGATCCCGGCGCGCGGATTCGTCAGCTGCGCGCCGAGGGCAAAGGCGTTGATGGCCGCAGGCGTGCCGAAAATCGGCCCGTCGGCGACATAGCCGATGCGGTTGTCGTCTGCCAGCGCACCCGCGATCGCGCCAAGCAGGAATTTGGCCTCATAAATGCGGCCGTAATACGTCCGCACGCCCGGATACGGCATATCGACCGAGCAGTTGAGGAAGCGGATACCCGGGTATTTGGGCGCAAGCTTGCGGCAGGCGAAGATGAGCGGTACGGTCGTCGTGAAGATGACCTGCGCGCCGTCTGCTGCGGCCTGCTCCAGCGCGTTTTCGGCGCAGGGATAGTCTTCGGCAAGATAGGTCCTGACCGAAACAGCGTCGCCGAGCGCCTGCTCGAGCTGCTGCCGGCCCTTGTCATGCTCGCGGATCCACGGGCTTTTCTCCGGCGCGCATTCATGCACGAACGCTGCGCGGAGCGTCCCGCCGGGGATCATCCGTCCAGCAAGCAGACCGAGGAGCCCCGAGCCGGATGCCTCCGGCTCTGCGTCGGTCTGCATGTCGATCTTGCCGCCGCGCGCATAGGCGGTCAGCTCTGTCCAGACCGCGCGGATGGATTTTTCCAGCTCCGCGGGCCCCAGCACGCGCAGATCGCCCAGCGTGTACGTATGCAGCCATACCAGAAGCGCCTCGGCCGTCGTGACGGGCGGCTCCTGGCTGAGCTTGTAATAAGCCGTGCGGAAGGTATAGAACGCGGTCAGAAACGCGCGCTTTTCCCGGTCTGACCAGACATGATCGGCGTCAAAGCCGAGCGCGGCCTGCAGCTTGGGATAGTCGCCGACGCGGTTGAAATGCACCTGATACAGACCGCACAGCCCGTAAAAGTGCAGAAATTCATAATAGACCCGCACGGCCGGATCGTCGGAATAGACCGGCAGGACGCGCGTGACATACGCGCGGATGGTCGGCGCGTCGAAGCTCTTGAGGACGCTGACGCGCTTGTTGCCCTCCTGCACGTAAAAGCAGCCCATATATTCAAAGCACCGGATGGGGTCAGTGATGCCGGTGTCGCCCAGGTGCGCCTCGCAGAGCGCGACCCACTTGCTTGCAAACTCCGTCCCAAGATCCAGAAGCGGCATGAAATTCGCGGCAAACGCCGCCTGCCGCCCCGCGGTGTTCGTTCCGATGATCTGTGCGATCGGAATGTCCAGCACACCGAGATCGACGCGTCCTGCGACGGCGCAGCCGCGCAGCCGTTCCTCGAGCACCTGCGGATACGGATAGCGTCCGTGATGCACGCAGTCGCGATAGCATTTCTGACCGGCCTTCAGCGCCTGCCGGAACTGCTGCAGCGCCTCCTGTCTGCTCATATCAGGCACCTCCTTTGTTTTCCGTCCCCATTTTCCTACGGCGCACGAAAAAAGTCAATCAGATTTTCCGCCGCCCCGCAAAAACACCCATGCTTGCCGGAGGTTTTCTGCAAGATTCGGCAATTCCGAATCAAAATCCGGCGCTTTCGCTTGACAGGAATACGCAGGGGGTGGTACGGTATGAAAAACAACGCTTTTGTTTGGAGTAAGCAGATGAAACCTGAAAAAACAGGCAGGCGGTGCGTCCTGATCCTTTTGATATTGCTGGCGGCAGTCTTTTTCCTGTCGTTCCTGCTGGGCCGGTACTGCGTCTCGGCGCTGCAGACCGCGCGGCTGCTGGCCAACCGGGCGCTGTCGGGCGTTTCGCGCGGGCATCTGCGCCTTGCGCCCACATGGACGGCGGAGGAAGCTTCGGTCGTGATCCAGATCCGCCTGCCGCGCATTTTGTCCGCCGCGCTTATTGGAGCGGCGCTCTCCGCCGCAGGCGCGTCGTATCAGGCCATGTTCCGCAATCCCATGGTTTCGCCGGATCTTCTCGGCGCGTCGACCGGCGCGTGCTTCGGCGCGGCGCTGGCGATTTTGCTCGGGGCCGGCTACGCCGTCATTACGGCAGGCTCGTTCCTCTTTGGCCTTGCGGCCGTGGGGCTGACGTATCTGGTCGGGCGGCTGAGCCGCATGCGCTCGAATCTGGCGATGGTGCTGGCGGGCGTGATGGTCGGGTCGCTGTTTTCCGCCGGAACCTCCTTTATTAAGCTCGTCGCCGACACGAACGAGCAGCTGCCCGCCATCACCTATTGGCTGATGGGTGCGCTGACCGCTGTGCGGCTGGACGATCTGCATTTTGCGATGGTTCCCATTCTGCTGGGTCTGATCCCGCTGCTTTTCCTGCGCTGGCGGCTGAATCTGCTGACCATCAGCGAGGCTGAGGCGCGCAGCATGGGCGTCAATACGAAGCTCCTGCGGCTGGCTGTCATTGTCTGCGCGACGCTTGCGACGGCGGCCAGCGTCTCCATCAGCGGCATGATCGGCTGGGTGGGACTTGTGATCCCGCACATCTGCCGTCTGCTTGTCGGGCAGAACACGCGGCTGCTGCTGCCGTGCTCGATGCTGCTGGGGGCGAGCTTTCTCATGCTGGTCGACGATCTGGCGCGGTGTCTCACGCCGAGCGAAATTCCGCTCGGCATCCTCACGGCCCTTGTCGGCGCGCCGCTGTTCCTTTATCTAATTGTGAAGGGGGGCGCACGGGATGCAGCTTGAGGTATCCGATCTCGTTTTTTCCTACGGCGAAGCGGACGTATTAAAAAGCGTTAGCTTCTGCGCGGACAGGGGTGAGCGCATCGCCGTGCTCGGCCCGAACGGCGTGGGGAAAAGCACGCTGTTCCGCTGTCTGCTCGGCTTTCTGGAGCCGAAGCGCGGCAGCGTCAAAATCGCGAGCCGCGACGTGCGGGAGTATTCCCGCCGCGCGCTGGCGGCGGAGCTTGCGTATATCCCGCAATCTTATAGTCCCGCATTCGACCATACGGTGCTCGACAGCGTTCTGATGGGCCTCGGCGCGCAGCTCGGGCCGTTTGACAGCCCTACGCGGGCACAGGCAGGCGAAGCGCAGCGGATTTTGGACGAGCTTGGCATCGGCGCGCTGGCTTCGCGCGGGTGTATGCGCATCTCCGGCGGCGAGCGGCAGCTGATGCTGCTCGGGCGGGCGCTCATTCAGAACGCGCATACGCTCATCATGGACGAACCGACGGCCAGTCTCGACTACGGCAACAGCTTCCGCGTCATGCAGCGCATTGAAGCGCTGTCGGCGGGCGGCTACAGCGTTATTTTTTCCACGCACGAGCCGAATCAGGC
>CAKUND010000092.1 GCA_934668295.1 uncultured Oscillospiraceae bacterium
GGAATTTCAGTGACAGCGCCCTTTTTCAGAGGGCTGCGGCGGCGAGATTCAGGATAAATCGAAGAAAAATCTTTCACAAAGTTATGGGCGCTGGATTGTTGGTTTTCACGAACCAAGTCCAGCGCCTTTTTTGCGCTCAAAAAGGGCGCTGCAGATTGGAGGTTAGAAATGAGCGAAGAAAACACATCGCAGAAGGAAAGATTTCTGCAAGAGGTAGAACAGAAGCTCCTGCGCAGAGATCTGGATGCAAAGCTGCTGGAGGACGGTCTGATCCGCGTCAAATGGAATGGACAGCCGCTCTGCTCAGTCGACAGAGACGGTATCGTCCGCTTCAGACCGGCAGATATCACAGGACCGGAAGTAGACCGGCAGCTTCGGACGGTGATATTCTACGATTCCTCCGGCGGCTGGGGCTTTGCGCCCTGCTCCTCGCGGTACCATGCGTCCTGGTTTTCCTCCTGTACGGGCTGCGCGTAGTCCAGATGTCTGCGCAGCAGCTTTTCCAGCTGCGGGCAGGTGATCAGGCTGAACAGGCCCGGCGTAAAAAGCAGCAGCGGCGGCACGAAGACCGTCAGCACCAGCAGCCGCCATTGCGTAATAGAGCGCGGCGGCGCTTGCGCCGGCGGTCACGACCGGGATGCTGGTCAGCAGAAACAGACCATTGAGCAGCAGCATGTCGAACACGCGGGTCATGATCCGGTTGAATTTTCCGTTCGGGTTAGCAAGTCCGCCGAGAAACGATGACGCCATAGGGAGACTCCTTTCGTCTGTCAGGGCAGGATCTCGCAGCGCGGGAACAGATTCTCATAGGATGGAAGCTATGGCCGTCGGCGCGGGCGCCGTCTCATCCACGGCGCTTGCGGAGCTTGCGCACAGCGCAGGCGCGCAGTTTATTGTCTCTCCGGATACCGACCCTGCCGTGATCCGTCGGACGAAGGAGCTTGGCATGTGCGCGATGCCCGGCGCAATGACGCCGTCGGAGATCAAAACAGCCTATGAGGCCGGCGCTGATTTCGTAAAGGTCTTCCCGGCCTCCGTGCTGGGGCCGGAGTATATCCGGGCCATCCGCGGCCCGCTGGGGCAGATCCCGCTGCTTGCCGTCGGCGGCGTCAGCGAGGGGGATGCTGCAGCGTTTCTGCAGGCCGGCTGCGTGGGCGTCGGCGCGGGCGGCAAGCTTGTCAACCGGGACTGGATCGCCGCCGGACAATGGGACAGCATCACACAGCTTGCCCGGCAGCTCGTTGAAAACACACATGCGTAGGAGAAGACCATGAAGCGAATCATTACATTCGGCGAGATCATGATGCGCCTGAACCCGGAGGGCTACCGCCGGTTTGTACAGGCAGACCGGTTTGAGGCCAGCTATGCCGGCGGCGAGGCAAACGTCGCCGTCAGCCTGTCGCAGCTCGGCATGGGCGCCGCCTTTGTCAGCAAGGTGCCCGCGCACGAGATCGGACAGTGCGCGATCAACGCGCTGCGCCGCTATGGCGTCGACACGCGCAGCTGTGCGCGCGCTTTGGCTGCGGCACGGTCGCCATCACGCTGCGCGGCTCCCGCTCCGCAAGCGACAACGACTGGCCCGCCATGCTCTATACCGGAGGCGAAGCCTTCTTCTCTCCCACCTACCATATGCACATTGTCGACCGCGTCGGCGGCGGCGATTCCTTCGGCGGCGCGCTGATCTATGCGCTCTTGAAGGACTATGCGCCGCAGGAGGCGATCAACTATGCCGTCGCGGCCTCGTGCCTGAAGCACAGCATCGAGCAGGATTTCAACCTCATCTCCGACGCCGAAGCTGCCTCTCTGGCTGCCGGCAACACGACTGGCCGCGTCCAGCGCTGAAAGCCGGACAGGGCAGGGCATACTGCGTTTCATAAACCGTCAAAAACAAGCCGGCCGCAGACCATCGCTCGGATGACCTGCGGCCGGTTCGACGCTTTTTGCTATGCAAAAGCATAGCAAAATTAAGAAATGTGCATCATTTCCTCGCCCCTGCGGGGCAACCGGAAATGATGCACATAAACTGCATGCACCGGTATTTGCGTATTTTCATGGTGCGATGCGTACGCATGAAGTTTTATACCGGGAATGCTGCCCGTTGGCCGGCCTGTCATACAGGCGGCGCAGGCTTCTCCGGGAGTGCTTCCTCCGAATAAAATACCCGGCCGTCCTCCAGCCGCAGACAGGCAAGCCGGCCGTATACCGGCGCATGCTCCCGCGGCTGCGGCGGCGGGAAGCTGCAGCCGCAGTCAATGCCGATCTTGCCGCCGCCCGGCGACCGCCAGATCTCCAGCGGGTTATTGGGCTGGTATCTTGACGTGTGCGTATGGCCGAAAATGATCGTTTTACCCTCCAGCTCCGGCTCGGTGCAGGCCATTCTGTACCAGACCGCATAATGCTCCGGATTATCATAGCGGTCCGTGTGATCGCAGTACCGGTCGAGCACGCCGCCGTGCACCAGAAGGTATTGCTGCCCGTTTATCCCGATCTCAAGGTTGAGCGGCAGCGTGCGGAGATAGTCGAAGATCTCCCTCCGGATGGAGCGGCGGATATGCTTGAGGTATGCGTGGGTAACGTCCCCGCCGTTGCGGTACCACAGCCGCAGCGCGCGAAGCTCGTCAGAAGCTGCCTGCCCGGGCCGGTCCAACGCGTTTAGCATCATGTACTCATGATTGCCCAGAAGCAGCCTCGCATTGGGCATGCGCATCAGAAGCCGCAGGAGCCGGATGCCGTCCGGATAACGGTCAATGACGTCGCCCAGCACATAGAGCGTGTCCTCCGGCTGCAGCTCGATCTGCCGCATGACCGAATAAAACCGGGCCGCATTGCCGTGAATATCAGACATCACGTACGTCATTGCCTTCTGACCTCCCATCCCTGCGCTCCTGCTGAATGATTATAGCAGAAAACACCTGGAAGCGCAAACGTTCGGACACACGCGATTACCTGCTGCTCCCTTTATTGTAGCGAGTACAGAAAAAATTTGTTAAGCACATTGCATAATTTTAAAAAAATCCGTATAATTTTCAGCCGCCTCCGTCAGCACTGAACCCTGTTTCTGGACATCAAAAAACAGACACTCTGCCGTTCTTAAAACAAACGAAAGGCAGGGTGTCCGACTATTTTCAGGCATAAAAAAGACATTTCTGTCGAGGTGGACGTGCTTGCGCGGTCACCTGACATCCAAAGGTCATTTCTGCGTGTGTTTTCACTACACTATAGATGAACGCGGATATCCACGTTTTCGGAAAGGAAGATAGTGTGAAAGAAACCTATCAGGGGTTTCTTTCACGTTCAATTCCCGCCCGCAGGCGGCACGGTCTGCGCAGCAGACCGCTCTCCACCAAGAAGAAAAGACACGCATCTGCGTGTCTTTTCTTCTTGGTCCGAGTGACTGGATTCGAACCAGCGGCCTCTTGAACCCCATTCAAGCGCGATACCAAACTTCGCCACACCCGGATAGCTATTGAATTAGCTTATGTATCATAGCATATCCGGGCGGGTTTTGCAAGAGCTTTTTTATTTTTTATGCCAGCAGCGCTGCCGCAGCGTCTGCCAGCAGCGCGAGCTGCGCGGTTGCCTCCTCCACGGTGGGCTTGACAGCGGACAGGTATGCCTTGATCTTCGGCTCTGTGCCGGACGGGCGGATGATGACCTTATCGCCGCCGGGCAGGCGGTATTCCAGCACGTTCGCCTTGGGAAGACCTGTTCCCTCGGCTTCGTAGTCGGTATAGCCTTCGACCGGAAGGCCGGCGATCTCGTGCAGCGGCTGCGTCCGCAGGCCCTGCATGAGACTGGCCATCTTTTCCATGCCCGTCTCGCCCGCAAAGGCAAAGCTCTTTTGCGCGTTGCAGTAGCAGCCGAATTCAGTGTACAGCGCATCGATGGCGTCACCGAGCGTCATGCCCTTTTTTGCATACCACGCAGCGGCCTCGCAGATGAGAAGCACGGCGTTGACCGCGTCCTTGTCGCGCGCATGCGTGCCGGAGAGATACCCGTAGCTCTCCTCAAAGCCGAAAATATAGCGCTCCGGGTGACCGCCCTGCTCCAGCAGCGCGATCTGCTCGCCGATATATTTAAAGCCCGTGAGCACGCGGCGCAGCTCGACGCCGTATTTCTTCGCGACGGCCGTGACCATATCGGTCGAGACGATGGTGGTGACTGCGACGGGGTTTTCCGGCATCGTGCCGTTTGCAATGCGGCTGCGGCAGATGAAGTCCAGCAGAATGACGCCCATCTCATTGCCGGAAATGAGCCGGTAGCCGCCATTTCCGTCCGGCACGGCGGTGCCGCAGCGGTCGCAGTCGGGGTCGGTGCCGATGAGAATATCGGGGTGGACGCGGTCGCAGTACTGCAGGCCCAGCTCCATGGCCTGCCGGATCTCCGGGTTCGGATACGGGCAGGTCGGGAAATGGCCGTCCGGCTGCTCCTGCTCCTTGACGATGGTCATGTTCTGAATGCCTAGCTTCTGCGTGAGCTTTTTGACGCACTCGAGTCCCGCGCCGTTGAGCGGCGTGTAGACGAGCTTCAGGTTTTCGATCCCCTCGCCGCTGCCGACGCGCTGCGCGTAGACGGCGTCGACGAACGCGTCCAGCACGTCGTCCGGGATATACTGTACGCTTCCGGCGGCAAGTGCCGCGTCAAAATCCATGGTCTTTGCGCTGGTGAAATAGTCCATATGCTCCAGCAGGGCGACCACGCGCTTTGCCGCCTCCGGCGTCATCTGGCAGCCGTCGGAGCCGTAGACCTTGTAGCCGTTGTATTCCGCCGGATTGTGGCTGGCCGTAACGCAGACACCGAGACCGCAGTGCAGATGACGCACGGCGAAGCTCAGCGCCGGGACCGGCTCGAGCCGGGGATAGAGATACGCCTTGATGCCGTTGGCGGCGAAGACCGCGGCAGCCTCTCGGGCAAAGACGTCGCTTTTGATGCGGCTGTCATGGCCGATGGCGACGGTCTTCGGCAGCTCCGTCTCGTTGAGATACTCCGCGACCGCCTGCGTCGCGCGGCGGATCACATAGATATTCATCCGGTTCGTGCCCGCGCCGAGCACGCCGCGCAGACCGGCCGTGCCAAATTCCAGATCGCGGTAAAATGCGTCTGTGATCTTCTCCGCGTCGGAGTGCATCGCGTCCAGCTCCTGCCGCAGCTCGGGCTCCAGTCCCTGCTGCGCAAGCCACTGCGCATATCGCTTTTCTGCCAGTTCCATAGCTGTAAACCTCCGTTTTCCGTATGATTTTATGGTCAGAGTCTCATTTGTTTATGCCGGGCTTCCGCCGATGGCGTCCGGCATGGACGCGCCGGATTCGATCAGCGGCAGATACCAGTCGTCGTAATAATACGGCATCAGCTCCTCGTTGTCCGCCCGGACATCCTCCCAGGTCTCGCCCCAGGGACGCAGATAAATCGAATAGACAAAGGTATTCTCCCTGTTTTCCGGATCTGTATAGACACCGGAGATGCAGATCATATCGGCGTACGGCATGCTCTCGGACGGGGCCGCGTCGATATACCATGCGTCCGCGCCCTCCAGCGCACAGTCAAAGAAGCTGCCGTCCGTCGAGACGAGCCGTCCGCTCGTCGTCAGATCGGCGCTTGCCTGCACCTGTGCATCGGCGATGATCTGTCCGGCCTCGCAGGAATCGTCCCACAGGGTGAGCGTTCCGCTTCCGTCCGCGTCAAGCTCGATCTGTGCGCAGGCATCCCACCAGCTGCCTGCGTTGTCTTCATAAGCGCCGGTCCCGGATTCGACGATCCACCAGCCGTACCAGTCGCCGTTCCAGAATTCCGTCTGTGAAACGGTATTCATTGCAGGATCGACCGGCTCTGCCTGCTGATAAGGCGCGAAAAGTCTCCTTCCCACCAGCCCCCAGAGCACGGCGGCCAGCACCAGAACGCCCACGATGATCCCGATGATCAGCGGCGCTTTGGATTTTTTCTTTGGCTTCTGCTGGGCCGCATTCTGCGCTGCAGGCTGCTCCGGCGGAGGCGGGAAGCCGTCCGCGCGCGCGGGCTGCGGCTGCTGCGGCTGCGCGGGATCGGGCTGCGTCAGCTTTGCGCCGCACTCCGTACAGAATTTTGCGGTTTCCTCGATCTCGCTTCCGCAATAGGGACAAAACGCCATGGCTGTTTCTCCTTTCTTATTCCGTGGACTCAAACGAGTCCGGCATCTTCGCTGTTCCCCGCGCCAGCAGCGGCACGTACCAGCTGTCGTAATCCGGCGGGAGCATATTGCGGTACAGGCAGCCTCTCGTATCTCCGGTACGTACATCCTCCCAGTCCATGCCCCACGGCCTCAGATAGATCCGAAAGCGCACCCAGCCGCCGTTTTCATCCTCTGCGCGGCCCCAGATCAGGATCATGTGGTCAAACGACTGCACCTCCGACGCGCCGGGGTCGCATTGAAAGCCGTCTGTCAGATCGCAGTCCAGATACGTGCCGGAGTCCGCCGTCATGCAGCCGGCGCCGGTCGTACCGGCCGAAAACGCGGTGCTTGCCCGCAGCAGAAGCTCGCCGGGCTCATTTTCCGTATCCCAGACGGTGAGCGTTCCGGTCTGCCCGCGCACGCTGATGTGCGCGCAGGCGTCCCATGCGGTATCCTTCAGATACTGCAGATCTTCGCTTGCGTCGGTGATGACATGCCAGCCGTACCAGTCTCCGGCCCAGTAGGCCGCATACTCCGGCTCCGTATCCGTTTCCCCGGCCGGCTCCTGCGTCTGCTCCGGCAGCAGAGGCGCGGCGGACGGCGAACGGGAAAACCTCATGCGGATATCGGCGTCAAAAAAGCCGATCTCGATCGTATTGTCGTCGAGCGTCCCTTCGCAGCGCGCGCTGCCCATCGTCAGCGTGAGCCGTCCGCCCTCCGCGGCCCATTCGACCGCAGCGGCTTCGCCGTCCACGCAGAAAACGCCCTCGCCTCCCGTGTTCAGCGCAAGATAGGTCTGGCCGCTGTAGACCTCATCCATCGGCTGCCAGTCGCCGCCGTAGACGCTGACCTGCTCACCATGGAACCGGCCGAGTCCCACAGCGGACTGTGTTTGGCGCGTACAGGCGCAGAGCGCCAGAAGCAGCGCAGCGGCAAGCAGAAGCACGCCTGTCCGTTTCATCCGGCCTCCCCCTTCCGCCTGTTTTTTTCCTTTTCAGTATACAACACCCCGAAAAAAAGTGCAAGAAAAAGTCCCCCGCCCAAAAGGCGGGCATCATACGACAGGGAACAGGAACAGCAGTATGATCTGCTGTTTCTGTTCTTGTATCATTTGATTTCGTGTGATTAAGATAGAAACAGATCGGTGAATTAAGAACAATAGAATCTATCTAAGCGATTTAAAGGCGCACTTCTATACACCTTTTGGTGTACCGTGTGAGCGGCCCTTGCCTCTCCCTTTGGGAGAGGTGGCCAAGCGCAGCGAGGACGGAGAGGGTAAACAATGACCATATTATTCAAAAACGGCTGCAAGGCCCTCTCAGTCACCTGCGGTGACAGCTCTCCCAAAGGGAGAGCCAAGGGGCTGTACCCCGTTACACAGTATATTGGCATGAGAAATGGAGCGTATCTGTACCGATACGCTCCATTACCTGTTTTTCGACCGCCCATCAAAAGGGCGGGAGACAGCGGCTGTCAGCAGCACAGGATGACCGGGCAGCCGGCGCGGCCGGAGAGGCAGGACAGGAATTGGAAGGCCGCGCACACGCCGCAGCAGGCGCGGCTCGGGCAAAGTTGAACACCGTAAAGGCGGCAAATATTTTCTGAAGCACCAGATCGGATTTTCTGGAATGAAGATGGATCAAGCCAACTGTGTATTTGAGCTCGCGGAACGACGTTTCAATGCCCCAGCGTCGGGCGTATAGATCCCGCAGCGCCGAAAGTGGAAACTGCTCAGCGTCCAGATTGGTGATCAGCAGCTGCGTTCTTCCGTCTTTCAGCGTCAAGCGTACGATTCTTGCCGAAAATTCATAAAAAGCCGTGCTTTCTGTGCCCAGAAAATCAAACGGAATGCTGTTTGGAAGCCGGTAATAGTGCTCCGGAACAGGAATGCCTTGCTGCCTGAGCTGCTGCGGCGTCAGCCGTCCCAGCGTCATGCGGACAGGCAGGTCGAATTCCGGCGTGTCGGGCAGTTTCACG
>CAKUND010000093.1 GCA_934668295.1 uncultured Oscillospiraceae bacterium
CCCCGGCAGAACTGCCCGTAAAACGAGACAAAGCCGGAGGCCGTATTGCCGCCCAGAAAATACCGCGTCACCGCCATAAAATGCCCCTCCTGTATAGCAAGAATACAGGTAGTGTATGCAGCCGCGCGGCGGGATGTGCGTGCATTTCGGCGCGCGGCGAAATTCGCGGCGCGCCAGTTGTAGGGGCCGATGCCCACATCGGACCGGCAGAGTGCACTGTTTTTACGGAAATCTTCGACAAATCCGCAGCTTCCCAGTGGGCCGACAGAGTCGTCGGCCCCTACAACGGCACTCGCTCTTCCCTGTAGGGGCGGACGACTCTGTCCGCCCGCAGAATATATCGATTTTACGGAAATATCCGGAAAATTCGCAACTTCCCAACGGGCCGATGTGGGCATCGGCCCCTACAGTCAAACGGGAAAATACGGTGCGAATTTGCCGAAAGCTTTGTACTGTACATCGTATCAGAAAAACACCGTCCACGGGAACTGGGACGGGGGCTGGGCCTCGAAGACCGCCTCGTCCTTCCCGTCCGGGAAGGAAAGCCGGTACGACCAGAGCGCGCAGGCGCAGCGATTGTCGCGGCTGCCGTATTTTCTGTCGCCCAGCAGCGGCAAGCCGCGGGAGGCAAACTGGACGCGGATCTGGTGCGTGCGCCCTGTCTCGAGCCGGATGCGCGCGAGGCTCAGTCCGTCCCGCTCGGCAAGGATCTCATAGTGCAGCCGCGCCTGCTTCACGCCGCCGCGCGGCCGTCTGACCACATACGTCTTGTTTTTCACCCGGTCGTGGAACAGCAGATCCTCCAGCGTCCCGGCCCTCTCTGCCGGGCAGCCGGTCAAAACGGCCAGATATGTCTTCTGCATGCTCCCCTGCCCCATTGCCTGCGTCAAATGCGCGGCCTCCTGCGCCGTTTTTGCGTAGACCATCACGCCGCCGACCGCCTGGTCGAGCCGGTGGACGGGGAACACTTCGCACCCCAACTGCGCCGCAAGCAGCTGCGGCATGGATTCCTGCTGCGTTCCCTGCGCGGCGATGCCGGCAGGCTTGACGCAGACGATATAACGCGCCGTTTCCTTCAGAAGTTCAATCATATGCTTCGCCTCGCTTCTGCAGCTATTCTATCAAAAAAACAGGACATGCGCAACGGCTTGCAATCTTGGAAAACTCTCGGTATAATACACACGACTATAAGAAACGGAGCAAGCATGATGACAACAGAGCAATACCGGAAGCGATCTGGCTTTTCGATCTTCCTGTCCTTCTTCAAGCCCCACCGGGGTCTGTTTTTTCTCGACATGGCCTGCGCGCTGGTCGTGTCGATGATCGATCTGGCGTACCCGATCATCTCGCGCTACGCCATGCGCACGCTGCTGCCGCAGAGCGCGTACCGCACGTTCTTTACGATCATGCTGATCGTGCTGGCGGCGTATGCGCTGCGGTCGGTGCTGTATTTCATCATCACCTACTGGGGTCACACCTTCGGCATCCGCGTGGAGGCCGATATCCGCGCGGCTCTGTTTGGACACATGCAGGAGCTGGGGTTTGAGTTCTTCGACCGCAACCGCACCGGTCAGCTCATGAGCCGCATGACGACCGACCTCTTTGAGATCACCGAGCTTGCCCACCACGGGCCGGAGGATCTGTTCATCTCGCTCGTGACCATCGTAGGCGCGCTGGCCGTCATGGCGACGATCGAGTGGCGGCTGGCGCTGGTCGTGGCGGTCATGATCCCGGTGTTTATCGCGATCATCGTCTCGCGCCGCAAGGCCATGCGCGAGGCCTCCCGCCGCGTGAAGAAAAAGACCGGCGCGATCAACGCTGACATTGAATCGGCCCTGTCCGGCATCCGCACGGCTAAGGCCTTTGCCAACGAGCATGTCGAGGAGGAAAAATTCGACCGCTCGAACGACATTTACAAGACCTCCAAGAAGATGTTCCATCGGGAAATGGGCATTTTCATGGCCGTGATGGAGTTTTTCACAAGCTCTCTGTCCGTGGCTGTCGTGACCGTGGGCGGCCTTCTCATCATGAAGGGCCAGATGGACACGGTCGATCTTCTGACGTTCACGCTCTATATCGCGTCCTTCGTCAACCCCATCCGGAAGCTTGCGAACTTCACGGAGCTGTTTTCCAATGGCACGGCGGGCTTTGAGCGCTTTTTGGAGATCATGCGCACCGCGCCGGAGCTGCACGACGCGCCGGACGCGGTCGAGCTGACGCAGGTGCGCGGCGAGATCGGCGTCGAGAACGTGAGCTTTTCCTACGAGGACGACCCGGAGGTCCTGCATGACGTGTCTCTGCACGTCCCGGCGGGCAAGACCGTCGCCATCGTCGGCCCCTCCGGCGGCGGCAAGAGCACGCTCTGCCAGCTCATCCCCCGCTTTTACGACGTGACCGGCGGCGCGATCACCGTCGACGGCCACGACGTGCGCAGCGTCACGCAGGAGTCCCTGCGCCGCTCCATCGGCATCGTGCAGCAGGATGTGTTCCTGTTTGCCGATTCCATTCTGGAGAACATCCGCTACGGCAGGCCCGGCGCGACGATGGAGGAGATCATTGACGCGGCGAAGCGCGCGGAAATTTACGACGATATCATGGCCATGCCCGACGGCTTCGACACCTACGTCGGCGAGCGCGGAACGCTCCTGTCCGGCGGACAGAAGCAGCGCATCTCCATCGCGCGCATTTTCCTCAAAAACCCGCCCATCCTCATTCTCGACGAGGCGACGAGCGCCCTTGACACGCTGACCGAGGCGAAGATCCAGCACGCGTTTGACGAGCTGGCCAAAAACCGCACCACGCTCATCATTGCGCATCGCCTGTCCACCGTCCGCGCCGCGGGTGAGATCATCGTCATTGCCGATGGCCGCATTGCCGAGCGCGGCACGAACGAGGAGCTGCTCAAAAAAGACGGCATTTACGCCAGCCTCTGCCGGACGCAGAATCTGCTGGCATAAAAGAAATTGCCCCGTCCGGCTTTTATGCTGGACGGGGCATATTTTTTCCCTTATTTCTTCAGCTTGTTGTCCACAACGTCCTTGAGGACTGCCGTGAACGCCTCGAGCGTCATCGCGCCGAGATCGCCGTCCGCGCGGTGGCGCGGGGAGACGGTACCGGCTTCGATGTCGCGGTCGCCGACCACAAGCATGTAGGGGATCTTCTCCATCTGCGCGTCGCGGATCTTCTTGCCGATCTTCTCGCTGCGGGTGTCGACCGTCACGCGGTAGCCCTGCGCGGTGAGCTTTGCAGCCTGATCCTTGCAGTAATCGACAGCGCGGTCCGTGACCGGCAGGAAGCGAACCTGCTCCGGGGCCATCCATGTGGGCAGCGCGCCGGCATACGTCTCGATCAGGTAGGCCAGCGTGCGCTCGTAGCAGCCGAGGCTCGTTCTGTGGATGATATACGGCAGCTTCTTCTCGCCGTTTTCATCCGTGTAGTACATGCCGAAGCGCTCGGCCAGCAGCATGTCGATCTGGATGGTGACGAGGGTGTCCTCCTTGCCGTAGACGTTTTTGTACTGGATATCCAGCTTCGGGCCGTAGAACGCGGCTTCGTCAATGCCGATATCATATTTGACGTCGAGATCGTCGAGGATCTTTGCCATGACGCTCTGCGCGTGATCCCACTGCTCTTTGGTGCCCTCGTACTTGTTCTTGGGGTTCGCGGGATCCCACTGGGAGAAGCGGAACGTGCACTTATCAAGCAGGCCGACTGTGTCGAGGCAATACTTGGCAAGATCGAGGCAGTCACGGAATTCATCCTCCAGCTGATCCGGGCGGAGCACCAGATGCCCCTCAGAGATCGTAAACTGACGCACACGGATGAGGCCGTGCATTTCGCCGGAGTCCTCGTTGCGGAACAGCGTGGACGTCTCGCCGAGGCGCATCGGCAGATCGCGGTAGGAGCGGCCGCGGTTCAGATAGACCTGATACTGGAACGGGCAGGTCATCGGACGCAGGGCGAAGCACTCCTTCGTCTCATCCTGCGGGTCGCCGAGGACGAACATGCCGTCCAGATAATGATCCCAGTGGCCGGAGATCTTATAGAGCTCACGCTTGGCCATGAGCGGCGTCTTGGTGAGCAGATAGCCGTGCGCCTGCTCCACGTCCTCGACCCAGCGCTGCAGCAGCTGAATGACGCGCGCGCCCTTCGGCAGGAGGATGGGAAGGCCCTGGCCGATGCAGTCGACCGTGGTGAAGTATTCCAGCTCACGGCCCAGCTTGTTGTGGTCGCGCTTGAGGGCTTCTGCCTGCTCGGCCAGATACTGGTCAAGTTCTTCCTTCTTCGGGAACGCGACGGCGTAGATTCTCTGCAGCATCTTGCGCTTGGAGTCGCCGCGCCAGTATGCGCCGCAGCACTGCGTGAGCTTGATGGCGTTGCCCTTGATCCTTCCGGTGGAGTCCAGGTGCGGGCCGGCGCAGAGGTCAGTGAACTCGCCCTGCGTGTAGAACGAGATGTGCGCGTCTTCGGGCAGGTCGTTGATGAGCTCGACCTTATACGGCTCGTCCTTTTCCTGCATATACCGGATGGCTTCCTCGCGCGGCAGCTCAAAGCGCTCGAGCTTCAGCTTTTCCTTGCAGATCTTGCGCATCTCGGCCTCGATGGCGTCGAGATTTTCCTGCGTAAAGTTGAACGGGGCGTCAAAGTCATAGTAGAAGCCGTTGTCGATGGACGGGCCGATGGCAAGCTTGACCTTCGGCCACAGGCGCTTGACGGCCTGCGCCATGACATGGGAACAGGTGTGCCAGTACGTTTTGCGGTACTGCGGGTTTTCAAACGTGAATTCATTGTTTTCGGACATATTCTCTGCCTCCTAATTTGATTTGGGGCAAAACAAAAAGCGCCTTACCCCTCTGAATCAGGGGTGAGGCGTTGTACGCTCCACGGTTCCACCCTGCTTACGGATGCACCGCATCCGTCGCTTTGTGTCTCTGTAACGGGAGAACCCGGCAGCGCATTTCCGCACTGCGGCTCAGAAGCGGTATCCGGGCGGGCCTCGCAAAGACTCTTGCACCAGATGAGTCTCTCTCTGTTGTGCGCTGCCGGTGCCGGGACGTGTCTTCGTCTCAGCCTTTTCTGGATGCTACAATAGCACGTTTCCGGGATTCTGTCAATCCCCCGCGGACACGGAAATGCGTTGCAAACCGGCTTTTTTTCTGATATCATAATCTTAAAATCATACAGGGAGGTCAACGATGGACCTTTGTAATATCAACGAGATCAAGGCGCTGCTCGCGCGGCACGGATTCCATTTTTCCAAGGCCAAGGGGCAGAATTTCCTGACGCAGAGCTGGGTGCCGCAGAACATCGTGCTCGAATCCGGCGTGGACGAGACGTGCGGCGTATTGGAGGTCGGCCCCGGCATCGGGCCGCTGACGCAGCAGCTGTGCCGGTACGCGAAAAAGGTCGTCGCGGTCGAGGTCGACCGGACGCTCCAGCCCGTGCTGGCCGAGACGATGGCGGGCAATGAAAATCTGGAAATCATCTTCGGCGACATTCTGAAAACGGACATTTCCGCGCTGGTACAGGAGGAATTCGCGGGCCTGCGCCCGATGGCCTGCGCGAATCTGCCGTATTACATCACGACGCCTGTGCTGGCCGCGCTTCTGGAGAGCCGCGCATTCGAGGCCGTGACCGTCATGGTGCAGAAGGAGGTCGCGCAGCGCATCTGCTCGCCCGCAGGCAAGGGCGATTACGGCGCATTCAGCGTCTTCTGCCAGTATTACGCCGAGCCGGAGCTGCTGTTTGACGTGCCCGCAAGCTGCTTCATCCCGCAGCCGAAGGTCACGAGCGCGGTTTTGAAGCTCACCATGCGAAAAGAGCCGGTCTGCGAAATTAAGAGCGAGACCATGTTTTTTAAGGTCGTCCGCGCAGCGTTCGCTCAGCGCAGGAAGACGCTTTTGAACGCACTTTCGTCCGGGCTTTCCCAGTTTGACAAGCCCGCGCTGGCCGCTGTGATCGAATCGTGCGGCTTTGCGCCCACGGTGCGCGGGGAGACGCTGGATATCCCGGGTTTTGCCGCGATCGCAAACGCGCTGACAGAGGCATAATGTACTTCGTCTATATGCTCCGCTGCCGGGGCGGAAGTCTGTACACCGGCATTGCCGCCGACATGGAAAGGCGGCTGCGGCAGCATGCGTCCGGCGGCGCGGCCTGCGCGAAATACACGCGGGCCCACCCGCCCGAAGCCCTTGCCGCACTCTATCAGGCGGAGGATCACGCGGCCGCCGCACGGCTGGAGGCGCTGATCAAGACGCTCCCGCCCGCAAAAAAGCGGCTGTTGGCCGCCGGTGAAACAACACCGGAGGCGTTCTTTCCGGAAAAGCTGGACAGACTTTCCTATCTTCGCCGCAAGGATGAGGAGCTGCGCCTGAACGCGCTGCTCGATACGCTGCGCCTGCATACCCGCTGAAAAATGACGCCCCGCGCTTCCGGGATGGAAGCGCGGGGCGGATTGCATATGGGAAATCAGAAGATCGCAACGACAGCGCCGTTGTAGGTCTTGTCAATGTATTCCTTCACAGCGTCGGACTGGAGCACCTTGACGAGCGCCTGGATCTTGGCGCTGTTTTCCTCGCCTGCGCGGCAGGCAATGATGTTAGCGTAGGTCTGGGCCGCATCGCCGGAGGCGTCCTCAATGGCAAGCGCGTCGGAGGCGTGGAGCCCGGCCTGCAGTGCATAGTTGCCGTTGATAACAGCGACAGTGCCGGGGTTGGAGTTGGCCAGCTGTGCGGGGACGGTGTCGGCCTGCAGCGGCTGCACATCATGACCCTTCGCGTCAACGATGTCCAGCGTGGTCACGCCCTTTTCAGCGGAAGCGTCGGCGGGCAGCTCAATGAGACCTTCCTGCGCCAGCAGGAGCAGCGCGCGCGTTTCGTTGGAGTCGTCAGCCGGGATCAGGATGGTCGCGTCAGCGGCGATGTCATCAACAGAAGCAACATCGTTGCCGTAGAGACCGAACGGCTCATAGTGGATCTTGGCTGCGGAGACGAGGTCGGTGCCGTTGGAGGCGTTGAAGCTGTTCAGATACGGGGTGTGCTGGAAGTAGTTCGCGTCCAGAGAGCCGTCAGCCAGGGACTGGTTGGGCAGGACGTAGTCGTCGTAGATCACGATCTGGAGATCATAGCCCTCAGCGGCCAGAGTGTCCTTGACCTGCTCGAGAATTTCAGCGTGCGGGGTGGAGGAAGCGCCGACCTTCAGCGTTTCGAGCTTGCCGTCGGTGGAAGCGGCGGTATCAGTGGAAGCATCAGTGGAAGTGGGTTCGCTCTTGGAAGCGCAGCCGGCGAGCGCGGCGACGAGCAGCAGAGCAGCAAGAACGATAGCAAGTACCTTTTTCATGATAAAATCTCCTTTTATTATTTTTGAAAAAAATCGGTTTGTTTCTGACGTACGGACGGCTTCGGTCACATTCGCCCGCATCGCCAGTTGATGCGGAGCAGCCGCTCAAAAATCAGTCTCATGGGAAGCTCCTTTCAGCGGGCACGCTTGTCGGTCTTCCGGACGACGGTGGTGCCGACGATCTGGATGAGCTGGACGATCACGACGATCAGCAGCACGCAGACCCAGACGACGAGCTTCTGGCTTCTCTGGTGGCCATGGATGATGGCGATCTGGCCAAGACCCGTGCCTCCCAGCGTCGCGGCGAGGGCCGTGTAGCTGAGGATCGTAACGGTTGAAATGACGCAGCCGGAAATGAGCGACGGCTTTGCCTCGGGCAGCAGCACGTGCCAGATGATCTGGAGATTCGTGCAGCCCATGGCCTGCGCAGCCTCGATAACACCCGCGGGAACCTCCTTCAAGGAGGACTCCACCATGCGCGCCACATACGGCGCAGCGGCAATGATCAGCGTGACGATGACCGCGCCGTTGCCGGTCGAGGTGCCGAGCAGCAGCTTTGCCGCCGGGATCATGGCGAC
>CAKUND010000094.1 GCA_934668295.1 uncultured Oscillospiraceae bacterium
TTGAAATTCTGATAGCGCGCCTCGTACTTTGCCGTCAGCGCTGCATCCGGCTCGGTCGTGGATGCGACCTCGACGAGTTTGTCAGCTGCTTCCTGCACAGATTTAAACTTCCCACAGCCGACCATGGCAAGCATCGCCGCGCCGTAGCCCGGCCCCTGCTCGGTCTTGACCATATCGAGGGGGATGCCGAGGACGTTGGCGAAGATCCTGCGCCACAGGGAGCTTTTTGCGCCGCCTCCGCAGATGTTCGAGCGCGGGATCTCGATGCCAAGCGATTTTGCAACCTCAAACGAGTCGCGGATGGCGAATGCCACGCCCTCTAAAACCGCCTGCACCATGTCGGAACGGCTGGTGTCCATCGTCATGCCGGTGAACGTGCCGCGTGCATTCGTGTCGTTGATGGGGCTCCGTTCGCCCATGAGGTACGGCAGGAAATAGACGTGATTTTCGCCGAGCTTTTCGTCGGTGATATCCGCCTGTTCGCCCGAAAAGTCGGACGTTTTTAGAATTTCTTCGCACAGCCACTTGTTGCAGCTCGCGGCAGAGAGCATGCAGCCCATCAGGTGATAGCCGCCATCGGCGTGGGCAAAAGCATGAAGCGCGTTGTTGGGGTCGACGCCGAATTTGTCAGACGAAATGAAGATCGTGCCGGACGTGCCTAAGCTGATATTGCAGCCGCCCGCGCCAACCGTGCCGGTGCCGACCGCCGCCGCGGCGTTGTCACCTGCGCCCGCCACGACCTTGACCGATTCCGGAAGGCCAAGTGTCTGTGCCGCCTCTTTTGTCAGCGTGCCGACGACCTCGAAGCTCTCAAAGAGCCTCGGCATCTGCGATTCGGAAACGCCGCAGATCTCCAGCATTTCCTTTGACCAGCACTTGTGCTGTACATCAAGCAGCAGCATCCCGGACGCATCGGAGTAATCGCAGGCGTGAACGCCCGTGAGCTTGTAGGTCAGGTAGTCCTTCGGGAGCATGATCTTTGCGATCTTTTTGAAGTTTTCCGGCTCGTTTTCGCGCATCCAGAGAAGCTTTGGCGCGGTGAAGCCCGCGAAGGCGATGTTGGCCGTCAGTCTCGAGAGCTTGTCCTTGCCGATGGTATTGTTGAGATAGTCGACCTCTTTGAAGGTTCTGCCGTCATTCCACAAAATCGCCGGGCGGATGACGTGATCGGCTGCATCCAGCGCGACAAGGCCGTGCATCTGCCCGCCGGAGCCGATGCCCGCGACGTCATTCGCATCAAAGCCGCGCAGCAGCTCCGGAACACCCATCACGACCGCGTTCCACCAGTCCTCGGGCTTCTGCTCCGACCAGCCGGGATGCGGGAAGCTGAGGGGGTATTCCTTTGTGACTTCGTTTTGGATCGCACCGTCCTCCCCGACAAGCAGCAGCTTGCAGGCGGACGTGCCGAGATCAATGCCGATGAATAACATAGAATACACACGGCTCCTTTCTCAGTCATGAGGATTCTGATACTTTGATTTTATACTAAATTTTTGCAAAATTCAATCTCATTTTTCAGGGGCGGGAACGCGGCTTCATAAAATCTTAAGGCGTTTCCCGCTTGTTTGTTCATGGGATTTTGGATATGATGATAGCACAGAGAAGAAATTGGAGGAAAACGCACATGCAGCATATTTTGGTCTGCGACGATGAACGGGATATCGTCGCAGCTTTGAAAATTTATCTGGAATCCGACGGCTACTGCGTCCACACAGCCTACAGCGGCGAGGAGGCGCTGCGGGTCGCGAAGACGGAGCCGGTGCAGCTGGCGCTGATGGATATCATGATGCCCGGCATGGACGGGATCACGGCCATGGCGAAGCTGCGGGAGTTTTCGAATATCCCCGTGATCCTGCTCACGGCAAAGTCCGAGGATTCGGACAAAATTCTGGGTCTCAGCGTGGGCGCGGACGATTATATCACAAAGCCGTTTAACCCCGTGGAGGTGCTGGCGCGGGTCAAATCGCAGCTGCGAAGATTTTTGCAGCTGGGCGCGGCGGTGAAAGCCCCGTCGGAGCTGGCGGTCGGCGGCATTGCACTCGACCACGATGCCAAGCGCGTCACGCTCGACGGCGAGGAGATCGCGCTCACGCCGAAGGAATATGACATCTTATATTATCTCATGCAGCACCCCGGCAAGGTCTTTACGCCTGCGGAGCTTTACAGCGCCGTGTGGAACGAAGCGCCGGTCGGGATCGACAATACGGTGGCGGTACACATCCGCCATCTGCGGGAAAAGCTGGAGATCAACCCGTCCGAGCCCCGGTATTTAAAGGTCGTCTGGGGCAAGGGTTACAAGCTGGAAGGAGACAGAGCATGAAACAGCTATACGGAAAGCTTTGGGTCAAGTGCACAGCCATTGTGCTCCTGATCATGTTCGCGGTATTATTGGCAGCCTCGGCATTGGGCATCGCGTATCTGATCAATTATGGCGCCTACGCGGACGGCGGTGAGCAGGTGCGCCAGATAGCGGAAAATAATCTATTACAGCAGACGAACGGCGACGGCTGGGCGGCGCTGCACGCCTGGGCCGAGGACGATACGGTCTCGCGCAATCTTCTCCGTGATCGCTATGACCCGCTCACCTCCAACATCTACTTCAAACTCACGGACAAAGCCACCGGTGAGATCCTGTTCAGCACCGGCGCACTGAATAAAGACGATTATTCCGGCAAGGCTTCCGCCTATTACCAGCAGGACATGACCACTTCGCTGAGCGACGGCAGCGACGTCACAGCGGTCTATCAGGCATATCTCAAAAGCCCGCTTGCCCCGCGCGATTCCGCGCTGTACGTTATGACATGGGTCGAGCGGCTGATCAGCGCACGGTATCTGCTGATCGTGCTGGCTGTGCTGCTTCTTGCGGTCTGCCTGTTCCTGTTTATCTTCCTGCTGTGCGCCATGGGGCACAAGGAGGGCGTGGCCGGCATTTACCAGTGCTGGCTCAATAAAATTCCGCTCGATCTGTTCCTTGCGCTGCTTGCTCTGCTGCTCCTCGCGTGGGCATCCTTTCTTAGCAATATCTGGTATATTGATTTCTGGTACTATATTCTTCTCGTATTCGGCACTGCGGCTCTGGCGCTGACGCTCCTTCTGAGCGTTGCAGGCCGGGCAAAAGCACCAGGATTCTTTAAAAACACGCTGATCTACAAGGTTTTTGCGTGGATCTTTCGGGGACTGGGCCGCATTCCGATGGTCTGGCGGACGGCGCTCGTCTGGGGCGCACTGTGCCTTGCGGAGCTGTTCTTCACGTTCATGCTTGGGTGGAATGAGGAGCAGTATGCAGTTTTGTGGCTGCTCTCGCGCGGAGTGCTGACCATTGTGATCTTATATCTGGCCTCCAGTCTGAGGCTTTTGCAGAAGGAAGGACAGGCCATTGCCGACGGCCAGACCGATTACAAGGGCAAGCCTATCCCCCGCTGGCTGCCCGCGCTCAAAAAGCATGAGGAAAACCTGCAAAGCATCCAGCTTGGCATCCAGAAGGCTGTCGACGAACAGACGCGGGCCGAGCGCATGAAAACGGAGCTCATCACGAACGTCTCCCATGATATCAAGACGCCGCTGACCTCCATCGTCAATTACGTCGATCTGCTTGAAAAAGAGGATATCCAGCCGGAAAAGGCGAAGGAATACGTGGACGTTTTAAACCGGCAGGCCGCGCGGCTCAAGAAGCTGACGGAGGATCTGGTGGAAGCGTCAAAGGCCTCGTCCGGCAGTCTTCCGGTGCATCTGGCGCTGACGGATGTGAACGTACTGCTGAGTCAGCTGGCGGGCGATTACCTCGAAAAGCTGGAGGCCGCGCAGCTGGAGCCGATCTTCAAGCCCGCGCCGTCTCAGCCGGCGGTGCAGGCCGACGGGCAGCTGCTGTCCCGGGTGCTGGGGAATCTGTTCTCAAACATCTGCAAATACGCCATGCCCGGCACACGCGTGTATTTTGAGAGCGCGGCAGATGAGAAAACCGTCTCGATCACGTTCAAGAACATCTCAAAATACGAGCTGAATATCCCGGCGGAGGAGCTCATGGCCCGCTTCGTGCGCGGCGACCGCTCGCGCCACACGGAGGGCAGCGGTCTGGGGCTGTCCATCGCGCAGAGTCTGACCGAGCTGCAGGGCGGCACATTCCGCATCGAGATCGACGGCGATCTGTTCAAGGCCATCGTGACCTTCCCGCAGGCCGGAGAGGACGCGTAGATTTGCGGAGCTGCCGCAGGCGACAGGCTATATAGACTGAGGGCTGCCTCTTGCGAGGCAGCCCTTTGGTTTGAAGCTGCTTATGCGGCTTCCTTGGTCATGTTCATGAGCACCTTTGCGCCCATTGCGCGGGTCGCAGTGCCCTTCGGGTTGAAGGCCCCGTTGGAGCCTGCCAGATAACCGGCAGCGGTGCAGTAGGTGACGGATTCGAGCGCCCATTCGCCGATCGCGTCCGCGTCGGTGTAGGTGAGCTTCTCGGTGATGCCGTCGGCAGTCTTGCCGCCGAGCTTATCGTAGCCGTAGAGGATCTTGGCCATTTCCTGACGGGTGACAGCCTTGGTGGGCTTATAGGTGCCGCCTTCATAGCCGTCGACGATCTTGTTCGCGCTTGCCCACAGAACGGCGTCGCCATACCAGCTGCCGTCCGTGCAGTCGGTGAACTTCTCGCTGACCTTGCCGGTCACCTCGGGAGAGCCCGCCATGCGGTACAGGACCGTGACGAGCATGCCGCGGGTCATCGTACCGTTCGGATCGAAGCCGATACCGACGCCGTTCATGAGCTCCTTGTCGGAAACATAGTTGACAGCCTCCGCATACCACGCAGTATCGGCGACATCCGCGTAGCGGACAAAGGAGATGCGGCCCTGCGGCTTGGCATATTCGTCGCCAATGGTGCCGCCGAGCTTCTGCTCGATGTAGGACAGGACGACCTTGGAGTCGGTCATCTTCGCGTCTGCGGGCGTGACGACCTTTGCGTCCTTGAACATCGCAAAGCCGTCGCCGCCGTAGACGATGGTGTAGTCGATGCCGCCGAGCGTGTAGATCTTCTTGGCGTTGATCGGCTCATACTTGCCGGTACTCTTGTTGAGGACCTGAACATTGGTCACGCGGCGCGCGCCGGCGACCTTGATGAATTCGCCCTTGTCAGTCGTCTCGATCGTGGATTTTGCACCGGAGATGATGGTGTACTTCAGGCCCGACACGTGCATGAAGCCGCCAGACTCCTTCGGGTAGTTGATCGCGCCCATTTCCAGCATATCCAGAATGGTCTGGCCGGTTACGGCGACCTTGCAGGGCAGATTGCCCCACGGGAATACCTTGAACAGCGTTCCGAGGGTGATGTCGCCTTCCGGAATTGCCGCGCGCAGGCCGCCGCCGTTCATGATGCCGATGTCGGCGTCCATCATGATGCGGTAGGCGTCAGCCGCGAGATTGCCAAGGGCAGTCTCGGCGTTGCGGACCAGACGCTTGCCGTTCTTGTCATTAACAGGCAGCTCGACCTCGCTCTTGCCGACGACCTTGCCCAGCTCGGCGGAGAACTTGTCGGTGATGCCGGTGATGTATTCGGTAATGTGCTCGTCCTTCTTTGTATAATTCTTGGCAGAGATCAGCTCGGAGGTGATCTTACCGTCTGCCGAGATGGTCAGCTTACCGAGATTGGCGAGCTTGGTCTTGGTCTGTGCCAGCACGACCTCATCGCCGTCTTTGTTGGCGACGGTCTTGCTGTATTCCTCATGGGAATGGCCGTCGAGCATGGCGTCGATACCGTTGGTGTTCTTGATGACAGCCTCGGAAGTCCAGCAGTCCGTCGTTCCTTCCATGCCCAGATGGGCAACGGCGACAACGTACTTCGCGCCTTCAGCCTTGGCTGCGTCAACAGCAGTCTGGACAGCCTGATACAGTGCAGTGCCGTCCTTGTCTTCGCTGAGGCTGTAGATAAAGTTGCCGTTCTCATCCTGGAAGTAGGCGGGCGTGGACTTTACGAAGCTCTCCGGCGTGGTGATGCCAACGAACGCGACCTTCGTTCCGCCGTAGTCCACGATCTCATACGGCTTATAGCTGATGTCGCTCGTGCCCTTGCCGATGTACTTGAAATTGCAGGACACATACTGATATTTGGCCAGCTTTGTCAACTCTGCAAGACGCGGAAGCTTGTAGTCGAACTCATGGTTTCCGAACGTTGCCAGATCATAGCCGACCTCGTTCATGATGTCGACCAGATAGGAACCCGCGGACAGCAGACCAATGGGTTCGCCCTGAATTGCATCACCGCAGTCAACCAGCGTGACATAGTTGTGTGTCTGCTCCATTTCGGCTTTGTATGCCGCGACGCCGGCATACCCCAGACCGTCGCTCACACCGCAGTGGACGTCGTTGGTGTGCAGGATCACGATGTCGTTGGATTTCTCGTCTGCTGCGAACGCTGTGGTCATGAGGCCCAGCATCAGGCATGCCGCAAGCAGAAGTGCGATCAGTTTCTTCATAGTATCCTCCCTTTACATCTTATCTGTCCTTGGACAGATGGTATACCTGTATTATACTACAAAGAGCCGCCGTCAGCTATTCACAAATGTTTGAAATCCGATGTCCATTTTTCGTCACAATGCACAAATTGTGTAGAACATTAGTGTATGAAACCAGGTAAAGCTGTCAGTGCGTTACGGTGTCGGCTGTTCCTCGGCGAACGGTTCCCCTTTCAGAACGACCCCGCGCAGGAAACGGAACGTCTCCTTCTCGCCGCGTTCGGCGAGCATGGTGAGCAGGAACCGCAGGCGCTTCATGGTCTGCGGGTGTACCAGACGGGATTCTCTGGCGCGGTCGAGATACTGCAGCGGGGACGCGTCGGTGTAGGCCGCGCCCTGATACGTCTTGCAGGCCGCGATCCGGTCGGCGACCATCTCGCACAGATACTTCACCGGCATATCGACCGGCTCATACATTCTTGTCTCAGGGCTCAGGTCTGTCCAGTATTCAAAATGGTGCCGGTTGCGGCCCTTGTGGTGCATCCAGGCAAGGGAATAGCCGTTCGCCTCGCGCTCGGCGGTGTTCGGGCTGCGGTCGCCCTGATAATAGCGGACACCGGCAAAAAACTCGGTGGGAGAATATTTGGACAGGTCATGCGTCAGTCCCTGCCAGATCAGGCCCATCCGGAAGCAGCCGCGCATGACCAGATGCCGGTGGTGTGTGATCGTCTTCAGATGTCCCCAAAATTTGTTCATGGTGCAGCCCTCCTGTTTTTCGCGTCAGTTGACAAGGGCACACACGCTTGCTGGCTGTCGCCCGCCAACGAGGATAACAACGCCAGCCGTCATTTTGCCCCGTGAAAAACCGTGTGTGCTCTTGCCAGCTGACGCTATCATTATACGATAGATCCGCGCCGGTTGCAACGCGAGAAAAATTCTTAAAACCTATTGACAAGCTAGGCAATGTGTGGTAGGATACTGTCATCCGATGGAAGAAACCAACATACTATTTTAGTTCTGCTTAAAGAGGGCACAGATCATGCTGCTGAATGCGTTTCCCTGCGCCGTGTTCCGATGTCGAATGTGACAGAGGATCCTTAGACGGGTGTTCGTAAAACAGGTTTAGACCGAAATTACGATTAAGGCATCTGTCAGGCGGGATTGGCAACGAAATAACGGGTATCTGGTGAGAGCCGGATACCCGTTATTTTTTTGCCGTCACGAAAAGCAATAGATTTATTCACAGCTTTCAGGTATAATTGCCTTAAATCAATCCTATCCCATCCATTCCAAGATTTTTTCAAAAAATCTCAAAAAAGTTTGAAAGCATTGGAACAATTCAGCCCTTCTCATGCCATATATAGTAGAGGGCTGAATACAAAGCGATTGGAGGTGACGCTGATGGACAAGCAGACAGGCCCGAACGGTTTTCTTGTGGTGCTGCCCGGTGAGATCATCGAG
>CAKUND010000095.1 GCA_934668295.1 uncultured Oscillospiraceae bacterium
CGCTTGACGCCGCCGGGCTTTCCCTGCTCGACGATGCGGTTGATGACGTCCGCGCCGTAGCGGATCTGGCCGTTGCCCGCGGAGGCCTTGGCCGTCAGCGTGCCGGTCTTCAGATCCATGAGCACGCCCGTGACGGTCGTGGTGCCGATGTCGATGGCGCAGCCGTAGAGCGGTGCGTCTTCTTTTTCGGATACGTCCAAGATGGTCAGCACGCCGTCGGTCAGCGTACCGGTGATCTGCACCCTGAAATTGGCCTCGCGCAGCGTCTTTGCAAGCTTTTTGACCGTGTGATAGGTGAGCCTGACCTCCGTACAGCCGTCGAACGCGTCCTGCGCGAAGCGCGCAAGCCGCTCGGTGTCGGGCATGGTGTCGTCGAGCGTCGGCTCGTCCAGCGTGAGGACGGCCTGCACAAAGTCGTTTGCAAAGTCTACGCCTGCGGCCTGCACATCCTGCTGCAGCTGGTTGAAGATCGCGATCTCCTCGCCGGAAGACAGGTCTGCCGTCTTCATGCGGCTCTGATAGGCCGAGGCGATGTCGGGGACGAGAACGGTAATATCTCCGGCAGGCTTCGTCGAACAGCTCAGACGCCAGCCCGCAGCGTAGTCCTCGTCGGAGATGTGGCTGGTCTGGATGCCGGTGACCTCGCCGGAAACGAGCTTCACGCGGCACTTGCCGCACGAGCCGTTGCCGTTGCAGGGCGCGTCAATGGCGACGTTGGCCGATTTGGCAGCCTCCAGAATGGTGCTGCCGGGCGCGGCGGAGAATTTGACCTCCTGTGCGCCGTTTTCGAATTGGAAGGTGATTTCGTACATGCTGTCTGGATTCCTTTCCGTCAGAAGTGTGGAAACCGCCGCCGGCGGAATACGCGAAGTGCATCTCCGCCGCCCCCTGCGTGGTATTCATACTCTATACTATAAACAAATCCCGCCCCGCGGTCAAGCCCCGCGAGGGAGCAAAAACTTTTTGTACAATTTTCAGAAGCTGTCAAAGAATTGTGCGTCATAGACAAATGCGGCGAGTTTTGCAGCGCAGAAACTATTGATTCATCCAAAGAAGTGTGGTAAGCTGGGGCTGGTAGGATTTGATGCAGCAAACTGACAGGAGGACGAAAACATGAAAAAATTCATCAACCAGGTCGAGCTTGTAGAGGATCAGATGATCCAGGGCATGGTCAAGGCCTATCCGCAGTATGTGCGCAAGCTGGACTGCGGAAACGTGGTCGTGCGGGCGGAAAAGAAGGAAGGGAAGGTCGCGCTGATCTCCGGCGGCGGCTCCGGCCACGAACCGGCGCACGGCGGCTATGTCGGCACGGGCATGCTGGACGCGGCAGTCGCGGGCGCAGTCTTTACCTCCCCCACACCGGATCAGATCTATGAGGGCATCAAGGCCATCGCGACGGACAAGGGCGTTTTGATGGTCATCAAAAACTATACCGGCGACGTGATGAACTTCGAAATGGCCGGTGAGATGGCGCAGATGGACGAGATCAAGGTCGCACAGGTCGTCGTCGACGACGACGTCGCCGTCGACGGAAGCCTCTATACCGTCGGCCGCCGCGGCGTGGCGGGCACGGTCTTTGTCCACAAGATCGCAGGCGCAAAGGCAGAGCAGGGCGCGGAGCTCGAGGAGGTCCAGCGCGTGGCGCAGAAGGTCATTGACAACGTGCGCACCATGGGCGTCGCCATCCGTCCCTGTACGGTCCCGGCAGCGGGCAAGCCCGGCTTTGAGCTTGGCGAGGACGAGATGGAGGTCGGCATCGGCATCCACGGCGAGCCCGGCACCCACAAGGAAAAGCTCCGCCCGGCAGACGAGATCGTCGATCATATTCTGGATAAGATCCTGGCCGATATCGACTATACCGGTCATGAGGTCGCCGTCATGGTCAACTCCTCCGGTGCAACGCCGCTGATGGAGCTGTTTATCATCAACAATCATGTCGCCGACGTGCTGGCCGCGAAGGGCATCAGGGTCTATAGGACCTTCGTGGGCGAATATATGACGTCGCTTGAAATGGAGGGCTTCTCCGTGTCCCTGCTGCGGCTGGACGACGAACTGAAGGCCCTTCTGGACGCGCACGCGGACACCATCGCCTTTAAGGCATAAGCCCGGACACAAAGGAGAACCACTATGGTCAATCAGGAACAGGTACTGGAGATCCTGCACGCCATCGGCGAAAAGATCTCCGAGGAAAAGCTTTTTCTCACGGAACTCGACAACGTCATCGGCGACGGCGACCACGGCATCAATCTGGCGCGCGGCTTCGCTGAGGTCGAGAAGAAGCGCCCGCTGATGGAGGGCAAGGACGTCGGTACGATGCTCAAGACTGCCGGTATGGCGCTCGTGTCCACGGTCGGCGGAGCCTCCGGCCCGCTGTACGGGACGGCGTTTATGCAGGCAGGCAAGGCGCTTGCCGGAAAGACGGAGCTGGACGCGCAGGATCTGGTCACGATCCTGGACGCGTTCGTCGCGGGCGTGCAGCTGCGCGGCAAATCTGTCGCGGGTGAAAAAACGATGCTGGACGCCATGATCCCCGCGCGCGACGCGGTGAAAGCGGCGCTGGAGGCAGGCAAGAGCGCAAAGGATGCGCTGGCAGACGGTGTGACCGCGGCGGAGCAGGGTGTCGAATACACCAAGACCATCATTGCCACCAAGGGCCGCGCAAGCTATCTCGGCGAACGCAGTCTCGGCCATCAGGATCCCGGCGCGACATCGTTCACCACGATGCTGAAGGTCGTGGCCGGGCACGTGTGAGGTGCAGAGCATGGTCGGATTTGTGATCGTTTCGCACAGTGAGACGCTGGCCCGCGGCGTGGTCGAGCTGACAAAGATGATGGCCGACGGCGTGCCCATCCGGGCCGCAGGCGGTCTGGACGACGGCGGCTTCGGCACGAGCTATGAAAAAATTGCAAACGCCATCGACGAGATTTACTCCGACGACGGCGTGATCGTACTCATGGACATGGGCTCGGCGGTCATGACGGCGGAAATGGTGCTCGAGTCCATGCCGGAGCGGAAGCTCGTTCTCGCCGACTGCCCGCTGGTCGAGGGCGCGATCGCCGCGACCGTCAGCGCCATCGCCGGCAGCAGTCTCGACGAGATCATGGACGAGCTTACCGACGTGCGGGAGCTGAAGAAGCTGTCGTGATAAAAAGAAGCAGCGTGAAATGCGCACCTGTTTTGTAGGGTGTATCTGAAAACTCCCAACGCACCCGGACAGCGGACCTTTTCACGCTGCGCTGCACCATTTTTCCTTGAAATACGTCAGTATTCCTGCGAAAAAATGTCTTGCTCAGCGCAAAAATTTCTCGCTGCCGGTCACATTGGGAGTTTTCAGATACACCCTAGGGGCGGACGACTCTGTCCGCCCACTGGATGCAGTGCTTTTTCAGAAATTCAGGGTAAATCCGTATGCGCTTCCCAACGTGTTTTGCAGGGGCCGATGACCATCCTCGGCGCTAAGAGCCGCGCTATGCGCGGTTGCGCCTCGAAACTTGCCTGCGGGCATCGCATCGGCCCGCGCAGATTGCACTGTTTTTACAGAAATCTTCGGCGAATTCGTAACTTCCCAATGGGCCGATGTAGGCATCGGCCCCTACAATCATATGCGCAAGTGCATTCGGATTCGCCGAGGATTTTCGATGATCCGATCCCCCCACTGCCGGGCGGACAGAGGCATCCGCCCCTACGCATTTTCTGGAAATCCGGCGCAAAATGGACACAGCAGACTTTCATTGTTTCAAGGAGCCAATATGAAAGAATTTCAATATACCATTCAGGACCCCATGGGCTTTCATGCGCGGCCCGCGGGCGCGCTCGTGCGCGCGGCAAAGGCGTATGCTAGCAAAATTACGATCTCCTGCGGGGAAAAATCCGCGCAGCTGACGCGGCTGATGGCCGTGATGGGCCTCGGGATCAAGCAGGGGCAGACCGTCACCGTCACCATCGACGGCCCTGACGAGGACAAGGCGTTTGCGGAGCTGCAGACGCAGTTCCGCGAAAACGCCTGAGGACGCCGCCATGCAGGTATTCACCGGACTTCCCATCTCACAGGGTCTTGCCGCCGGAACGATCGCCTTTCTCGGCGCGCAGGAGGCCGCTGCCCGGCAGGCAGGCTCCCCACAGGAGGAGCAGGCGCGCTTTGCAGCCGCGCAGCGGCAGGCTGTGGAGGCGCTCGGCGCGTTATATGAAAAGGCCAAAGCCGAGCTTGGCGAAAAGGACGCGGAGATCTTCTCCGTCCACCAGCTCATGGCTGAGGATGAGGATTTTACCGATCTTGTCTCAGCAGCAATTTCGGACGGCGCGGAGGCGTCCGAGGCCGTCCGGCAGGCGGGAGAGCAGTGCGCTGCCATGTTTTCCGCGATGGACGACGATTACATGCGCGAACGCGCCGCCGATGTGCGGGACGTCAGCGCCCGCATCTGCCGGGTCTTAAACGGCGAGGCGGAGCATACCATCTCCGCCCCCTGCCTCATCGCGGCCGAGGAGCTGACGCCCAGCCAGACCGTGCAGTTTCCGCGCGAGCTCGTGCTTGGCATGCTGACCGCGCGCGGCGCGGCGAATTCCCACACGGGCATTCTGGCGCGGACGCTTGGCGTCCCGGCTGTCTCACAGCTGCCGGTGTCGACGGAGCTGCACGGACATATGGCAGTTCTGGACGGCTTTGCGGGAACGCTGACGCTTGACCCGGATGAAAAAACGCTGGCCGAGGCGCATGCAGAGATCGCCGCGCAGCAGGCACAGCGCGAAGCGCTCCAGCAGCTGATCTCCGCCCCGAGCATCACACAGGACGGACATTCCATCCGACTTTACGCCAACATCGCAGGCACGGACGATCTGCCGCTGCTGCAAAGAAGCGGCGCGGAGGGCGTCGGCCTGCTCAGAAGCGAATTTCTGTATCTGGGCCGCAGCACGTACCCGACCGAGGACGAGCTGTTTGAAAGCTACAAAACGATCGTGCAGGCCATGGATGGCCAGGAGATCATCATCCGCACGCTGGACATCGGCGCGGATAAGCAGGCCGATTATTTTGACATGCCGCCGGAGGATAACCCCGCGCTCGGCCTGCGGGCAATCCGCCTGTGTTTGACGCGGCCCATTCTGTTCCAGACGCAGCTGTGCGCCATTCTGCGCGCGTCGCGCTATGGAACCGTCGGGATCATGTTCCCGATGGTGACAGGCCCGGACGAGCTGCACCGGCTGAAGGAGGCGCTGGCCGATGCGGAGGATGTGCTCATCGCGCGCGGGGAGCGCTTCGGCCCGTACCGCGTCGGCGTGATGATCGAGACGCCGGCGGCCGTCTTTATGAGCGGTGAGCTTGCGGTCGAGGTCGACTTTTTCTCCATCGGCACAAATGACCTCACGCAGTATCTGCTGGCCATGGACCGGCAAAACCCGAATCTGGCTCCGTTCTGCGACCCGCACCACCCGGCAGTCCTGCGTGCGATCCGGCAAACCGTCGAAAGCGCGCATCAGGCGGGCTGCACCGTCGGCATCTGCGGCGAGCTGGCCGCGGACGAAGCTCTGACCGAAGCATTTTTGCGCCTGGGTGTGGACGAGCTCTCCGTCGCCCCATCCCGCATCCTCCCGCTGCGTCAGAAAATCCGCGCTCTGACGCTCGGATAAAGAAAAAGAAAAGACCCCCTGCCGGAGCAGCTGCTCCGGCAGGGGGTTCTTGTATGCGCATTATTCGATCTCAAGCCGTCTGGACGAGGCGGGGACTTCCTTCTGCTTCGGCAGCGTCACGCGCAGAACGCCGTCGGCGTATGCGGCCTTGATGCCTGCGGCGTCGATGCCGGAGATATCAAAGCTTCTGGCGTAGGAGCCATAGGAGCGCTCGCAGCGGAGGTAATTGCCCTTCTTATCCTTGTCCTCATAGTTGGAATGACGCTCGGCGGAGACAGTCAGCCGGTCGTCGGCGATGTCCACGTGGATATCCTCCTTCTTGAAGCCGGGCAGGTCAGCCTCCAGAACGAAGTTGTCGCCGTCCTCCTGGATGTCGGTCTTGAACTCGCCGAGGGCGTTGTCGGAGAAGAACGCACGCTCCAGCTCGTCAAAGTCGTGGAACGGATTGAAATTGGAAACAGCGTGATTTTTACGTGCATACGGTACTAACATAGAAAAGACCTCCTTGAGTCTTGTAATATATAATGTCTGAAAACTCGATCTGAGCGTCTCGCTCATCTCTTGTTTACAAGTCACATGATAGGCCTCGCCTGTGAACAATTCTGCATGTTTTTGTGAACGAACTGTGAATTTTAGCAGTCACGCAATACGAGTGCTAAAAAGTTAGCCTATACAAACAGAAAAATTCTGCTATGATATAGACACATGGGAACTTTTGCCCAAACGGAACGTCTGAAGGATATCCAATTCGAAAGGGGTAGATACGATGCTGAAAATTGAGCATCTGACGAAGATTTACGGAGAGAAAAAGGCAGTCGACGATCTGAGCCTGCACATCAGACCCGGCGAAATTTACGGCTTCATCGGCCACAACGGCGCGGGCAAGACCACGACGATCAAAAGCTGCGCGGGCATCCTGCAGTTTGAGCAGGGCGAGATCTATGTGGACGGGAAGTCCGTCAAGGCCGACCCGCTCGGCTGCAAGCAGATCTTAGCGTACATCCCGGACAACCCGGATCTGTATGAGTTCCTGTCCGGCATCAAATACCTGAATTTCGTGGCCGATATCTTCGGCGTGTCAAAGGCCGACCGCGAGGCGCGGATCGAAAAATACGCGGATCTGTTTGAGCTGACCGGCGATCTGGCCCAGCCCATCTCGGCCTATTCGCACGGCATGAAACAGAAGCTGGCGATTATTTCCGCCCTGCTCCACGACCCGAAGCTCATCATCATGGACGAGCCCTTCGTCGGCCTCGACCCGACAGCGGCCTATCAGGTCAAGGGCATCATGCGCGAGCACTGTGATCGCGGCGGCGCGATCTTCTTCTCCACGCACGTGCTGGAGGTCGCGGAAAAGCTCTGCGACAAGGTCGCCATCATCAAGCAGGGCAGACTGATCGCGTCCGGTACGATGGACGAGGTCAAGGGCGACCAGTCGCTGGAGGATGTGTTCCTGGAGCTGGAGGGTGAGAAGGATGCTTAAAACGCTGCTTCGCATCCGGATGGCGGCGCTGCTCGCCGCGTTTACCGGGCAGAGCCGGAAGCGGAAAAGTCAGACGAAGGGCAAGCTTGTCGGTTATGCGCTTTTGATGCTGTATTGCTTCTGCGCCTTCGTCTTCCTGTTCTATGCCTCGTTCTCTCAGCTTGCCGCCGCATTTTTCCCGGCAGGGCTTGGCTGGCTGTATTTTGCGATGTTCGCGATCATGGCCTTCGCGCTCATGTTCATCGGCAGTGTGTTCACAGCCAAATCGCAGCTGTTTGAGGCGAAGGACAACGAGCTGCTGCTGTCCATGCCCGTGCCGCCCGGCATGATCCTGCT
>CAKUND010000096.1 GCA_934668295.1 uncultured Oscillospiraceae bacterium
TTTCATCTGGAACATCGCAAATTCCTCCTGTTATTTATGATATTTGCTGCCCGCCTGAATGGCCTCGGCGCGGTAAAGCTGCTCAAGGGCCATGACGCGGGCCAGATGGTGCGGAAAGGTCATTTTGCTCATGGAAAGCTGCAGATCGGCAAGCTTTTTGATCTCCGGCGCGATGCCGAACGACGAGCCGATGAGAAAGCAGGCGCTGGAACGCCCGCCGCTTTTCGCCTGCCGCAGCGTATCTGCCAGCTGCTCGGAAGACAAGAACTTTCCCTCCGGCGTCAGGACGCAGAAAAAGCAGCCCTTCGGCAGCTTCGCGCGGATGAGCTCGGCTTCCTTCTGCAGTCCCTGCGCGATCTGCGTGTCGTTCGGGTCTTCGGGCAGGCGGCACTCCGGCAGCTCGATGAGCTGGAAATCGCAATAGGCCCGCAGACGCTTGGCGTATTCCGCTGCGGCCTCGGTATAGAATCGCTCCTTCAACTTTCCCATACAGATGAGCGTAATGGAAAACATAAAAACCTCCGCAAATCCAAAAAGCCTGTCCGCAGCGGACAGGCTTCTGGATGAAAAACTTAGTCTGCTACGTAGGGCAGCAGGGCGATCTGACGGGCGCGCTTGATGGCGACCGTGAGCTGACGCTGATGAGCGGCGCAGGTACCGGTGGTACGGCGGGGCAGGATCTTGCCGCGCTCGGACAGGTAACGGCGGAGCTTGACAGTGTCTTTGAAATCGATGTGCGTCACCTTATCAACGCAGAAGGAGCAAACCTTCTTGCGCTTGCGAGGATGAACACGATCATTAGCCATTGCCATAGTGAATCCTCCTATCTTTGGTCTTGTGGAAAAATGTTAGAACGGGAGATCGGGATCGTCGTCGGAAAGCATGGAGAAATCAGACGGGGCAGCAGACACGTTCTGCGGCGCCTGATACGCCGGCTGCTGCGGGGCCTGATTGAAGCTCTGCGCGTAGCCCTGCGACTGGTTGAATGAGCCGCCGTCGGCACTGTCGCGCTTGCTGTCGCCGAAGTAGACGTTGTCGGCAACGACCTCCGCCGAGCGGCGCTTGTTGCCTTCCTTGTCCTGCCAGTTGCGGATCTGCAGCCGGCCCGACACGACAGCCATACGGCCCTTGGCGAAATACTTGCTGACGAACTCAGCAGTACCGCGCCATGCGACGATATCCACGAAATCTGTTTCCTTCTCCGCGCCCTGCGCCGCGTAATCGCGGTCAACGGCGAGCGTGAAGGATGCGACCGCGACGCCGCTGCCGGTCCGGCGCAGCTCGGGATCGCGAGTCAGTCGGCCCATGAGAACGATGTGGTTCAGCATGCGAGCGCCTCCTTACTCGTCAACAGCGACGATGATGGAACGCAGAATGCCGTCGGTGATCTTGAAGACACGATCAAGCTCAGCCGGCATTTCGGGCGTTACTTCGCAGGTCATGTAGACGTAGTAGCCCTCAACCAGATCGTTGATCGGGTACGCAAGACGGCGCTTGCCCCACTCGTCAACACTGGTCAGAGTGCCGTGAGCCTCCACGATACCCTTGAATTTTTCCACGAGAGCCGCGATACCCTCTTCACCCTGCGCGGGGTCGATGATATAGAGGACCTCATACTTTGCGGAAAGTTTTGCCATGATGTTGCACCTCCTTCTGGACATATGGCCGCAGGTCCCGCCTGCGGCAAGGATCGTCTGCGCTTCGCAGACCGATTTATTATAGCCGGAATGGCCGGAAAAGTCAACCGGAAATCCTGAAAAAATGCAGAAAACGCAAAAAAACAGGGCAGCGCGCCGGCTGCCCTGTTCAGCTGCATTACTTTGCGGTCTTCTCCTTGAGCGCCTTGCCGGCCTTGAAGACGGGGATGGTGGTCGCCGGGATCTCGATGGCTTCCTTCGTCTTGGGGTTGCGGCCCATGCGCGCCTCGCGCTTCTTTGTCTCAAAGCCGCCGAAGCCGACGAGCTGGACCTTGTCGCCCTGGCTCAGAGCTTCCGTGATGGTGTCGAACGTGGTGGTGACAGCCTTCTCGGCATCCTTCTTGGACATGCCGCACTTCTTTGCGACTTCCGCGATCAATTCGGTCTTATTCATGTGTAGATCCTCTTTTCCTAAAGTATGAATTTATTGTTCACCGCCCGTTACGTTTTTGCGCGTCCCAACTGGCAAGCAGTCCCTCGCGGGACAACTCCTCCGGAGTACGTCCGTCTGCGAGAATGCTCTGCTCCATAGCGGTAAATCGTTTGATGAATTTTTCACAGGCGCTGTGCAGCGCCTGCTCGGGGTCTTTGTCCAGCGTGGAGGCAACACGGACGGCGGCGAAAAGCATGTCGCCCAGCTCCTCGTCGATGTTCATATCGTCCCGCACAGCCTCGCGCAGCTCCTGCGCTTCTTCTGCTAGTTTATCCAGCGCCTGTCCGGCGGATTCCCAGCGGAAGCCGGTTTTCGCGGCTTTTTTCTGAATTTTTTCTGCCCGCCACGTCGCCGGGAGCGATCTGGCGACGCCCTGCATGGCTTCGCCGGTCGTCTTCTGACCCTTTTCCTGCTTCTTCAGCTCGTCCCAGCTGGCGCTTTCGCCGCCGAACAGGAACGGGTGACGGAAGATGAGCTTTTTACATTCCGCGTCGGCAATGTCGTCGATGGTCATGCGGCCGCGGTCAGATTCGATGTCCGCGTGGAACAGCACCTGCAGCAGCACGTCGCCCAGCTCCTCGCGGAGCATGGACGCGTCGTCCAGATCCAGCGCCTCGCAGGCCTCGTAGGCTTCCTCGAGGAAATTGCGGCGGATGGACAGGTGCGTCTGCGCCGCGTCCCACGGACAGCCGCCCGGCGCACGCAGCGCGTGCACCAGCCGGATGAGGTCGTCCAGCGTGTAGCGCGGTTTGCTAGTAAAATTTATCATACTTTCGTCTCTTTCGCAAGTAGGAATTTCATGTTTTTTGTTTGATATGCAGGATTTTTGCAATTTTTTCGCCCTTCGGCAGCAGCATGCAGTCCGCATACGTGATGCACCGCAGAACAACGACGAAAATCACATACACGATCACCGCCGCGATCAGCGCGCCGAGGCAGACGATGGTATTCGAATCCGTGAGATTCCGAAGCAGTGCGGCGGCAAAGAACGTCGCCGCGCCCATGATCCCGGCAGCGGCTGCCGGGCGGATCACATTGCGGAAAATGGCCGGGCGCGTCGTAACGGACCGGCGCATGGCAATGAGGTCGAGCACCGTGATGGTCACATAGCAGACGATGGTACCGATGGCCGCGCCGATGATGTTGAGGGACGGGATGGCCACGAGGATATAGTTGACAATGACCTTCACAACGCCGCCGATGAGCATGTTGATGACCGGCGTCGTCACGTCGCCGTGCGCCTGCATGATGGCGTTGAACAGCAGGACCGTGCTGTTGAAGATCACGGCGATGCCGAGATAGGCCAGGATCGGCGTCGCGGTCGCGACGCTCTCGGGGCCGTAGTTGCCCGCGAGCAGGCGGATGATCGGCTCTGCCAGCACAGCCAGACCCACCGCGCACGGCATGGCGATGAGGCTCATGGTGCGCACAGCGGATTCCTCCGTGTGCCGCGCGCCCGCAGCGTTGTTTTTGGTCAGCGCGGCGGTCACAGTCGGGATGATCGAGATCGTGATGGGCGTAATGAGCGAGCACGGCAGGTTAAAGATCGTCTGGCAGAAATTATAGATGCCCTTGGCTGTATCCGCCGCGTCGGACGACCACGCGAGCGCGCCGGTGAGCCGGCGCATATAGATCATCGTGTCGAACAGATTGATGATCTGCAGTCCCGCCGAGCCGAGCGTGATGGGGATGGCAATGACGAGCAGCTCCTTCATGGTCTGGCGGGTGGACTTCGCCTCTCCCCCGCCCTGCCGCAGGATCTGGTTGGACTTGCCGAACTGGATGCGCAGATACACGACCGCCACGATGCAGCCCGCCGTCACGCCGAAGATGCCGCCCGCAGCCGCATAGATGAGACTGCCGGTCTTTTTGAGCATCAGATACGCGCCGCCGAGACCGAAGGCCACGCGGATCATGGCCTCATAGACCTGGCTGACGGACGTGGGCGTCATGTTGCTCTGGCCCTGGAAGAAGCCCCGGTGGGCCGAGACGATGCAGATGAGCAGCACGCACGGCGACAGCGCCGCGATGGCCGCCCAGGAGTTTTCATTCGTCGTGACCATGACGGACAGCGGCTTGCAGAACACGAGCATCACAAGCGTCCCGATCACACCGATGGTCAAAAAGACCTTCATGGAAACGGAATAGATCTTGCGGATCTGCGCGTAATTCTCCAGCGCCTGCGCCTGTGAGATCATCCGGCTGACAGCGACGGGCAGGCCCGTCGTGGAGATCATCAGCAGGACGTTATACACGTCATAGGCCGTGTTGAAATAACCGAAGCCCCGCTCCTGCAGGATATTCTGCAGGGGGACCTTGTAGATGAAGCCGAGAAGCTTGACAATGATGGTCGCGGCAGTCAGAACGGCCACGCCCTGTAAAAAGCTCTGCTTTTTGGGTGCCTTTTCGCCGCTCATGCCTGTGCCTCCGGTTCATCAGAGAAGACTCTGGGGATCGCGTAGTCGTGCAGCTCCTGCAGCGCGCCCGCAATGTCCAGCGTGGGATACTTGCCGTCCGCATACAGGATCTTGCCGCGCACCATCGTCAGCGCAACATCGTGGCCGGAGGCCGCGTAGACCAGCTGGGACAGTACATTGTGGCACGGGATCAGGTGCGGCTGGTTGAAGTCCAGCAGGATGAGATCGGCGTCCATGCCGAGCTCAATGACGCCGCACTCGGCGCTTCTGCCCTGCGCTCTTGCGCCGCAGACCGTCGCCATCATGAGCGCGGCCTCTGCCGGCAGCGCCTTCGGGTCGCCGGTCTTGCCCTTGGCCATAAGCGCGGCGGCCTTGATCTCCTCAAACAGGTCGAGATTGTTGTTGGACGCAACGGAGTCGGTGCCGAGGCAGACGTTCATCCCGGCCCTGACCATGCCAAGCACATCCGCGCAGCCGGAGGCCAGCTTCAGATTGCTGACCGGGCAGTGCGCCGCGGACACATGGCGCTTGGCCAGCAGCCGCATGTCCTCCTGCGTCACATGGACGCAGTGCGCCGCAACTGTCGGCACGTCGAACACATGGTGGCAGTCGAGCACCTGCGCAGGCGTCAGACCGTATTTCTCCACGCACTCGTCGTGCTCCTTTTTCGTCTCGGACAGGTGCACCTGCAGCTGCAGGCCGTTGTTGACGGCATACTCCGCCAGCGCATCCCAGAGCTGATACGTCGAGGTATACTCTGCGTGGATGGACGCTTCGATCCTGATGCGGCCCTGGTCATAGTTGTGCCATTTGTCCTTGAGCGCGACCAGCTCCTGACAGGCCGGGAAGGTGTCGAAGCAGAAATCGTCTCCCAGGAACATGGACGTACCGCGGGAGATATTGGCCTTGATGCCGGACTCGGCCACGGCCTGGCAGATCTCGTCGCAGAAATAGTACATATCCGATACGCTCGTCGTGCCGAAGCGCAGCGCCTCGGCAATGGCAAGCGTCGTCGCCGCCTTGACGGCGCGGCCGTCGAGCCGGTCCTCGCGCGGGAAGATATAGTGCTGCAGCCAGTCCTGCAGATTGAGGTCGTCGGCATAGCCGCGCAGCAGATACATCGGCAGATGCGTGTGGCAGTTGATGAGGCCCGGCATCAAGACCATACCGGTCGCGTCGATGATCTTCTTCGGCTTTTCCTCGGGCGGCTTCTTCGCCATGTAGGCGATCTTGCCGTCGGTGACGCCGACGAAGGCATCCTGCCAGAGCGTCATCTGCTCGTTCATCGTAACGACGTTGACATGAGAAAATAAGGTGTCCATAGAAGCCCTCCTGATTATGGGTTCTGTTCGCGGAGTCCGCGCAGGATTGAGAAGATCTCGTCCTTCTGCTGCAGGATCGTGTCGATGCGGGAGATATAGTCCTGCGGAATTTTCGGGTTGTGGTAGCGGGCAAGCTTCTCCTCCGGGAAATTGATCTTGTTCATCCCGCCGCCGCCGAGAGAGAGGATGGTATGCAGCTCCTCCATCATGTATATGTTGTAAAGTCCGGTATAGCCCGGCCGGCACCAGCCGGTGTTTTCAAAGCTGCCGGACATGTATTTCTGCCGGTAGAGGTAATACGGCTCATAGCCGCTGCGCCGCAGCGCATTCTCCGCGTCCGTGAGCATGGCGGCGACGGCCTCCTGCGAAGGAAGCTCCATCCGCGAGCCGAACAGCGCCGCGCCTTTTTTCAGCGCCAGCGTGTGGACCGTAATGTTGCTGGGGTTCAAGGCCAGCACCTGCCGGATGGAATCGGCGAAGCCGGCCGTGTCGTCAGCCGGAAGCCCCGCGATCAGATCCATGTTGATATCGTCGAACCCGGCCATGACCGCCTGCTCGTAAGCCTCGACGGTCTGCCGCGCCGTGTGCCGGCGGCCCACAGCCTCGAGCACCTTGTCGGACATGCTCTGGGGGTTGATGGAGATGCGCGTTGCGCCGCCATTTTTGATGACGCGGAGCTTTTCGGCGTCCAGCGTGTCGGGTCTTCCGCCCTCAACGGTGAATTCCAGACAGCGGGACAGATCAAAATGTGCGTTGATCGCGTCCAGCAGGCGCGCCATCTGCGCGCTCGAAAGCGTCGTCGGCGTGCCGCCGCCCATGTAGAGCGTGCGGATGTGGAAGCCCGAGTCCTTTAACAATGCGCCGGTGTGCGCGATCTCACGCAGCAGCGCGTCCAGATACGCGGGCAAAAACGCCCCGAAGCGCTCGATGGACTGACTCACGAACGAGCAGTACGCGCAGCGCGTCGGGCAGAACGGAATCCCAATATACACGGAAAGATCGTCCGCGTCAAGCTTCTTTGCAGCCTCGACCGTATGCCGGGAGGCGTCGACACAGAGCTTCGCCCGCTCCGGCGAGACGAAATAGGTCTGCCGCAGCAGGCGCTCTGCGTCCTTTTCGCTGCCGCCCGCCATCAGGCATTTTGTCGACAGCTTTGTCGGCCGCACGCCGGAGAGCGCCCCCCACGGCGGCGCGGCGGGAAGCACCTGCAGCGCGGCCAGATAATAGCTGCGCTGCAGAATGCGCCTTGTCGCGCGCACGTCGGCCTTCGCCAGCAGTACGCGGTTCGAGGCAAAGCCGGTCTTGCCCTGATACGTGACCTTTGCCGTAGCTGTCAGATAGCGCTTCCCGCGCGAGAGGGACGAGACGGTTCCGTCGCCGGTAAACGGCTCGGTGCAGAACTCGCTCGGCTCCTGCGCAAACAGCTGCAGCTGCAGCTGCTCGACCGG
>CAKUND010000097.1 GCA_934668295.1 uncultured Oscillospiraceae bacterium
ATGAGGTTCTGCTTGTTGTGCAGGCGGCCCGCGGTGTCGCAGATGATGACGTCGCTGCCGCGCGCTCTTGCCGCCGCAATGGCGTCAAAAACGACGGAGGCGGGGTCTGCGCCCTCATGCTGGCGGATGATGTCGCAGTGCGCGCGCTCCGACCAGATCTCAAGTTGATCGGCTGCTGCGGCGCGGAACGTATCGCCCGCGCACAGCAAGACTTTTTTGCCCTGGTCGTGCAGCTGGTGGGCAAGCTTTCCGATGGTGGTCGTCTTGCCGACGCCGTTGACGCCGATGACGAGAATGACCGACGGCTTTGTATCCAGCTGCAAGGCCGGATCGCCGACGTTCAGCATGTCGACGAGGATGCCGCGCAGGGCAAGCTTTGCCTCGTCGACGGTCTTGATGCGCTGCTCCTTCGCGGTCTGGCGCAGGCGGTCCATGACGGCCTCCGTCGTGTCCATACCGAGGTCGGAAACAATGAGGCTTTCCTCGAGATCGTCATAGAAGTCGTCGTCCAGCTCGCTGGCGGTAAAGACGCTGCTGATGGAGCTGGCAGTCTTGCTCAGTCCCTGCTTGAGTTTTTCAAAAAATCCCATGTATTTTGATATCCTTTCTGGATGGTATTCCGGGTATTTGCCGCAGAGTTTCGTAAAAAAGGTGCGTCCTGCGGGCGGACAGAGTCGTCCGCCCCTACAGGGTGCGGGGGATTGGAATCTCGTTGTAGGGGCCGACGACTCTGTCGGCCCATTGAGAAGCTGCGGATTTTCCGCGTTCTTTCTCAGTTCGTGACCCCCAGCTGTTTGGCAAGCTCGCCCAGACTCAGGCGGAGGATCTTGGAGACGCCCTGCTCCTGCATGGTGACGCCGTAGAGCACGTCGGCGGCCTCCATCGTGCCGCGGCGGTGTGTGATGACGATGAACTGGGTCTTGTCGCTGAGGGTGTGCAGATAATTTGCAAAGCGCTCGACGTTGCGGTCGTCCAGCGCGGCGTCGATTTCGTCAAGCATGCAGAACGGCGTGGGGCGCACCTTTAAAATGGCAAAATAGAGCGCGATCGCCACGAACGCCTTTTCGCCGCCGGACAGAAGCGTGATGGTCTTGACCTGCTTGCCGGGCGGCTGGACGCGGATCTCAATGCCGCATTCAAGCGGCGCGGACTTGTCCTCGAGAATGAGCGAGGCCTTGCCGCCGCCAAACATTTCCTCAAATGTTTTGCCGAAATATTCATCAATACGGGCAAATTCCCGGACAAAAATTTCGGTCATTTCCGTCGTGATGGAGGCGACGATGTTTTCAAGCTCGGCTTTTGCGTGCTGCACGTCGTCGCGCTGGGCGGTCAGGTATTCATAGCGCTCGGATACGCGGGCGTATTCGTCGATCGCGCCGAGGTTCGGCGTGCCGAGAGCAGAAATTTTTCGCCGCACCTCGGTGATGCGCTTGTTCGCGGCCGGAAGACTCTCGATCCCGACCGTTTCCTTTTCCGCTGTGCCGGGGGTGAGCTCGTAGGAATCCCAGAGCTTGTCGACGATCTGCTTTTCCTCGAGCTCGCTGGTGGCCTTTTTCTGTTCGAGGCGGGCCGTTTCGCGTTCGAGCTGTAGGATGGACTGGTTTTTGTCCTGCGCCTGCTTTTCGGTCTGGCTGCGCCGGGCTTCCAGCTGTGCGCGCTCGTCGACGGCGTCCTTCAGCGCCTGCCGGGCTTCGTCCAACTGTGCGCCGGAGGCGGTCAGGCCGTCCTCTTTCTCCTGGATCTGCCCTTCGAGCGCAGAGATCTGCAATTCATATTCATGGATCAGCCCCGTCTTCTGCGTCACGTCGCCCTGCATGGTCTCGCTGAGCGCCTGCAGCTGGGCGATGGTGTTTTCGGAGGCTGCGCGCGCGGCTTCGATGGAGGCCGCGTCCATGCGCAGGGCGGTGATCTTGTCGGTGAGCTGCTGCTGCTGCTCGGTCAGAGCGGTCTGCCTGCCGGTCAGCTCCGTCTCCTGCGCGCGCAGCGTGTCCAGCGCTTCGGTCTGCTGCTGCAGCTGGGCCTTGAGCGTCTGGAGCTTTCCTTCCTCGCCGCCGGTGCGGCTGGTCAGGTGCGCAAGCTCTTTTTCGATGTTTTCCAGATTTTCCGTGACCGCAGCAGCCAAAAGCTGCACCTGCTTGTGCTCCTCCGTGCGGCGTAGCACCTCGTCCTCCGCCTCGCGGAGCTGTCCGCGGACGGCTGTGAGTTCAAATTCGGTCTTTGCGGCGGAGGATGCGGCCTCCGCTGTCTGCGCCTTGAGCGATTCAAGGCTTTGCGCGAGTGCGTTTCGTTCTTCGGCAAGCTTTGCAAGCGTATTCGCGCGGGTCAGCACGCCCGCACTCTTTGCGGCGGAGCCGCCGGTCATGCTGCCGCCCGCGTTCATGACCTGTCCGTCGAGCGTGACGATGCGCACACGGTTGGCACAGGCACGCGCCATGCGCACGGCGTTATCCAGCGTGTCGCAGATCACGGTGCGGCCAAGGGCGTTTTCAATCACGGCGCGGTACCGCTCGTCGCAGGAGACGAGGCCGGAGGCAACGGAAACGAAGCCAGGCTGGCGCAGACAGACGGTATCCTGCAAAGCCTGCGGCTTGATGGTGGTGAGCGGAAGGAAGGTCGCGCGGCCGCCGTCGCGGCGCTTGAGCATCTGGATGGCGGCTTTGCCGTCTTCTTCGGAGGAGACGACGATATTCTGCATGGCGGCGCCGAGCGCCGTCTCGATGGCGGTGGTGTAGCGGTCCTCCACGCGGATGAGCTTGGAAACGGGGCCGTGGATGCCGCGGAGCTTTCCGGCGGCGGCGTCCTGCATGACGAGGCGGACGGCCTTGGAAAAGCCCTCGTATTCGCGCTCCATCTCGCGGAGCATGCGGATCTTGGAATCGAGCGTGTCGAGCTGGACGCCGGCGGCGTTCAGTTGCTTCTGCAGGCCATCGCGCTTTTCCTGACGTGTTTTCAGGCGCAGCTCATAGCCCGCGATGGTGTTTTTTGCGCTCTGCGCGTCGTCCTGCGCCTGCTCGAGACTCTTTTTGCAGGCGAGCTGCTGCGCGGCGATCTGCTCTTGCCGGGCTTTGGCGGCGGTCCGATCCTCCTCGAGCGTCTGCTTTCTGGACAGGACTTCCTCCATGGAAGCCTCCATGGACGCGATCTGCGCGGTCACAGAAGCGCTCTGTGACTGCAGAAGCGCCTGCTGGGCGCGGATGGAGACGAGCTGCTGTCCGGCCTCGCCGGTCTGCTCAGCAAGAGCCTGCGCCTCCTGCTGGACGGCGGCAAGGGAGTCGTTCGCGGCGGCCAGCGCGCGGGTGTTTTCCTCGATCTTCTGCCGCTCGGCTTCGATCTGACCGGCAATGCCGCCGCTGCGGGTCTGCTGATCCTGCAGCTCCTGCCGGATGCGGCCGATGTTCGTCTGGTGATGCTGGATCTCCGAGCGCAGGAGCGCAATTTCGTTCTGCGCCTGCTGGCGCTCGGCCTCCATCTGGCTGATATGCTCGCGCTGCTGGTCGAGCTGAAGCGTCTGGTGGTTATACTGCAGGCTGAGCTGCTCGGATTTGCTGTAGAGCGCGGTCAGCTCGTCGTGCGCCTGCTCGAGAATGAAGGCGGCGGAGGCGTAGTCCGTCTCGGCCTTGCGGGCGTTTTCGGCAATTTTTTTGAGGTTTTCCAGCCAGACCGTGACCTCAAGTCCCTTGAGCTCCGTGCGGAAGGTCAGATATTTCTGCGCCTTCTCCGCCTGCTCGCGCAGGGGGCCGACCTGCAGCTCCAGCTCGGAGATCTTGTCGCCGATGCGCAGCAGATTGTCCTCGGTGTTGGCAAGACGGCGCTCGGTGTCCTCTTTGCGGTGGCGGAATTTGGAGATGCCTGCGGCCTCCTCAAAAATTTCGCGCCGGTCGGTCGATTTGAGGGCGAGGATCTCGTCGATGCGGCCCTGGCCGATGTTGGAATAGCCCTCGCGGCCGAGCCCGGTATCCATGAACAGCTCGTTGATGTCCTTGAGGCGGGCAAGCTGCTTATTGATATAGTATTCGCTCTCGCCGGAGCGGAAATAGCGGCGGGTGATCATGACCTCGGGCGTCTCAATGCGGAGGCTGGCGTCGGAATTGTCAAGCACGAGCGTCGCTTCGGCATAGCCGACAGCGGGGCGCTTGGCCGTGCCGCCGAAGATCACGTCCTCCATCTTCGCGCCGCGCAGCGCGCGGGTGCTCTGCTCGCCGAGCACCCAGCTGATGGCGTCGGATATATTCGATTTTCCGCTGCCGTTCGGCCCGACGATGGCGGTACAGTCGCTGCCGAACTGCAGAAGCGTCTTATCCGGGAAGGACTTGAACCCTTGGATCTCCAATGATTTCAGATACACGCGGATACCTCTCCAATTTATTCTATCTTGATATTTTACCATTTTTCCATAGGAAATGCAATCCCGGAATCACTTTTTGCCTGTTTGTGTCTCTGCGCCCTCCGCGCATGGGAACGCTGCAGCTGCGGATTTTTGCACAAAAGCAGTTGACAAGGCCGGGCCGGTGCTGCATGATGGTAGAAACGCTTCCCTGCGGGGACGGAGATTAGGAGGAACCGATATGAAACTTGTCGTTCTGGACGGCTATACGGAAAACCCCGGCGATCTGCGCTGGGACGCGCTGGAGGCATTCGGCGAGCTGACGGTCTACGACCGCACGGCCTATGCGGAATCGCCCCTGATCGCGGAGCGTCTTGCAGACTGCGAGATCGCCATTACCAACAAAACACCCATCAGCCGCGCGACCATCGAGGCCTGCCCGAGCCTGCGGCTCATCGCCGTGCTGGCTACGGGCTATAACGTGGTCGACACCGTCTGCGCGCGGGAACGGGGGATCCCGGTCGTAAACGTTCCGTCCTACGGCACAGCCTCGGTCAGTCAGTTTTCCATCGCCCTGCTGCTGGAGATCTGCCACCACATCGGCCATCACGACGCGACCGTCCATGCCGGACGCTGGCAGCAGAGCCCCGACTGGTGCTATTGGGACTATCCCCTGATCGAGCTGGAGGGCAAGACCATGGGCATCGTCGGCTTCGGCCGCATCGGACAGGCGGAGGGCCGCATCGCGGCCGCGCTCGGCATGCGCGTGCTGGCCTATGACGTGCACCCGACGGACGCGGGGCGCGGCATCGGGACGTACGTCACGCTGGACGAGCTTCTGGCGCAGGCCGACGTCGTGTCCCTGCACTGCAATCTGACGCCTGAAAACACGGGCTTTCTCAACGCGGAGGCCATCGCGAAGATGAAGGACGGCGCGATCCTCCTCAACAACGCACGCGGCCAGCTTCTCAACGAGCAGGACGTAGCCGACGCGCTGAACAGCGGCAAGCTTGCCGCCGCAGGACTGGACGTCGTCAGTACGGAGCCTGTCCGCGCGGACAATCCGCTGCTCACCGCGAAAAACTGCATCCTCACACCGCATATTTCCTGGGCTCCGCTCGAGAGCCGTCAGCGCATCATGGACACGACCGCAGAGAATATCCGCGCCTGGCTGAACGGCAAGCCCATCCACGTCGTGAATTAACACAAGCTGCCCCGGCTGCCAGACGGCAGCCGGGGCGGTGTGTTATTTTGTTCTGCTGCAGCCGGTGCAGCTGTCTTCGGGCTTGATGCAGGGTTCGTTTTTCCCGGGGAAGAACGCATCCATCGGGAAATCGATCTGGCTGAAGACCTCGCAGGGACTTTCCGTGCTCGTGCCGCCGACGGGCGGGCAGGTCTTCGACGGAACGCAGTAGTCAAACGTCGGGATGAGCAGCTGCGTATCGCGCTCGAGCCGGACGATGGAGAACTGGCCGATGGTAACGAGCAGGCGCTTGCATTCGCCGGTCAGCACCAGCGGCTCGTCGAAGCAGCCAAGCAGCGCCTCCGGGATCGCGGGCGAAGCTTCGTTCTGGCAGCAGCAATTGCACGCTTCCATCACCCGTGAGCCGAGAATGATCGGGTCGACCGTCTCCGCGATCGCCCGCGGCAGCGAGACGGACTGCAGAGACTTCTTGCAAAGGCACGTCAGATCGTCCCGGCTGGAGAAGATGCGCGCGCTCGTTTCCCCACCGAACAGTACCAGCCGCTTCGAGAACACGGCAAGGCCGGTGACGGTATTCGTGCGCCCGGCAGAGAGCGTCGCGTCGGCGATGACGCGGTAATAGAACGTAACGTCGACCGTAAAATAGCCGGAGGAGTAGGGGACGGGCTCCACCTGTACCTGAGTAAAGAGCAGCTCCACATACCGCGCCTTCGCGCTTGCCGCGCAGTCGAGCGTCTGCTGGGAGTCGACCGTTAAGTACACGCGCAGATCTTCGATGCAGTCCTTCGCAAGACAGCTGTCCGTGATCTTCCCCGTATGCACACAAACCGCTTCACGGATGCCGCGCAGATCACAGGTCTTGCCCGCCTGTGCAGGTTCAGACATTCGGATGACCTCCTATATAATATCGTAAAGGTTCGCGTGGCCGAAACAGGGTCGTTCACGCTTCGCTTTCATAACAGTTTATGCAAAACCGCCCATATGTGAAACACCGCGCGGGGAAATTGGCCCCGAAATTGCGTGGACAAACGCGGAAATATGTGCTAAAATAAAGACAATTCTAAATTGGTGAGGTATGCCTGCACATGAAACTGGATATCATGGGGCTGCAATTTGATAATGTCACGATGGACGAGGCCGCCGCGCGCGCAGAGGAGATTCTCGCGGGCGAAAAGACCTGCTATGCCGTGACCCCGAACGCCGAGATCGCCTATGAGGCGCTGCACGACGAGAAGCTCCGTGCGCTCATCAACGGCGCCGATCTCGTCCTGCCGGACGGCGCGGGCGTCGTTCTGGCATCGAAACTGCTGAAAACGCCGCTCAAGCAGAAGGTCGCGGGCGTCGATTTTGCCGACCGCCTGCTGTCCATTCTGGAAAAGACCGGCGGCGGACTGTTTTTGCTCGGCAGCAAGCCCGGCATCGCGGAGCTTGCCGCGCAGAAAATGCTTGAAAAACACCCAAAGCTCCGTATCTGCGGCATGAATGACGGCTATTTCAAGGACGAAGCGCCGGTCATTGAGAAGATCAACGCCGCAAAGCCAGACGTGCTGTTCGTCTGTCTCGGCGCGCCAAAGCAGGAGATCTTCATGAAGACGCACCTGAATGAGCTGCACGTCAAGCTCATGATCGGCCTCGGCGGTTCGCTCGACAGCTTCGCGGGCACGGTCAGGCGTGCGCCGAAATGGATGATCCGCTGCAATCTCGAGTGGCTCTACCGGCTCATCAAGGAGCCGAAGCGGTTCGGACGGATGCTCCGGCTGCCAAAATACCTGTTCGCCGTGCT
>CAKUND010000098.1 GCA_934668295.1 uncultured Oscillospiraceae bacterium
GGAGCGCTGCTGTTCCTGCTCAACAATGAGGCTGCATCGTTTGTGACCGGCGTGGTCATCCCCGTGGACGGCGGCTTTTCGGCGTACAGCGGTGTCTGACATGGAAGATATCTATAAAATTGCCGCAAACGGCGGCATTTCGGACGCAGAGCTGAAAGACGCATTAAAAGCGTCTCTGGAAGGACGAACGCTCCAAAAGGTGCTCATCATCCCGCCTGATTTCACGCGCTTCCATTCGCAAGCGGGGAAAATCACCGGCATCTACTACCATCTGTTGACCGAACGTGGCGTGCAGGCCGACATTATGCCTGCCCTTGGCACACACGAGCCGGTGTCCAAAGAGCAGTGGGAGGCTATGTTCAAGGGCATTCCCTATGAAAGCATGATCGTCCATGACTGGCGGCATGATGTGGTCAAAATCGGCGAGGTTCCGGCTTCCTATCTCGAAGAAATCACAGAGGGGCTCTGGCACGAGCCCGTCAGCGTAGAGATCAATCGCCGCGTGATGGACGAAAGCTATGACCTCATCATTTCTCCCGGTCAGGTCGTGCCGCACGAGGTCATTGGCATGGCGAACCACTCGAAGAACCTGTTTGTCGGCGTCGGCGGCAGCGATATGATCAACAAATCGCACATGGTCGGTGCAGTTTACGGCATGGAGCGCATGATGGGAAAAGACCATACGCCCGTGCGGAAGATTTTCGACTATGGCATGGAGCACTTTCTGAACAAGCGCCCGATTCTGTTCGTCCTGACCGTCTGCACGGCCCCAGAGGGCAAAAGCGTCATGCACGGCCTGTTCATTGGTGAGGACAGAAGCTGCCTGACGGAAGCGGTCAAGCTGGCGCAGGAGAAGAATATTGACTTCGTAGAGCATGGCATTCAGAAATGCGTGGTCTACCTTGACCCCAGTGAATTCAAGAGTACATGGCTCGGCAATAAGGCCGTCTATCGTACCCGCATGGCGATTGCGGACGGCGGAGAGCTGATCATCTTAGCCCCCGGCGTGACAAAATTCGGCGAGGATGCGCAGTGCGACAAGCTGATCCGCAAATACGGCTATAAGGGTAGGCTGCACACGCTGGACGAATTCAACAAGCCGGAGAATCAAGATTTGCGCGACAACATGGGAGCGGCAGCGCATCTGATTCATGGCTCGTCCGATGGACGCTTCTCCATCACCTACGCTGTAAAGGAGATTTCGCAGGCGGAAATTGAGGGAGTCGGCTTCCGGAGCGCAAGCTATGACGAGCTGGCAAAGAAATATGACCCTGAAAAGCTGCACTACGGCTATAACACCGTGGACGGCGAAGAAATTTATTACATCCCGAACCCCGCGCTGGGGCTGTGGATCAACCGTGAAAAATTTGAGGGCTGACTATGAAAGCATTTATGGACAGGGATTTCCTGCTGGAAAATGAGACGGCGCGGACGCTGTTTCATAAGTATGCGGAAAACCAACCGATTTACGACTATCACAACCACCTGCCGCCGCGCGAGATCGCGGAGCGGAAGCAGTACGAAAACCTGACGCAGCTGTGGCTGGCGGCGGATCATTACAAATGGCGTGCCATGCGCGCCTGCGGCGTGGACGAGCAGTATATTACCGGTGATGCGCCGGAGTACGAGAAATTCCAGAAGTGGGCAGAGGTCGTGCCGCAGCTTGTCGGCTGTCCGCTGTACCATTGGGTGCATCTGGAATTGCAGCGGTATTTTGAGATATCCGCACCGCTGACGCCGGAGACTGCGCCTGCTATCTGGGAGGAAACAAAAGAAAAGCTGAAAGCCTACGATGCGGTTTCGCTCCTTGAAAAGATGAACGTCCGCGTGCTCTGCACGACGGACGATCCGGCGGACACGCTGGAATGGCACAAAAAAATTGCGGCAGACCCCACGATCCCGTTCCGCGTTCTGCCGTCGTTCCGGCCGGACAAGTATCTCGGTGGAAACCCGGACGCGGAACGCGCGCTGTGCACAAAATACGGCACGGACAGCCTGCTGGAAGCGCTGGGAAAGGCACTGGACTATTTCTGCGAAAACGGCTGCAAGGTCTCCGACCACGGGTTCAGCAGATTTGCCTACATTCCGGGCACAAAACAGGCGGAGCTGCTGTACGTTCTCGGCAAAGCGTATCATGCGCATGGCGTTGCCATGCAGCTGCACCTTGGCCCCATCCGCAATCAGAATCCGCGCCTGCTTGCGGAGGTCGGTCCGGATGCGGGCGGCGACAGCGTCGGCCTCACGACCGATCCGTTCCAGCTTGGCGCGTTCCTCGGTGATCTGGCACGCGAAAACAGCCTGCCGAACACGATCCTGTACAACCTGAACCCGACCGACAACGCCGTTCTCTCCACCATGGCAGTCAACTTCGCGCCCAAGGTCCAGTTCGGCGCGGCATGGTGGTTCAACGACACCATCCGCGGCATGCGCCGCCAGATTGACGAGCTGATGGAAAACGGACTGCTTGCAAAGTCCGTCGGTATGCTGACCGACTCACGCTCGTTCAGTTCGTTCCCACGCCACGAGTATTACCGCCGTATCCTCTGCCAGAGGCTCGGCGAGTTGGCAGAAAGCGGCCAGTACCCGGCGGATGAACGGACGCTGGGGCAGATCGTGGAAAATATCTGTGGGAAGAATGCGGCCGCATTTTTGTACTTATAACCGTATAATGGCCGACCCACACGCGGAACGATATATCTGCCCATAAACTCCTTGACCTGCTCCCAAACGGCAGCCACGATCTTATCTGCAGAAGTGAAATCGCGGGTCAGGATGTCACCGTGAACGACCTGAAATTTTACCGTTGAGGAGGAAAAGATACGGTTCAAAACCGTAGAAAGGCTGGTTTCATCTGTCGGCCCCTCTACGATAAAGAGCATAACCTTCTTTTTAGCCATTGGACACCTCCGAGGATGCGTCCCTCGACAAAGAAAGGCTCTCCATACGTTTGCCGACAATTCTCATTGCGTGCGCGATCTCAGACACATTGGTTTCTTCGTAGAGAGATGCACCATCATCGCTTCCAAGGATGACTTCACGCAGGTACATTCAAAAACCCTGAATTGCCCCGAATCCGGTGCTGTTTCCCGCGGCACGAGATGGATTCTGACATCATCAAAAAGCGTATAGTTCCCGGTGCCTTCTATCGGATTGGCGATCCATTTGTGCCGGAATTCCGGAAAGAGAAACCCGTTCAATGCCGCAATATATTGATTCGGTGACAAGCTTTCAAGCGTGGAAAGTGACTCCCGAATAAACGCACGAAGCGTCTGACAGACGGAGGCGATATCTTTAAGCACCTGCGCATAATTCATAGCCTGCGTTCTTGAGATGCTGGATTGCGCCTCGTTCCTCTCGCTATAAGTGCTGTCCCTTCTTGCGTTCTACCGATTCTGTGATATAATCTTGGCAGTCCATAGTGATTGCCTTCCCTTGGAAGAAGTTGTGCGCAAACTTCATTCTACCATGTGGGGAAAATCACTATGGATTTTTTCTTAGGTGTCCAACTTCATTTTACAATCGACCCTTATTTTTGTCCCAATTACGAAAGAACTCCCGCTTTCGCTACTTGAAAGCGGGGGTTCTTTGACGCGCAGAAATCCCCGGCATGCAGTGCATGCCGGGGATTTGTGTCAGGATCGGGTCAGTGGAAGAAGATGAAGTAGCAGCCAAACGCGATGGCGCACAGGATCAGGATCGCGGCCGGCAGGATCACCAGCATGGCGGACAGGATCATTGCAAAAAGATCCTTTTTGCTGACGGCGTCCTTGTCCTCCTCCGTCGGCTTTTTCTGCTTCGCCGCTTCATTCTGCTCCTTCTGGTAGCGCATTGCGCGGTCTACTTTCTTCTGGAAAAGCATCGGCTTACTCCTTCACCTCAAGCTTGTGGTGGCAGGCGACGAAGTGGTTCGGACGAACTTCCTCCCACTCCGGGACGACCTGCGTGCAGATCTCCGTGCAGTATTTGCAGCGCGTGTGGAACTTGCAGCCCTTCGGCGGGTTCACCGGGCTGGGGATGTCGCCCTCAAGGATCGACAGCTCCTTCGCACCGACGGTATCCGTGGTCGGGATCGCATTGAGCAGCGCTTCGGTGTACGGATGGATCGGGTGATGGAAGATCTCGTCAGCCGCTGCCAGCTCGACCATCGTGCCGAGGTACATGACGCCGACGCGATCGGAGATGTACTTGACGACGGACAGGTCGTGCGTGATGAACATGTAGGTCAGATTCTGCTGTTCCTTCAGATCGAGCAGCAGGTTGATGATCTGCGCCTGAATGGACACGTCGAGCGCGGAGACAGCCTCGTCGCAGACGACGAACTTCGGCTTCGTGGCGAGCGCGCGGGCGATGCCGATGCGCTGCCGCTGGCCGCCGGAGAACTGATGCGGGAAGCGGTGCAGGAAGTACGGCGCAAGACCGCAGTCGTCCATGATCTTGAGGACCATCTCCTGCATGCGGGCATCCTTTTTCTTGATCATGTTATGGGCCTGCATGCCCTCACTGATGATCTGGCCGACGCTCATGCGCGGGTTCAGCGAGGAATACGGATCCTGGAAGATCAGCTGCATGTCGCGGCGCAGGCGGCGCATTTCGTTGTACTCCAGTCTTGCAAGGTCGATGCCGTCGTCGCGGTAAGCCTCGTACTTCTGGAATTCGGGATCGTTTGCATACGGGGCGCGCAGCGCCTCGATCTCCTTGCGGCCGGCGTCAAGCTGCGCGCGCAGCGCAGCGATCTGATCGTCGCACTGCTTCAGCTTTTCCTGGGCCTTCTGAAGCTGGCCGTCCTTGCCGGACTTGCCTGCTTCTTCGGCGGTCTTCTTCGCGTATTCCGCGTCGTCCACGTCGACCTGCAGATCCTGCCGCTTTTCCTCCATGGCAGACAGCTTATGCGCGATGGCGTAATCCTTGGAGTAGGCCGCGATGACGGGATCGAGATCATCGACCACGAGGAAGCCGCCGACGATCTTTGTGATATCCAGCAGCGCATCCTCCGCCAGCTTGCGGGCAGCGTCGAGCTCGCCGTGCTTGGCGTACTGCTCCTTCTCGGAGAGCTTGGCGTATTCTGCTTCAAGCTTGTCGCGCTTCTGCTCCAGCTCGCGGAGCTTCATGCGGCGGGATTTGAGGTTCCTGACGGTATCGATGACGTACTTCGGCGCCAGATCGTCAAGGGAGCGGCCGTAATACATGGTGCGGCCATAGGTCTGGTGGTACAGCTGGAGGATGGTGCGGCCAAGGGTGGACTTGCCGCAGCCGGACTCGCCGACGAGGCCGAACGTTTCGCCCTCATAGATATCCAGCGTAATGCCGTCGTTGGCCTTGACGAAGCGGCCGCCCTTCAGGGGGAAATACTGCTTCAGGTTGCTGATGCGAAGCAGAACCTTCTTATCGTTATTTTGCATGTCTGTCCTCCTTCTTCGCGTAGAAGCAGCGAACCTGCTGGGTGTCGGAGACGTGGATCAGCTCCGGCTCCTCCTCCAGACAGCGCTCGGTCGCGTACTTGCAGCGCGGGGCGAATTTGCAGCCCTTGGGCAGATCCAGCGGGTGCGGGACCGCGCCGGGGATCGCTTCAAGCCGTTCGTCGCTGGGGGTATCCAGACGCGGGATGGAGAGCATCAGGCCCTCGGTATAGGGATGGGAATATTCGCTCTTGTGGAAGATCATCTCGGCGGGCGCATATTCGACGACCTGGCCGCAGTACATGACCGCGACGTTGTCGGCCATCTGGTTGATGACGCCGAGATCGTGCGTGATGAACAGAACAGCGGTGCCGTTTTTCTCGCGCAGCTCGTTCATGAGCTTCAGGATCTGCGCCTGAATGGTCACGTCGAGTGCGGTGGTCGGCTCGTCCGCGATGAGGAGCTTCGGCCGGCAGGCCAGTGCCATGGCGATCATGACGCGCTGCCGCATACCGCCGGAGAGCTGGTGCGGATACTGCTTGGCAACGACCTCAGGGTTCGGGATCTTGACGTCGGACAGCAGCTCGACCGCTTTCGCGGCGGCCTGCTTCTTGGTCATGCCCTGATGGATCATGAGCGGCTCGGAGATCTGACGGCTGACGGTGAAGACCGGGTTCAGGCTCGTCATCGGCTCCTGGAAGATCACGGAGATCTCGTTGCCGCGGATCTTGTACATTTCGTTCATGGACAGCTTGGTCAGATCCTGACCGTTGAAGAGGATCTCGCCGGAGTCAATATAGCCGTTGCCGTCGAGCAGACGGAGGATACTCATGGCCGAGACGCTCTTGCCGGAGCCGGATTCGCCGACGACGCCGAGCACCTTGCCCGCGTCCAGCGAATAGCTGACGCCGTTGACGGCCTTGACCGTGCCGCGCTTGGTCGCGAAGAAAGTCTTCAGGTTTTTTAATTCTAGTAATGCCACAACAACCCCTCCTTATCGCTCAGCGGACTTGGGATCGACCGCATCACGCAGCGCATCACCGACAAGGTTGATGCAGATCGTGCAGATGCCGAAGATCGCAGCCGGGAATACCCAGCGCCACCAGTACTGCTGGATGACGATGGAGTTGTTCGCGCCGGTGAGCATGTTGCCCCACGTCGGCGTGGGAGGCGCAATGCCGAAGCCCATGTAGGACAGAGACGATTCGGTGAGCATGCAGGTCGCAAAGCTCAGCGTCGCGTTGACCAGAATCAGGCTCATGACATTGGGGATGATGTGATGGAAGATGATCGACTTCTCGCGCACACCGAGAGCCTTGGCCGCCGTAACGTACTCCTGCTCGCGCTGCGAGAAGATCTGCGCGCGGATCAGATGGCAGATGCCCGGCCAGGACAGAACGCCAAGCACGACCATGATGAGGTACATACGCTGCTCAGGCGTGATACGGGTGCCGATAATGGCGGATAGGATCATGGCGAAGGGCAGGAACGGCAGGCCGCCGACGACCTCAGAGATACGCATGATGATGTTGTCGACCCAGCCGCCAAAATAACCAGCCAGTCCGCCGAGGATGATGCCAATAATGAGCTGGATGATGACGGAGATGGCGCCGACGGTCATGGTGACCTTGCCGCCGTTGATGATGCGGTTGAACACGTCGCGTCCCAGATCATCCGTACCGCAGACATAACCCTTCAGGCCCCACGTTTCAACGTCGCCGTCAACTGTGACTGCATAGTTCTGATAGAATCCTGCATAAACGGTGACGATCTCCTTGTCATTGAAAGAGGCCGGAACGGATGCCTGACCATGGGTGTTGTCGCCCCAGGAGATGACCTCGCCGTCGTCCATCAGCGCCGTGAAGTGGTAGCG
>CAKUND010000099.1 GCA_934668295.1 uncultured Oscillospiraceae bacterium
ACATCTACAAGAGTTGGGAAGGAACAGCAAAGTGCAGCAAGGCTCACGAGATCAGTTGAAAGCCCCCAGCCGCCGGATTTCTCCAAGAACATTGTCCTTTCTCCATTTCGTTCCGTAGTTTTTCATTCAATGTCGGCCGTACTGCCGCCGAACTTCTCTCAAATTACTGTCTCAGGTAAGCGCTGCCCCGTCCCGGCGTGTCAGACAGTATAACAGCCGGGGACGCCTGTGCCAAGGAAACAAAACGCAGTAGATTTTCTTAGGCCGGTTGTGCTATACTGGACGCAGTAAGCATGGGAGGGAATGCCATGTATCCGAAAAAACAGCCAAAAAGCGACCGGGAGAAATTCTACGGCGCATTTCAGAAAAAGGTCGGCTGCAGGCCGGAGCAGTATCTGCGCCGGAAGCTTGCCGGCGGCATGCCGAAGGATGAACTGCGGCGGCTTTATGATATGCTGGCCGTCGAGATCGCCATGAAGGCCAGATGCACCGCGATCCGCTTCGACGCGCTGCAGCTGGAGCCTGCGGGTGAGACGGCGGCAGAGCGCCACATCCGCCGCGCGGCCACGCACGAGGTCCCCGTCTGCGCACGCTGCGGCGGGCGCATGGTGCTGCGCACCGGGCAGACCGGCGCGCGCAAGGGGCAGAAATTCTGGGGCTGCTCCAACTACCCGGCCTGCCGGTACACGAAGGACTTTGAAGACCGGCCATGAAAAATTTCAAGTTCATCATCAGCTATGACGGCTCCCGCTATTCCGGCTGGGAGCGCCAGCCGGGCCGCGACACGATCCAGGGCAAGCTGGAGGCCGTTCTGACGCGCATGTGCGGCACGGACGTGCAGGTCATCGGCGCAGGCCGCACGGACGCAGGCGTCCACGCAAGGGCCATGGCAGCCAACGCCTATATGGACACGGAGAAAACACCGGAGGAGATCCGCGACTATATGAATCGGTACCTCCCCGACGATATCTGCGTGCAGGAGGCGAAGCTCGCCGCCGACCGCTTCCACGCGCGCTACCGCGCCGTCGGCAAGCTCTACACCTACACCTGCTACGTCGGCGATACGAAGCCGGTCTTCAACCGGAAATACGTCACCGTGCTCGACTACCAGCCCGATCTTGCCGCCATGCAGCGCGCGGCGGAATATCTCACCGGCGAGCATGACTACAAAAGCTTCTGCTCGAACCCGCAGATGAAAAAATCCACCGTACGGATCGTCGATTCCATCGAGATCGTCCGGCGGAAGGAGTATCTGTATTTTAACTACCACGGCACGGGCTTCCTGCAGAACATGGTGCGCATCCTGACCGGAACGCTTCTGGAGGTTGGGCAGGGCAAGCGCACGCCGGAGAGCGTCCGGCAGACGCTCGAAGCGAAGGACCGGACGCAGGCCGGGTATACCGCGCCCCCGCATGGGCTGTGCCTGATGCGGGTGGATTATTGAAGGAGCCTGCTGCAAGGCTGAAAATCTTCTGCAAATTTGCCGCTGTGCATACAAAACTCCGGCGAATTCGTACTGCCTCACAAATCTTGAACGTAAAGCGTTTTTACCGCAGATATTAAATCGTAACGACTCGTAAATTTGGAGTATCGTAACAGGCGTCGCATACCATAGCGCTCGTAAGGTGAGTATGTGTGTTCGTAATACCCAAAAATCAGGGCTTGCCTAAACCGTACCCGCAGTACGCACCAAACCGTAACCAGCGCCCCTTTTCTCCCCCTTCTTTTCCGGCAAGATGGAAAAGAAGGGGCCGTCGGAGACACGACGGCGAGCGCGGCGTTCGTTATAACCGCACGATCTCCACCACCGTCAGCACCCGCTCCCGGATGCGGAAGCGCACGTCAAAGCCCGCAAAGTTGAACCCATACCGGCGCTCCGGGTCGTGCTGATAGCCGGGGATCGGCCCGCAGGCGAGCGCCTGCCGCAGCCCCTCGCGCTTGTCCTCCGGGATCAACGCCTCGAGCTCCGGCGGGAAGACGACCGTCAGCGGCTCGGCATCGCGCCTGCCGTCAAAGCCGTCGACGGCCTCAGGCCAGCTGTCCGCATACGGAAGATACGGCTTGATATCATAGACCGGCGTGCCATCCACCAGGTCGGCGCCCGCGACATACAGAACCGGGCCGTCCTTCGTATGAAGGTCGGCCTTGATGAGTCTCACACAGGAAAGCCCGAGCGGATTCGGCCGGAACGGCGAGCGCGTAGCGAACACGCCCACGCGCGTCTTGCCGCCCAGCTTCGGCGGCAGCACCGTCGGCGACCAGCCTGCGCCCGCGACCTTATCAAACTCCCAGATGAGCCACAGATGCGAAAAATCCGCAATGCCGCGCAGGCAGTCCGGATTGCGGTACGGCGGCTCGAACACGATCGTCGAGACAAGCCCCGACGCCAGCCCCGACTGACGCGGGACGCCGAATTTGGTTGGGAAATCGGTATGGATACGGGCAATGGGTTCGATGTGCATGGCGGACGCTCCTATTAAAAGATCTGATCGTATCATAGCACAATTTCCGAAAAAATCAAAATTCGTTTTGCTTTTCCGTGTAAGGCGAGTAAAATAGTGATGCACTGGAGGTGCAGAGTATATGAATGACGAATTGACAGCCGTCGATATCAAAAAAATGGAGCAGGAGGTCGAGTACCGCCGTCTGCAGCTGCGGCCGCAGCTGCTCGAGGATGTGAAGACCGCGCGGGAATTCGGCGATCTCAGCGAGAACTTCGAATACAAGGCGGCCAAGCGGGAAAAGAACCGCAACGACAGCCGCATCCGGTACTTAGAGCGCATGATCAAAACGGCAAAGGTCATCGATGCCAGCTCGAACCCGGACGAGATCGGTCTGTTTGACAAGGTGACGATCTACATCGAGGAGGACGACGAGGAGCAGACCATCGAGCTGGTCACCACGCTCCGCCAGAACGCGCTCAAGGGCCTCATCAGCAAGGAATCGCCCGTCGGCAAGGCCGTTATGGGCCACAAAAAGGGCGACCGCGTGACTGTCCATGTGAACGAGAATTACAGCTATGACATCATCATCCGCAACGTGCAGAAGGGCGCGGACGACGAATCGCTCCCCATCAGCAGCTACTGAGGAACCTCCGAATCGGGGCTTCCTTAAGATTCCGCTAAGATACGCCCGGCCCGCTTGACGGCCGGGCGTTTTTCTGCTTCAATAGACACGATAAAAGGGAGTAGCAGGCGGGTTTCCCCCGCGTCGTCTGCGTCAGTACGGCAGAATTCTGCCCGCAGTCGACTGAAATTGTGAGACTTTTACCGAAGCATCGCGTATGCTTGGGTAAAGGTCTTTTCTTTTTATCAATTTCTTGAAGGAGGACTTTTTGTGGCGCAGTTATTTTCAAACGTAGGAAACCTTACCTGGCAGCAGGCGGTCATGTGGCTGATCGGCGGGATCCTCATCTATCTGGCGGTCAAGCGGGATATGGAGCCCGCGCTGCTGCTGCCGATGGGCTTCGGCGCGATCCTGGTCAATCTGCCGCTGTCCGGCGCGGTCACGCAGATCATTGACGGGGTCGAGGAGATCGGCGTTCTGAATGTGCTGTTCGACGCAGGCATCGCGAACGAGCTGTTCCTGCTGCTGCTGTTCGTCGGCATCGGGGCAATGATCGACTTTGAGCCGCTGCTGAACGACCCGAAGCTCATGTTCTTCGGCGCGGCAGCGCAGTTCGGCATTTTCTTCACCTTCAGCCTCGCGGCCCTTCTGGGCTTCCCCATCAAGGACGCAGCCGCCATCGGCATCATCGGTGCGGCAGACGGGCCGACGGCGATCTTCATGGCGAATTTCCTGAAGTCCAACTATCTGGGCGCGATCATGGTCGCGGCATATTCGTACATGGCGCTCGTGCCGCTCGTGCAGCCGCCGGTGATCCGCGCGCTGACCACAAAGCACGAACGGATGATCCGTATGCCGTACCACCAGCACACGGTCAGCAAGCGCACGAAGATCCTGTTCCCGATCATCATCACCGCCGTCTGCGGCATCGTCTCGCCGCGGAGCGTGGCGCTGGTGGGCTTTCTGATGTTCGGCAATCTCATCCGGGTCTGCGGCGTGCTGGATTCACTTTCCGAGACGGCGCAGAAGACGCTCTCGAATCTCATCACGCTTTTCCTGGGGCTTACCATCGCTGTGCGCATGCAGGCGGAGTATTTCCTGACAAAGCAGACGCTTCTCATTATGGCGCTGGGTCTTGTGGCGTTTATCTTTGACACGGCGGGCGGCGTGCTGGTCGCGAAGCTGATCAACCTGTTTTTGCCGAAGGACAAAAAGCTCAATCCCATGATCGGCGCCTGCGGCATTTCGGCGTTCCCGATGTCGGCGCGCGTGGTTTATAAGATGGCAATCAAGGAGGACCCGCAGAATTATCTGCTCATGCAGTGCGTGGGCATCAACGTATCCGGGCAGGTCGCGTCCGTCATTGCGGGCGGTCTGCTGCTGAATCTTCTGGTGTGAGGGAATTATGATGAATTTTGACGCATTCTTACAGACGCTGCCCATCATGGGCAAGGGCATGGCCGGGATCTTCCTGGTGACGGGCGTGATTGTGCTGTGCATCCTGATTTTGAGCAAAACGGGCAACAAACCAGAAAAATAAAATCAAACGGTCTTGAATCAACATGCGAATGCAGGTATAATAGAAGTACATTTCAAGAAAGAGGGTACTTTTATGTCTGTTGATATGACCAAATGGTGCGAGATCGCAAAGGCCAACATGGGCAAGCGCCCGGCAGGCGAGGGCCGGCTCGGCGGCAAGATCTGCATCGTGACCGGCGCGGCCCAGGGCTTCGGCAAGGGCATTGCGGAGGAGCTGTACAAGGAAGGCGCGACCATCGTCATCGCCGATATGAATGAGCCGCTGGCAAAGCAGGTCGCAGAGGAAATGGGCGAACGTGCCGTCGCCATCGCGGTCAACGTCTCCGACGAGGAATCCGTCGCGAGCATGGTCGCGCAGACGGTCGAGAAGTTCGGCGGGCTCGATCTGATGCTCTCGAACGCGGGCGTCGTCCGCTCCGGCCCTCTGGCGCATGTAGAAAAGAAGGATTTTGACTTCGTCACCAGCGTCAACTACACCGGCTTCTTCCTCTGCGCGAAATATGCCGCCATCATCATGGAGGCCGAGCATGAGGCTGACCCCGAGGCCATGTTCGACATCGTCACGTTGAACTCCAAGTCCGGCCTGGAGGGCTCCAACAAGAACTTCGCCTATGCAGGCTCCAAGTTCGGCGGCATCGGCCTGACGCAGTCGTTCGCGCTCGAGCTGTGCGCGTACAATATCAAGGTCAACGCGGTCTGCCCGGGCAACTTCCTCGATGGCCCGCTGTGGTCCGACCCGGTGCGCGGCCTGTTCGTGCAGTATCTCGAGGCAGGCAAGGTCCCCGGTGCGAAGACCGTCGCGGATGTGCGCCGGTATTACGAGGCCAAGGTCCCGATGAACCGCGGCTGCCTGCCCGTCGACGTGGCGCGCGCCGTCATGTACTGCGTCGAGCAGAAGTATGAGACCGGCCAGGCCATCCCCGTCACCGGCGGTCAGGTCATGCTGAATTGAGGGCTGTGCGATGATCGAGATCGACATTCTGAACAGACTCAACGCGCCCACGCGGGAAGAGCGGCTTGCGAACCTCAAGGAGGTTCTGAAAACGACCGAATTCCCGCCCATGGTGCCGCAGTACATCAACAACCATATCCACACGACCTATTCCTTCTCGCCCTACTCCCCCACCGCGGCAGTTTATGCCGCGCGGATGGAGGGCCTGTGCACGGCGGGCATCATCGACCATGACTCCATTTCCGGCGCGCGGGAATTCCTCGCGGCGGCGGAGCTCGTCGGCATGCCCGTGACCATCGGCATGGAGTGCCGCGTGTCGATGGACGGCACAGCCATGCAGGGCAAGCGCACCAACAACCCCGACCAGATCGGCGTCAGCTACATGACCATCCAGTCCGTCCCGCACGATAAGATCGACCATCTGAACGCCTGGTTCGCGCCCTATCGTGCAGCCAGAGGCCGCCGAAACCGCGCGATGGTTGAGAAGATCAACGCGCTGCTGGACGGCATCGCGCTGGATTACGACCGCGACGTGCTCCCGCTGAGTGAGGCGAAGGAGGACGGCGGCGTGACCGAGCGCCACCTCATGTACGCGCTGGCAAAGAAAATGACCCAAAGGGCCGGCAAGGGTCAGCCGATGGTCGACTATCTCGCCTCCATCGGTCTGAACCTCAGCGAAAAGCAGAAGGCCCAGATGCTGGATACGGAATATCCGTTTTACGAGTACGATCTGCTCGGCATCCTGAAATCCGCGTTCGTGCCGAAAATTTATATCGACGCGACGGATGAATGCCCGAACGTGCGCGATGTGGCAAAGCTGTGCGATGAAATCGATGCGCTCCTGTGCTACGCGTATCTCGGCGACGTGACGTCCTCCGTCACGGGCGACAAGAAGGCGCAGAAGTTCGAGGACGACTATCTGGACGATGTGATCGCCTGCATCAAAAGCTGCGGCATCCGCGCCGTCACCTATATGCCGACGCGCAACACGCCGGAGCAGCTGGAAAGACTTCGCCGTCTGTGCGACGAAAACGGCCTGTTCCAGGTCTCGGGCGAGGATATCAACTCCCCGCGCCAGTCGTTCGTCATCCGGGCCATGGAAAACCCGCTGTTTGCCAACCTGATCGACGCGACCTGGAAGCTGATCGAGCACGAAAAGACCGGCTCCGCCATCTGCTGAGCCAAAAATGAAAGGGGCATGACACCATGAGAAACCTGTTGGCGTTCGACCTCGGCGCGAGCAACGGCCGCGCGATCCTGGGCCAGTTCGACGGCGAGACAATCACCATGCGCGAGCTGCACCGGTTTGAAAACAATTACATTGAGATGAACGGCGTGTTCTACTGGGATCTGCCGTATCTCTACAACCAGCTGAAGCAGGGTCTGCTTGCGTTCCGGAACGCAAACGTGGGAAAGCTTGACTGCATCGGCATCGACACCTGGGGCGTTGATTACGGTCTGCTCGACAAAAACGGCCAGCTGCTGTCCAATCCCCGGTCGTACCGCTATGCGGTCGACGAGGATATGGCGGAGGTCTGGAAGACGGTCGATTTCCCGACGCTCTTTGCCCGCACGGGCATTGCGACCATGAATTTCAACACCGTCTACCAGCT
>CAKUND010000100.1 GCA_934668295.1 uncultured Oscillospiraceae bacterium
CAATTGGCATTTTCACTAATATTTACGCCCGCTTTTTGACACTTTGAAATGATGGGCTTAAGTTGATGACATTACCTGAAAAGGAAGCCTTGGGCGCCGCCGCGCCAGTGCGACACCGGAGAGGCAGCTCGTAGGGGCGGACGACTCTGTCCGCCCGCAGAATACAGTGCTTTTTTCGGGAATCTGCGGCGAATCCGCAACATTTTAAGGGCCGACAAGAGTCGTCGGCCCCTACAAAAAACCGAGGTGCCGCGATCAGCGGCGCCTTGTTCCGTCGAGGCCGTTTCTGACGAGTCTCCGGCAGACAGCCTTGACTGCGCCGATACAGGCGCAGACCCCTCCGGCGACCAGCACGGATGTAAGAAGCTCTATTCTGATGCCCCCCTTTTATTTCCTGCGGCTTAGCCGCTCCATCATCTGCGGCACCGCGTCCGGCAGCTGCGCAAGCACGGCGCAGGCCGCGCTGCGCGCGTCCTCCTCGCTCAGCCCCAGCGTCTGCTGCATCCGCCCGCGCAGAAGCGAACAGCAGGCCGCATAGCGCTCCGCCTGCGCCCGCCCCTCCGGCGTCAGAAACACCGTGCCGTAGTTTTTCTTTTCCGCAAGCCCCGCTGCGCACAGGTTCTCGACCATCGAATGTACGCTCGGCTTTGTCACGCGCAGCTGCTCCGCGATATCCATGCAGCGCGCGCCCGCGTCCTTCTGGCAGAGCTCCAGCAGCGTCAGCAGGTATTTGATCGCAGACGGCGTCAGATTTCTCTGTGCATCAGCCATGCCGCAGCCCTCCCGGTTTGTGCGATTTTGGTTAGTCTTCTCTAATCAATCGTTAGTTTAACATATCTAACCCTTCCCGTCAAGTATTTTCTGCATGTTCTTCCATGCAGAGCGGCTGCGCTGCCGCTTTTCTTCGGCACGCTTTTCTGCTATACTGGTGCTATCTCCATCACGAAAGAGGACTTGTCTATGAATCCCACCGCAAAGGAGCTCGCGCTGGGCGGAATGTTCACGGCGCTGGGCGTCGTGCTGCTGTGCCTGGGCGGCGTTGTCCCGCTGGCGCTGTATGCCTGCCCGATCCTGGCCTCAGCCGCACTGCTGCCGGTGCGCGAGCGCTGCAGCGGGCGCATCGCGTGGAGCTGCTATGCAGCCATTGCCATTTTGGGCATGCTTCTCGGCCCGGACAAGGAAGCCGCCTCGCTGTTCGTCTTCCTCGGCTATTATCCGCTCGTCAAGCCCAGACTCGACGCCATCCGCAGCCGCGTTCTGCGCCTGGGTGCAAAGCTGCTGCTGGCCATACTCGCCGTGGGTGCGGACTATTCGTTTTTGCTGTTTGTTCTGCACCTCGACGCCGTGACGCAGGAGCTTGCCGAGACGGCTCCCGCCGTCCTCTGGGCGACCTGTGCGCTGGGGCTGGCGCTGTTCCTGCTGTATGATCTGACGCTCGCCCGGCTGACGCGCCTGTACCGGCGCAGGCGGCGCGCGTAAGCGCGCTCAGCTCAGCCGGCTGCGGTATTCGTTGGCGCTGAGACCGGTGAGTTTTTTGAAGGTGCGGGAAAAGTGCCCGCTGTCGGAGTAGCCGACGAGGTCGACAATATCGCCGATCTTCAGGCTGGGGTCTGCCAGCAGCTCCTTGGCCTTTTCGATGCGGACGGAATTGAGCAGGTCGTAATAGCTTTTCTCCGCATACTTGTTAATGAGCTTTGACAGGTGCCACTGCGAGACGTAGCAGTAATCCGCGACCTCCTGCAAAGAGAGCTTTTTCGCGTAGTTCTGCTCGATATAGGCGATAGCCTTTTTCACGATGAAGCTCGTGGCCTGCTTGTCGGGCAGGCCGTCGTCGGGGTTCTGCTCTGCGCCCTGTGCGCCACCCAGCCGCTCGGTCATGGCGGCAAGCGCCTCATGCAGCTCGTCCATCTTCGACGGCTTGAGCAGATACCTGCACACGCCGAGCCGGATGGCCTCCTGTGCGTAGGAAAAATCGCGGTAGCCGGTCAGAACGGCGATCTGCACGTCGGGAAACTCGCTTTTGAGGCCGGCAAGCATCGTCAGCCCGTCCTGATCGGGCATGCGGATATCGGTAAAGACGATATCCGGCCTGGTACTTCGGATCATGGCTGCGCCGGAGGCGGCGTCATACGCCGTCCCGACGACCTCACAGTGATATTCCGCCCATTTGACGACCCGGCGCAGGCCCTCGACAATGATCCGCTCGTCGTCGATCAACACGACCCGGTACATACTCTCCGCGCTCCTTTCAATTCAGACGCATCGCCTGTTCGACCGCATCGCGGGCCGTGATGCGGCCCGTCACGATATTCGGGATATTGGAAAACAGGCTGCTTCTGGCCTCGCCGGACAGCGCGTCCTGCACGGCTCCGACGTATTCTGTAACGGCTGCGTTCATCCGCGCGGCAGACCGGTAGAGCGAATTGCCCCCGGCCGGCACAATGGGCGAAGCCAGCGCTGTCGTCTCGGTCGTCACAAACTGCCCGATCACCGCGTCGGAGGTCAGCTGCGAGACGAATGTGGCCGCTGCCTCGCGCTTCTCCGGATCGTCCCACGCCTTGCGCGTGATAAAATACCCGGTCGAAATACCGCCGACCGTCTCGGACGGCTGCCGGCCCGATTGCGCGGGTACGCAGCAGACGGCAAAATCGTCCAGCCGGTCCGCATAATTTTCCGAGAAGAAGCCGACCTTCCACGAGCCGTCGAGCAAAAACGCCGCCTCGCCGTCGCCGAACATGGCGACCGTCTCCGCGTCGCCCGCGGTGAGCGTATTTTCCGCGAAAAAGCCCCGCTCATAAAGCAGCCGAATATCCTCCAGCCCCGCGATCCACGCCTCCGACACGCTGTCATCTGCCAGCGCGCCGGTCTCATCCAGCTGCGGCAGCTGAAGATGCGCGTCTACGCCGCCGCGGTTGAGCACGGCAAATTCAAACCAGTAGTGCGGCATCTCGATCAGAGAGCATGCAATGGGCGTGAGTCCATTGCCGCTGATCGTCTGACAATCCGCGAGGAACTGCTCCCATGTATAATCCGCACCCGGCAGCGCAACGCCGCAGCGCGCGAGTACGGCCTTGTTGACGAACAGTCCTTCCCAATAGCCCATGACCGGAACGGCGTAGCACTTGCCGTCGGAGGCTGTCGGGAGCTTTGCGTCGTCCATATTTTGAGCGTAATCCGGATATTCGGCACGGATCTCGTCCAGAGAGACGACCTTTCCGGCCCTGACAAACGGCTCTGCGTCCGCGTTGGTGAAGAAAAAGAGCACGTCCGGCTCGGAACCCGTCTCGAAATCCGTCAGCACCCGGGCCTTCCATTCCTCGCTGGACACATCGGAGCCGTCGGCCACCAGATTCCCGGTCGAGGCCTCGTAGGCCGCGACAGCAGCTTCAAAGTTCCTGCGGTTTCCGTCCTCACTGCCGAAGGAGGTCACGACCCGCAGCGTCACAGGCTTCGCCTGCTGTTCCTGCTCGCTTCGTGTGCAGGCGCAGAGCAGCAGCAGCGCCGCCGCAAGCAGAAGCCCCATCATCCTTTTCATCGTGCGTTCCTCCCCCGCGCCATGCGGCGCTTTCGTGCTCTTTTTTATTTTACTGCATTTTGCGCGTCCGGGTAAGGGGTCTCGTTGCGCTTTGTTGCCTGTTGTTGGCGTTCCTTGCCTGTCGTTGCCGCTTCCGAAGCGCCCGGCAGCACGATCCGCGCCAGAATTTTCCTGTCCTGCGGGGTCGTGATGGTAAAGCTGCACTGCTCACCGTAAAGCAGCCGCAGCCGCTGCGCCACGTTGCGGACGCCCACGCCGCCGCGCTGCGGCAAGGCCGTGCCTGCCGGACTTTGCAGCGCAGCGCGAATGTGCGCCCAGCCGTCCGGCGTCATTTCCCCGTCGTGCTCGACCTCAAAGAAAAGCGTCCCGTCCGTCTGCGCATATGCGCGCAGACACAGCTCGCCGCCGTGCCGCGAAAGATCGTGCTCGACCGCGTTCTCCACGATCGGCTGCAGCATCAGCCGCGGGATCAGCACCGGAAGCATCGTCTCGTCGACCTCGCGCCGAAGCGTCAGCCTGTCGCCGAGGCGCTCTTTCGTAATATACAGATACGCGTCGACATACTGCAGTTCCTCCGCCAGCGGGATCTGTGCGCGCCCGTCGCGGCCGATGGCCGCGTCGAGCATGGTCGACAGGGCCTCGATCATGGAGCACACGCGCTCATTGTCGGCCAGCCGCGCCTCCCAGTTGATGATCTCGAGCGTATTATTGAGAAAATGCGGGTTGATCTGCGACTGCAGCGCACGGATCTTCGCCTGCTGCAGGGCCTGCTGCTCAAGATACAGCCGCTCAAACTGGCTTTTCAGCTCGGAGGACATGGCGTTGAACCGGCTGTAGAGCTGCCGGAACTCCGTGTTCGGCGCTTCGGCTGTGATGACATAGCCGCGCTCCCCGTTTTCCACGCGGCGGTTCGCGTCAAGCAGGATCTCCATCGGGCGGTTGACGCTGCGGTTGAAGATCAGCGCGACCAGCAGGATCAGCGGAATACCCAGAAGCGCGATGCCCGCGATGGCCCACTGGAGCATCGGCATCGTGCCCAGCGGCTGCAGCGCAGTCGACTGGGCGGTCAGGATCAGCGTGTGCCCGTCGCAGTCGATCGGGTACTGCCGCCCGCCGTGGGCCGGGTGCTCCTCCGCCGCGGCGACGGGCAGTTCGACCCCGTCGATGCTCACGCCGGTGATCGATACGTTCGCAATGCCGTAGAGCGACTGGAACACCTCGCTCTTTTCAAGCCCCAGCACCAGCATGGCGTAGGGCGTAAAATCATGGTCGAGCAGATTGCGCACCATGTAGATCTCCTCGTCGACGGTCAGAAAATAGATCCCTGTGGCGACGCGTTCCAGCAGCGCTCTGACCTCCGGATAGACCGTGTCCTTGTAATAGCGCAGCAGATTGAGCTTCGCCGTGCCCGGTGCGGCGGCGTAGGCGTGAACAGGCTCGTCGCCGGACACAGAGGAAATGAACACGCAGCGGTAATTGGCGTTGCGCGTGAATTTCTGCGTCAGGTATTCCGTTACATCCTTGTAGACGAGCCCGCTCGATTCGCTGTAGCTCTGCCGGACAATGCCGTCGTAGGAGACAGCCTTGGAATCCTCGATCACGGACAGCAGCCGCAGCTCGACCTGGTGCATGGCATTTTCCATCCCGAGCTCCATCGCCTGCTCGAGATTGCGGTCGTTATAATAATTGACCAGCACGCTGAACATCGTCACAATGATGATGATCGGCAAGATCCAGCACAAAAGCGTCACCAGCGTCAGCCCGGACCGGATCGACCTGGGGTCATACCGGAGTTTTTTCATTGTTCCACTCCTTTTTATACGTCTACTTGATGCAGGTATGCTTTTTGTAGCCGTATTCCTCCGCTTCCTCGACGGAGTTGAAATAAATGCGGTTGTCCTCGCCCGGGAGCTTGGCGCACTTGGCGCTGTGGACGATCATGGAGCTTCGGTTGCCGATGAACGGCGCGTCCTTGCCTGCCGCAGGCTCCCGGCTGGTGGGATCTGTCGTGATGGACAGCGTTTCCCCGTCGGAGACGATGATGATCTCGCCCTGTGTGTCGGTACGGTAAATTTCCGCGTTCAGCGCCTCCAGACGTGCCAGCACGTCCGCGCCGGGATGACCGTAGTCGTTGTCTTCTCCGACGCTGATGACCGCCACAGAGGGCTGCACAGCCGTCAGGAACGCCTCGGACGAGCTGGTCGGGCTGCCGTGGTGCCCGGCCTTCAGAACGTCTGCGCGCACATCCGCGCCGGATTCCAGCAGATCACCCTCGGCCTTCTGCTCCATGTCGCCCGTAAACAGGAAGCTCGTCTCGCCGTAGTCGACGCGCAGAACCAGACTGCCGTTATTGGGATCGGAATATTCCTGCACCGGCCCGATGACCGTCACGACCGCGCTGCCGAGGCTCCAGTGCGTGCCGGTCTGCGGCACCTCGATCTGCTTGCCCTGCTCCTCCGTATACTTGACCACGTTGGAGAAAACCTTCGTCGTATACTCCGTCACGCTGGAATAGACGTGCTCTGCCGGGTACTTTGCCAGCACGGCGGCCAGTCCGCCGCAGTGATCCTCGTCCGGGTGCGTGTTGACCACATAGGTCAGCTCCGTCACGTCCAGCCGGTTCAGACGGGACACCAGAAACTGTCCCTCCTCGACCGGCCCGCCGTCGATGAGCATCGTGTCGTCCCCGCAGGAAAGCAGGATGCTGTCTCCCTGTCCAACGTCGAGAAAGCGCACCGTCAGCGTCTCACCGGACGGCGCCTTCTGTACCTGTGACGGCTGCGCGGGCTGTTCCTCCGTCTTATCGCCCAGATACTGCACCGCAAACACAGCGGCAAGCACCAGCAGCAGCACCACCCACCATGGGAGCTTTTTGCCCGTCTGTTTTTTTCTCTTTCCGGCCATTTCCTGCCCTCCGCTCTCTTTTTTTCTATTTTACAACAGTTCTGCGTGCTTTTCCAGCGCAAAAAAGAACCCCCTCGGTTTGAAGCCGAAGGGGATACTCTTTTTTCAGGGACCGAATCAGACCAATTCGATAACGGCCATCTCGGCTGCGTCGCCGCGGCGGGGCCCGATGCGGGTCACGCGGGTGTAGCCTCCGTTGCGCTCAGCGTACTTCGGAGCGATCTCCTCGAACAGCTTGTGCGCGACGTCTTCCTTGGTGATATAAGCCAGAGCCTTGCGGTAATTGGCCAGACCCTTCTTCTTGCCAAGGGTGATCATCTTCTCGACGACGGGCTGGACTTCCTTCGCGCGGGTAAAGGTCGTCTCCATCTTGCCGTTCTCGAGCAGGTATGTGGTCATAGCCCGGAGCATCGCCTTGCGCTGGTCGCTGGTTCTGCCGAGCTTTCTGGTACCAAACATAGGGTTACTTCCTCCTTCTTTGAAAGGTTATCGCTTAATTATTAGAGTTTGCGGAATCGTCGCTTGCCAGACTCAGACCCATCATTGCGAGCTTGTTCTGAACCTCCTCGAGCGACTTCCGGCCCATGTTGCGTACCTTCATCATATCCTCGCCGGTTCTGGAGATCAGATCCTCGACGTTGTTGATGTTGGCGCGCTTGAGGCAGTTGAAGCTGCGTACAGACAG
>CAKUND010000101.1 GCA_934668295.1 uncultured Oscillospiraceae bacterium
ATCACTGGGGTGAGGGCGTTTTTTATTGTTGACGATGGATTTATCAAGGGCAAAAACCCTTTTGAACATTTGCGGGTGCAGCACAGCATTTTCTTTTGCCTCTCCAAAAGAAAACGAGCCTGGGGGGATTTCGATTTCCCCCCGGACCTCCTTGAACCGACCGGAAAAACCCCTTCGGTTTTTCTGGACTTTTCCCGCGAAATTTGAAACAGCTCAGAATTTTTGATGCAGTGCCTATAAGCGTTGTAGGGGTCGATGCCGGTCACAGCCGTTCGCGACGAAGGAGCGTTGCGGATGAGGGTCTGCCGCTTGCCGGTACACATCGACCCGTCAGGATGCACCGGTTTTACTGAAATCTTCGGCGAATCCGAAACTTCCCACCGGGCCGACAGAGTCGTCGGCCCCTACGGCGAAGCTTCGATGCACACGTATCCCGTAGGGGCGGACGACTCTGTCCGCCCGCGGGACGCACCGCTTTTTACGGGAATCTGCGGCGAATCCGTACTGCCTCACAAATTTTAAACGCAAGGCTGATTTACAGCTGCCATTCAAAGGCAGCTACTTGTAAATCTGATGTCCCGTAACAGGCGGCGCGTACCAAAGCGCTCGTAGGGTGAGTGTGTGTGCTCGCAACAGCTAAAAATCAGATTCCTGCCTGAATAGCATCCGCAGTATGCACCAACCGCGTCCATGCGCCCCTTTTCTCCCCCTTCTTTTCCGGCAAGGCGGAAAAGAAGGGGCTGCCGGAGACACGTCGAATCACTTCGTTGGATTCGCCGGGAATCTATTTTACTCAACCAATCTCAATGTTTCACGTGAAACATCAAAAGCAACAAATTCACTTCGCTTATATTGCATTTTTGGAAGCGGGCCATTATAATAGAATGCAAAATGGGGCCGAAGGGGTGTGAAACGGGTATGGCGAAGATCTTAGCGTTTGTCAATCAGAAGGGCGGCGTGGGAAAAACGACGTCCGCGGTCAATCTGGCCGCTGCGCTGCAAAAGACAGGAAAACGCGTGCTTCTCTGCGATTTTGACCCGCAGGCCAACGCGACCTCCGGCCTGGGCGTGGAAAAAAGCGCGGCCGCACACTCGACCTATGATATCGTGATTGAGGACTTCCCTGCCGCCGACGCCGTGATCCACACAAGCTATTGCGATGTTCTGGCCTCCAACGTTGCGCTTTCCGGCGCCGGCGTGGAGCTGGTGGGCGTTGAAAAACGGGAATACGCGCTGAAGCATGCGCTTGAACCTCTGCGGGAACAATATGATTATATTTTTATTGACTGCCCGCCGTCCCTGGAGCTGCTGACACTCAACGCGCTCTGTGCTGCCGATCAGGTGCTCATCCCCGTGCAGTGTGAATATTACGCGCTGGAGGGGCTTTCCGATCTGATGGTCACGCTCCGCGCGGTCAAAAAGCGGCTGAACCCCACGATCTCCATTTTCGGCGTTTTGCTTACCATGTACGACGGCCGGACAAATTTCTCCGCGCAGGTTGCCGAGGAGGTTCGCCGTCATTTCCCCGGCAAGGTCTTTGCCGCGGCCATCCCGCGCAACGTGCGATTGTCCGAGGCGCCCAGCCATGGCATGCCCGTGTGCGCCTATGATAAACTCAGCCGCGGCGCGGCAGCCTATGACGCGGTCGCGCAGGAGATCCTTGCAAAAGAACAGTGAGAGGAGCAACGCATATGGCAATGCGAAAAGGTCTTGGCAAGGGTCTCGGCGCCCTGATTGAAGACTTTAACGAGCAGCCGAACGCGCCCGGCGAAGGTGCTGTGACGCTGCCGCTGCAAAAAATCGAACCGAACCCCCTTCAGCCGCGTAAAACTTTCAACCCCGAGGAGTTGGATTCGCTGGCGGATTCCATCCGCATGCACGGCATTATCCAGCCGCTGACGGTGCGCAAGCTGCCGTCCGGATTCTATCAGATCATCGCGGGTGAGCGCCGCTGGCGCGCAGCGCGGCTGGCCGGGCTATCCGACGTGCCGGTCGTGATCATAGAGGCCGACGACAAAAAGGCAATGGAGCTGGCGCTGATCGAAAATCTGCAGCGCTCGGACCTCAACCCGATCGAAGAAGCGCTCGGCTATCAGGAGCTGATAGGCACCTATGAAATGACACAGGAGCAGGCCGCCGCCCGCGTGGGCAAATCCCGCCCGGCGGTTGCAAACGCACTGCGGCTGCTGAGCCTCAGCCCGGCAGTTTTAGAGCTGGTCAAGGACGGCTCTTTGTCTGCCGGTCATGCGCGGGCACTGCTGCCCGTCAAGGACGAAGCACAGCAGCTGTCCATCGCACAGAAGGTCATGGCGCTGGGTCTGTCCGTCCGACAGACGGAGGCGCTTTGCAAAAAGCTTACGAAGCAGGCGCAGCCCGTGAAAGAGCAGCCGCCGCAGATCGACTATCTGGCCGAATGTGAAAAGGAGCTGACCGCCGGTCTCGGCCGCAAGGTGCGCATCGTCTCCGGCAAACGCAAGGGCCGCATCGAATTGGAATACTACGGGCAGGACGATCTGCAGCAGCTGTACGACGCGCTGCAGACCATCCGCAAAAAGGAGCATCACTGATGGACGAAAAGAAAACCCCGCAGCCGGAGCAGGCTGCCCCGGAAACCGGCAAGCCGCTGAGCGAGAAGCGTAAATCCGCGCTGCTTCGGTATATGGCCGTTTTATTCTGCGCCGCGTTCATTCTGGTTCTGGTCTCGCTGATTTTGCAGATGCACTCGTCTGAGGCGAAGATCTCCGAGCTGAACGCCGCCAGCACGAGCGCTCTCTCCAATGCCGAAGCGCTGCAGAACGAAAACCGCGCTCTGCAGGATGACAAGATCGCGCTGGAAAAGGAAAACGGGGAGCTGCAGGCAAAGCTGGACGAGCTGACGCAGAAGCTGGACGAAGCTTCGCAGGCCGAGGAAACCACGCAGGCAGCCGAAAATGAAATGATCAAATCCCTGCGCACCGAGCTCGACCGGACAAAGGAAGCATACGAAGCGCTGCTGGAGGCGAAAAGCTGCGACACGCGCGAGGGAAACGTCACGTTCTCCCGCGCCATGCAGACGCTTGAACGGCTGAAGGATTATCTGGGCCAGACCGCGCTGGAGGAATACAAGGCGCTTGGCGGAGAATGACAGGAGGAAGAAAAAGTCATGATCGATATTAAGTTTTTGCGGGAAAATCCGGACGCAGTCCGCGAAAATATCCGGAAAAAGTTTCAGGATGCAAAGCTGCCGCTCGTAGACGAGGCCATCCGCCTCGACGCGGAAAAGCGCGCGGCGCAGCAGGAATGCGAACAGCTGAAGGCCGCCCGCAACAAGCTCTCGAAGGCCAACGGGCCGCTCTACGGCCAGCTGAAAAAGGCCGACGAAGCACAGAAGGCGGAGCTGCAGAAGCAGATTGAGGAAAACAACGCCAAGGTCAAGGCTGACGACGAGCGCCGCGCTGAGCTGGAAAAGAAGCAGGCTGAAGCGGAAGACAAGCTGCGCGAGATCATGTACGTGATCCCGAACATCATCGATCCCTCCGTCCCCATCGGCCCGGACGACAGCCATAACGTCGAGGTACAGCGCTTCGGCGAGCCCGTCGTGCCCGATTTTGAGATTCCGCATCACGTCGACATCATGCAGTCCTTTGACGGCATCGACAAGGATTCCGCGGGCCGCGTGGCCGGCATGGGCTTTTATTATCTGCTGGGTGATATCGCGCGGCTGCATGAGGCTGTTCTGGCTTACGCGCGCGATTTCATGATCGACCAGAAGGGCTTTACGTATGTCATCCCGCCGTTCATGATGCACGGCAACGTCGTCAAGGGCGTCATGTCCTTCCCGGAGATGGAAGCGATGATGTACAAAATCGAGGGCGAGGACCTCTATCTCATCGGCACGAGCGAGCACACCATGATTGGCCGCTTCATCGACCAGATCATCCCGGAGGCAAAACTTCCCCTGACCCTCACGAGCTATTCCCCCTGCTTCCGCAAGGAGGTCGGCAGCCACGGTCTGGAGGAGCGCGGCGTGTACCGCATCCACCAGTTTGAAAAGCAGGAAATGATCGTCGTCTGCCGCCCGGAGGAATCCATGGACTGGTACAACAAGCTCTGGAGCTATTCGGTCGAGCTGTTCCGCAATATGGAGATCCCCGTCCGGCAGCTGGAATGCTGCTCCGGCGATCTGGCCGATCTGAAGGTCAAATCCTGCGATATCGAGGCATGGAGCCCGCGGCAGCAGAAATATTTCGAGGTCTGCTCCTGCTCGAACCTCGGCGACGCGCAGGCCCGCCGTCTCGGCATCCGCGTCAAGGGCGCGGACGGCAAGATGTACCTGGCCCACACGCTCAACAACACCTGCGTCGCTCCCCCGCGCATGCTCATTGCCTTCCTTGAGAACCACCTCCAGAAGGACGGCACCGTCACCATCCCGAAATGCTTACAGCCGTATATGGGCGGCAAGGAAGTGCTGGTTCCGAAGCACTGATCTCGCCAGTTGTAGGGGTCGATGCCCACATCGACCGGCAGAACACACCATTTTTTATGAAAATCTGCGGCGAATTCGCAACTTCCCACTGGGCCGACAGAGTCGTCGGCCCCTACAACGATACTCGCTCTTCCCCGTAGGGGCGGACGACTCTGTCCGCCCGCGGGACGCACCGCTTTTTACGGGAATCTGCGGCGAATCCGTACTGCCTCACAAATTTTAAACGCAAGGCTAATTTACCGCAGCAATTCAAACGCAACGACCTACAAATTTGGTGTACTGTAACAGGCGACGCGTACCATAGCTCCCGTAAGGTGAGTATGTGTGTTCGTAACGACTGAAAATTTTGTTCTTACCTAAATTGCACCCGCAGGATGCACCAACCGCGTCCAAGCACTCTTTTCTCCCCTATCTTTTCTCTTGCGAGAGAAAAGATAGGGCCGCCGGTGGCATGACCAACCAAATCAAGAAAAAGAGAGGCATTCCAGATGAAGAAATTTCTGAATGAATTCAAAACCTTTATCTCGCGCGGCAACGTCATGGATATGGCCATCGGCGTTGTGATTGCAACGGCATTCGGCAAGATCAGCGCCAGTCTTGTTGCGGATATCATTATGCCGCTCATCGGCTGTCTGATTGGCGGCGTAGATCTGGCGACGCTCAATATCACGCTCAAGCCCGCTGTCATGGACGGCGAAACAGTCATTTCCGAGGCCGTTGTGCTGGGCCTTGGGACATTTCTGACCACGATCATTGATTTCCTGCTGATTGCATTCGTCGTGTTCCTGGTCGTCAAGGCCATGAATATGGCAAAGGCGAAGCTGGAAAAGCCCGCTGAACCCGAGCCTGAGAAGGAACCGGAGCCCACGAAGGAGGAGCAGCTCCTGACCGAGATCCGCGATCTGCTGAAAAACAAATAATATTCCAAACGGACGCGCTGCGCGCGTCCATTTTTTGTATAGTTTCAGGACTTTTCATTTGCCTATAAATCTGATAGACTATTGCTATCAACAGCAGGAGGGTTTCCTATGTCCGGTTCCTGTCAGAAGATCAATCTGCGTACCTGGCCGCGCAGAGATATTTTTTCCTTTTTCTCCGCGCTCGATCAGCCGTTTTACAGCGTCTGCTTCCGCGTGGACGTGACGCAGCTGCATGCGTATACCAAAGCGCGCGGGCTGTCCTTCTATTACGCCATGACGTATTTCGTCACACAGGCGGTCAACGAGGTCGAGAACCTGCGCTATACCATCCGCGGCGGCAGCATTTTCCTGCTGGACAAGCGCACCCCGAGCTTTACGGAGCTGAAAAAGGGCAGCGAGCAGTTTCAGATCATTACCTGCCCGTGTGAAGGCTCTCTGGAGGCGTTCTGTCGGGCCGCGAAGGAACGGAGCGAGGCGCAGACCTCATTTCTGGAAACGTCCTCCGAAACAGACGATCTGATCTACATCTCGTGTCTTCCATGGTTTGACCTCACCTGCTGCACGAACGAACGGCAGATTGACGAAGACGACGCCATCCCCCGCATCACCTGGGGCAAATACGTTCGGCAGGAGAATGGCCGCGAAACGCTGGGGCTTTCCATTGAGGTCAACCACCGCTTTGTCGACGGCATCCATCTGGGCCGGTTTTACGATGCCCTGCAAAATAAAATCAACGAGTTAACGTAGGCGCTTTTCCATAAAAGACAGCAAGCTCGCCGCGCTTCGCGCGGCGTTTCCCTATACCGTGCCGATTTTCGCGGGCCTCTGGTTCCTCGCGATGGCCTACGGCATTCAGATGATCACCTCCGGCTTTTCCTTCTGGTATCCGATGGTCATGCGCGCTGTGATCTACGGCGGCAGTCTGGAATTCGTCGCCGTCAGTATGCTCTTGTCCATCGCAGGCGGTACGATCTTGTATATGCTTCTGATCCGGGTGGTGTTCTGAACGCGCGCACCATTGTAGGGGCCGATGCCTACATCGGCCCTCTGGGAAATTGCGAATCCGCCGTAGATTCCCGAAAAACACTGCTTTCTGTGGGCGGACAGAGTCGTCCTCCCCTACAGAGGCTTAGGGTGTATCTGAAAACTCCCAACGCACCCGGACAGCGGGCCTTTTTGCGGTGCGCCGCGTCATTTTTCCTTGAAATACGTCAGTATTCCTGCGAAAAAATGTCTTGCGCAACGCAAAAATCCCTCGCTGCCGGTCACATCATGAGTTTTCAGATACACCCTAGGCAAATCCGCACTACCCGGCAAGTTTCGAACACAAAGCGTTTTCACCGCAGCCATTCAAAGGCAACTGCTATCAATCTTGGTGTACCGTGACAGGCGGCGCGTATCATAGCGTCCGTAGGGTGACTTGGTGTGTTCGCAACGACTAAAAATCAGGACTTGCCTGTATCGCACCCGCAGCAGGCACCAACCGTAACCAAGCGCCCCTTTTCTCCCCCTTCTTTTCCGGCAAGGCGGAAAAGAAGGGGCCGCCGGAGGCATAACCACCCATCCAATATGCAGAAAATCTCCCTTCCCGAAGGCAGCTCGTAATAAGACAGGTTTATAGCGTTTAGTAAGAACAGCGTGGCGTGAAGTCACGCTGTTCTGCTTTTTAC
>CAKUND010000102.1 GCA_934668295.1 uncultured Oscillospiraceae bacterium
TCGAGAATGCTCTTGTCCCGGAACGTGTAGCCCAGCCCGGCTTCCAGTTCACTCAGCATGTTGATACTCCTTTGGAATGACCATATGATCCATATTTGCGGCCAGAGTCCCGGCCACGTCCGCCTCAACGGCGCCGATGGCCTGCCGGATGGCGTTGCGGATGGCCAGCGCGTCAGACGAGCCGTGCGCCTTGATGACGGGCTTGCTCAGGCCGATAAGGGCCGTGCCGCCCGTTTCGCGGTAGTCCATTTTTTTCTTGAACGCCTTGACGCCGTCCATGCACAAAAGCGCTGCCAGCTTGGTAAGTACATTCTTCTTGAACATGTCCTTCATCATGGAGGCCATGAAAAGTGCCGTGCCCTCGATGCCCTTGAGCAGGATATTGCCCGAGAAGCCGTCGGCCACGACCACGTCCGCACCGCCCAGCGGCACGTCGCGCGCTTCGATGTTGCCGGTGAAGTTGATCGCGCCGGCCTCGCCCGCCTGCTTCAAAAGCGGGTAGACGGCCTTTTGCAGCTCGCCGCCCTTGGAATCCTCCGCGCCGATGTTCAAAAGTGCGACGCGTGGGTTCCGGATGCCCAGCACCTTTTCTGCGTAATACGAGCCCATGAACGCAAATTGCAGCAGAAATTCCGGCGTGCAGTCGGCCGTCGCGCCGCAGTCAATGAGCACGGCTTCCCTGCCGGTCTTCGTCGGGATCTGCGGGGCCATGGCCGCGCGGCGGATGCCCTTGACGCGCCGGACAGTCAGCGTCGCGGCAGAGAGCAGCGCGCCGGTCGAGCCTGCGGAGACGAACGCGTCTCCGCCGCCTTCCTTCAGCATGTTCAGGCCCACGACCATGCTGGAATCCTTTTTCTTTTTTACGACCGTCGCCGGATCGTCGTGCATATCCACGACGTCGTCCGCGTTGGCGATCTCCACGCCTTTTGGAAGCGTTTCGATGCCCTGATCCTTCAGCGCACGCAGGATCGCCTCGCCGCGTCCGACCAGCACGACCTCGCAGCCGAAGTCCTTTGCCGCCTGGATCGCGCCCAGCGCGATCTGGTCAGGGGCGTTGTCGCCGCCCATGGCGTCTACCAGAATTCTCATGTTGCTTCCTCCTGCCCTGTCATTTGATCGATGAGCGCAAGCGACCGCTGCGCGATGGCGAGGTTTTTATTGGCCTTGCCCTTGACGCGATGGTCGAGCGGCGTCAGAATGCCGAAATTCACGTTCATCGGCTGGAACGAGCCGACGCTTGTATCCGAGATATACGCTGCCAGCGCACCGATGGCCGTTTCGCGGGAAAAGTCGGGCAGCGGCTCTCCCTTGAGCTTTGCCGCCATGCTGACGCCCGCGAGATAGCCGGAGGCGGTCGACTCGACATAGCCCTCCACGCCCGTCATCTGGCCCGCAAAGACGACCAGCGGGTCGCGGCGGTCGGCATAGTACCGGTCAAGCAGGCGCGGAGAATCGAGGAACGTATTGCGGTGCATGACGCCGTAGCGGACGAATTCCGCGTCATGCAGCGCGGGGATCATGGAAAACACGCGCTTCTGCTCCGCGAATTTCAGATGGGTCTGGAAGCCGACGATGTTATAGACGGAGCCTGCGGCGTTGTCCTTGCGCAGCTGCACAACGGCATAGGGCTCACGGCCCGTTTTCGGATCTTTGAGGCCAACGGGCTTCAGCGGGCCGTAGCGCAGGGTATCGACGCCGCGGCGGGCCATGACCTCGACGGGCATGCAGCCCTCGAACACATGCTGATCCTCAAAGCCGTGCACCGGCGCTTCCTCCGCCGATTTGAGCGCGTCGACAAAGGCAAGATATTCGTCCTTCTCCATTGCGCAGTTGACATAATCCGCATCTCCACGGTCGTACCGGGACGCGAACCATGCCTTGTCCATATCGATGGAGGAAAAGGTCACGAGCGGCGCGGCGGCGTCGAAGAAGCTCATGTACTCCTGCCCGCCAAAGTAGCGCTGGATCGCAGCGCTCATCGCGTCGGAGGTCAGAGGGCCGGTCGCAATGATGACCGGGCCTGCCGGAACCTCGTCCGCTTCCGCCTCTACAACGGTGATATTGGGGTGTGAGCGTATTTTTTCCGTCACCATGCCGGAAAAGCCATAGCGGTCGACGGCCAGCGCGCCGCCCGCCTCGACGCGGTTCGCCTCTGCGCAGGTCAGGATCAGGCTGTGCAGCCGCCGCAGCTCCTCTTTTAAAAGGCCGACGGCGTTTTCCAGCCGGTCGCCGCGCAGGGAGTTGGAGCAGACAAGCTCTGCGAAGTCCGCGCAGTGGTGCGCGGGCGTCATTTTACGCGGCTTCATCTCCGTCAGCGTCACATGAATGCCGCGCTCGGCCAGCTGCCACGCGGCCTCACAGCCCGCAAGGCCAGCGCCGATCACTTTCACTTCCAGCATGTTGGGACGTCCTTTCTATCTCTGTATCAGAACGGAAGATCGTCTTCCGGCTCAGTCTTTTTGGCGGCTTTTTTTGCCACAGGCTTCTTGGCTGCGGGCTTCTTGGCTGCGGGCTTTTTGGCCGCTGCCTTTTTCGCGGCCGGCTTCTTGGCTGCCGGCTTTTCGGCGGACTTTTTGGCTACCGGTTTCTTCGCGGCCTTTTTCTCCTCTGCCTGCTTCTGTGCGGCTTCGGCGGCTGCCTCGGCGTTGGATTCCGCCGTCGCAGTCTCGACGGTCGAGGTGGACTTGCGGCGATAGCCGCGCTTATCCTCCGGCAGGAAGTTGGAGCACTCGGGATTCGCGCAGAACGGCTTCATCGCGCCCTTGCCGGAGCGTTTGAACATCGTCTGTCCGCAGACCGGGCAATCCTGATCCGTCGGCACGTCCCAGGTCATGAAGCCGCAGGCCGCGCCGCGCTCACAGGCGTAATAGGCATAGCCGCGCTTGCTCTTGCGCTTCAGGATCGTGCTGCCGCACTTCGGACAGCGGCCCGGCATTTTCTCCGTAATGGGCTTTGTAAACTTGCAGTCCGGGTAGCCGGGACAGGCGAGGAATTTGCCGAAGCGGCTCGTCTTCACGACGAGGTTCCGGCCGCAGATCTCGCATTTTTCATCCGAGACCTCATCCGGCACCTTGAGCCGGGTGTCCTTCAGCGCTTCTTCCGCGTCGAGCATTTCCTGGTGGAAGCCGGTGTAGAATTCCTCCAGCACGCTTTTCCAGCGGCGCTGCCCAGCCTCGACCTGGTCGAGCTGCTTTTCCATGTCGGCAGTGAATTCGACGCTGATGATATTGGGGAAGCGGTCCATCATCAGGCCGTTGACCACTTCGCCGAGCTTCGTCGGCGAGAGCTTTTTGTCGGTCTTGACGACGTATTCGCGATCCTGGATCGTGGCGATGATCGCCGCGTAGGTTGACGGACGGCCAACGCCCTTTTCCTCCATCGCACGCACCAGAGACGCCTCTGTATACCGCGCGGGCGGCTGGGTGAAGTGCTGCTGCTTGTCAAAGCCGGCGGCCATGAGCGCCTCGCCGGGGGCAAGATCGGGCAGCGGAGAATCGAGCTTTTCCTGCTCGTCGTCGCGGCCTTCCTCGTAGATGGCGGTAAAGCCGGAGAATTTCATGCTCTGGTGCGTCGCACGGAAGACATGATCGCCGCAGGCGGCCTCGATAGCCGTTACGTCGTACAGGGCATTGGTCATCTGGGACGAAATGAAGCGGCTCCAGATGAGCTTATAGAGCCGGTACTGCTCCTTGGTCAGATCGTGCTCAACGGCTTCCGGATAGAGTGCGACATTCGACGGGCGGATAGCCTCGTGCGCGTCCTGCGCGCCGGATTTGGGCTTGTAGCGGCGGGGTTCAGCATAATAGGCAGCGCCGTAGCGGCTGCGGATCACGTCGCCCGCGGCGGCAAGCGCCTCCTCAGAGATGCGCAGAGAGTCGGTACGCATATAGGTGATAAGACCGACGGAGCCCTCGCCGGAGATCTCCACGCCCTCGTAGAGCTGCTGCGCAATCATCATCGTGCGGCGCGGAGTCATGTTGAGCTTGCGCGACGCCTCCTGCTGGAGTGTCGACGTGATGAAGGGCGGCGCAGGAGTGCGCTTTTTCTCCGACTTCTTCACGCCGGTCACGGAAAACGGCTGCCCCTCCAGCGCGTCCAGCACGGACTGTACATCCTGCTCGCTTGTCAGCTCACGCTTCTGCGGGTCGCCATAGTAGTGCGCGGTAAAGCTGCCGGACTTGCCGACGCGGTTCAGATTTACATCCAGCGTCCAGTATTCCTGCGGGACAAAGGCCCGGATCTCGTTTTCGCGGTCAACGACCAGACGAGTCGCAACGGACTGTACACGGCCGGCGGACAGGCCCTTGCGGATCTTTTTCCAGAGCAGGGGGCTGAGCTGATAGCCGACGATTCGGTCGAGTACGCGGCGCGCTTGCTGCGCGTCGACGAGATTCTGGTCGATGGGACGCGGGTGCTGGATGGATTCCTGCACGACGTTGCGCGTGATCTCGTTGAAGGTCACGCGGTATGTCTCGTTATCCGGAATGTTCAGCAGATATTTCAGGTGCCAGGAGATGGCTTCGCCCTCGCGGTCCGGGTCTGTCGCGAGATAGATGCGGCCGGAGCCCTTCGCGGCCTTGCGCAGATCCGCGATGATGTCTTCCTTTCCCTTGAGCGGCTGGTACTCCGGCTCAAAATCGTGTTCGATATCGACGCTCAGCGTGCTCTTGGGCAGATCGCGCAGATGGCCCATACTGGCCTTGACCTGATAGTCGGGACCGAGATATTTTCCGATGGTTTTGGCCTTCGAGGGAGACTCCACGATGACCAGATTCTGTTTTGCGTTCGGCATAGATGCCTCCATGTTATTTTTTCGCCAGCTCATAATACCGTGCCGGCAGCCGCTTGACAAAGCCCTTGACCTCCAGCAGCGTCAGCGCGGAGAGTACGCGTCCGGCCGGCAGCTGCGTTTCGTCGATCATCCGGTCGACCGGCTGCTTACCGGACTCCAGCTGCCGCAGAACGGCAGCTTCGTCGGCAGAGACGCGCGGCAAAATTTCCTGTACGTCAATATAAGCCCTGTTTTCCTGCTTGTCAACGGCTTTTGTGTCAGTTTTTTCCGGATCAGATGAAGTTTCCGCCACAACGAGGTTGTCCTTGACTTCCTGCGAGCCGAGCGTCATGGGGCCGAGCGGCTTCTGGCGCAGCGGCAGCTCCGGATAGAGATAGGTATACTCCTGCAGCACGTCCCAGCCCTCGGAGATCAGGATCGCCCCCTCCTTGAGCAGCTGGATGTTGCCCTCGCAGGTCGGATTGCCGAGATTCCCGGGAAGCGTGAACACATCCCGGCCCTGTTCGAGCGCGTGGCGGGCGGTGATGAGCGCGCCGCTCTTTCTGGGCGCTTCGACGACAACGGAGCCGAGCGAAAGGCCGCTCAGGATCCGGTTGCGGGACGGAAAATGCTCCGCCAGCGGCGGCGTTTCGGGCGGAAGCTCGCTGATGATGCAGCCGTGGGTTCGGATGTCTTCAAACAGACTCCGGTTCGCCGCCGGATAATCGATATCCACGCCGCAGGCAAACACGGCAACCGGCGGTGTCCCGGAGGATATGGCCCCGCGCAGCGCCATGGTGTCAATTCCGGCTGCGCCGCCGGAGACGACGATCGCGCCGTAACGCCCGAGCTCGTAGCCCAGACGCTTTGCCTGCAGCAGTCCATACGCGGAAGCCCTGCGCGTGCCGACCATGGCGATGACCGGCTCCGCGTCAAAATCCGGGAAAACGCCTTGATAATACAACACCAGCGGCGCATCGTCAAGATTTTTGAGCCGGTTCGGATAGGCGGCGTCCTGAAAGGTCAGGATGCGGATCGCTTTTCGGTAGCATTGCTGCAGGATCTGGCGCGCGGGCGCAAGCTCCTTATCGGCAAGCGAGGCGCGCCCTTCCGGGCGGAGCGCCTGCGGGTAATCGGATTCTGCGGCGCAGTAGACCGCCTCGGGCGTCCCGAACTGCTCCAGAAGCGCGCGCAGACCGCGCAGGCCGACACCCTTGCGCCCGGTCAGCCACAACCAGTATTCCAGCATAAAAATCCCTCTGTCTTTCTCGGATTTTTTATAGTTTGCGAATCATAGGGGCCGATGCCCACTGTCGGCCCGGCAGAATGCACCGTTTTTTACGAAAACCTCCGGCGAATTTGCAGCTGCCCAACGGGCCGATGTGTACCGGCAAGCGGCAGACCCACATCCGTAACGCTCCTTCGTCGCGAACGGCTGTGACCGGCATCGGCCCCTACAATCAAACGGGTAAATGCCTGCGAATTCGCCCAAAATTTTCTGTCAGCCAGAGGCATTCTGTCGGGCGGACAGAGTCGTCCGCCCCTACGGCAATCCGCGTGAGCGCATCATCGGTGCCTCACCGCTTCATCTGCCACAGAACGATCGCCGCGGCGACTGCGGCGTTCAGGGATTCGCAGCGGGGCGACATGGGGATGATGATCTTTTGCTCTGCAGCCGCGAACAGCTCCGGGCAGATCCCCTGCCCCTCGCTGCCGATGACGACCGCCGCAGCGCGCAGGTCGGCCTGCCGCAGATCGACGGCGTCGGCAGACATGGCAGTCGCCAGCAGCGGAATGCCGCGCTCCCGGCAGACGGCGACGGCCTGCGCCCTTGTCATTTTGACGGGCTGCGTGCGGAACACCGCGCCCATGGAGGCGCGGACCGTCTTGGGGTTGTACACGTCGGCGCAGCCGTCCAGCAGAATGACCGGGATCTCCAGCGCGTCCGCTGTGCGGAGAATCGTGCCGAGATTGCCGGGGTCCTGAATGCCGTCCAGCAGGAGTGTTCCGGGCACGATCACGGCAGGCTTCTGCTCCGGTAGCCGGCAGAGGAAAATCGCGCCCTGCGGCGCGTCCATCAGGGAAACGGACTGCATGACGTCTTTGGGCACGCGGACGACGCGCACTGTATCCGGAAGTTTACATAATTCTACGTGTTCTTCCGCGATCACGGTATGCAGTCCCGGATACCAGCGGGCAGCCTCCGCCAGCAGCTTCACGCCGTCGGCGGCGAATTCGCCGGATTTTTCGCGGTAGGCGCGCGAGGTGAGCAGCTT
>CAKUND010000103.1 GCA_934668295.1 uncultured Oscillospiraceae bacterium
AAAGCCCTCGTCTACGGCAAGCTCCACCGGCTCTACGGCGAAAACCCGCCGGAGCTTGTGCAGAAGCGCGTCGACACGGAGATGCACGACATCATCTCCTGCCACTATGACGTCATTTATATGTCCGCGCAGAAGCTGGTGCAGAACTCGCTCGAGCATGGCTATCTTGTCGGCTCCCGAGGCTCGGTCGGCTCGTCCATCGTGGCGTTCATGTCCGGCATCACGGAGGTCAATTCCTATCCGCCGCACTATCGCTGCCCGCAGTGCAAGTTCACGACGTTCGATGTCCCGGCCGACTGCGCCTGCGGCGCAGATCTTCCGGACGCGGTGTGTCCGAAGTGCGGCGCGAAGCTCGATAAGGACGGGTTCAATATCCCGTTTGAGACCTTCCTCGGCTTCGGCGGCGATAAGGTCCCGGATATCGACCTCAACTTCTCCGGAGAATATCAGGCCAAGGCGCACGCCTACTGTGTGCAGATGTTCGGCAAAACGCACGTCTTCCGCGCAGGCACCATCGGCACCGTCGCGGAGAAAACGGCGTATGGCTACGCGAAAAAATATCTGGCGGAGCGCAATAAGACCGTCCCCAAGGCGGAGGAAAACCGGCTGGCGCTCGGCTGCGTCAACGTCAAGCGCACGACCGGCCAGCACCCCGGCGGCCTCGTCGTCATTCCGCAGGAAAACGAGATCTGGGACTTCTGCCCCGTGCAGCACCCGGCGGACGACAAGGACTCCGAATGGGTCACGACGCATTTTGAATATCACTCCATGGAGGAAAACCTCCTGAAGCTCGATATGCTGGGCCATGATGACCCGACCATGATCCGCATGCTCGAGGATATGACCGGCGTCGACGCGCAGAAAATTCCGCTTGACGATCAGGACACCATGTCCATCTTTACCTCCAGCAAGGTGCTGGGCTATGAAAACGACCAGATTCTGGGGCCGGTCGGCTCCGTTGCCATCCCGGAATTCGGCACGGGCTTCACGCGCGGCATGCTGCAGGAGACGCAGCCGACAAAATTTGATACCCTCATCCGTCTGTCCGGCTTCTCGCACGGCACGGACGTGTGGCTGGGCAACGCGCGCGATCTGATTTTGTCCAAGACTGCAACAGTTGGCGAGGCCATCGGCTGCCGCGACGACATCATGCTCTATCTCATCAAGTGCGGCATGCCGGAAAAGCGGTCGTTCAAGATCATGGAGGCCGTCCGAAAGGGCAGGGGACTGCCCGACGGCGCGGAGGAGGAAATGAAGGCCGCGGGCGTGCCGGAGTGGTACATCGGTTCGTGCAAAAAGATCAAATATCTTTTCCCGAAGGCCCACGCGACGGCCTATGTCATGATGGCCTTCCGCATCGCGTGGTTCAAGGTGCACGAGCCGCTTGCGTTCTACGCGGCCTATTTCTACCGCCGCAGCCAGAAGGGCGGCTTTGACGAGGGCATGATGTGCCACGGCATCGAGCTTGTCAAAAAGAAGCTGCAGGAGATCAAGGAGGATGAGGACTCCAGCGCCAAGGACGACGATCTGTTCACCACGCTTGAGGTCTGCTATGAATTTTATCTGCGCGGGTTCACCTTCGCGCCGATCGATATCTATCACTCCCACGCGACGAAATTCCAGATCGAGGACGGACGGCTGCGCCCGCCGTTCGTAGCTGTGGCGGGGCTCGGTGAAACGGCGGCGTGGGATCTCATGAACGCCCGCGAGGGCCGGGAGTTCTTGTCCGTCGAGGAATTTGCCGACGCCTGCCCGAAGGTATCCAAGACGCTCATCGACCAGCTCCAATCCGCCGGCGCCTTCGGCGACCTCCCCCTCACCAGCCAGCTGACGCTGTTCTGACAGCCGAAAAGGCTCCCCTTGGGTCAAGGGGAGCCTTTTATATGCAAAAACCGCTCCCCCGGATGACCGGGGGAGCGGTTTTTAAGAGACAGGGTTACTTTGCAGCCTTGGCAGCCTTCTTGGCGGCCTTCTCGCGCTCGAGGCGGGAGATGAACAGCGCGCAGGTCGCGTCGCCGGTGATGTTCAGGGTCGTGCGGCCCATGTCGAACAGCTTGTCGACGCCTGCGATAATCGCAATGCCTTCGACCGGCAGGCCGACCTGCGTCAGAACCATCGCCAGCATAATCATGCCTGCACCGGAGACACCAGCCGTGCCGACAGAGGCGAGGGTCGCGGTCAGGACGATCATGGCCATATCACCGAGCGTCAGCTGAACGCCGTAGCAGCACGCGATGAAGACCGCGCAGACGGCCTGATAGATGGCGGTGCCGTCCATATTGATCGTCGCGCCGAGCGGCAGGACGAAGGAGCTGATCTCAGGCTCCGCGCCCATCTTGTTGCAGCACTCAATGTTGACGGGCAGGGTCGCGTTGGAGGATGTGGTGGTGAATGCGGTGATCATGGCCGGGGCAATGCCCTTGAAGAATGCGAGCGGGCTCATCTTGGCGAGGAACTTGACGGACAGACCGTAGACCACGACAACATGGACGATGTAGCCGATATAGGCGACGCCAATGATGAGGGCCAGCTTGCCGATGATGTCCGCACCGTTGACGGCGACGACGTTGGTCATGAGGCAGAAGACGCCGATCGGGGTGAACTTGATGACCATCATCATGATCTTCATGATGACTTCTTCCATGCAGTTGATGAGCTCGCCGATCTTCTGGCCCTTTTCGCCTGCGGCCAGAACGCCAGCACCGAGGAAGATGGCGATCACGATGACCGGCAGCATGTCAGAGGAGACCATCGGCTGGAGCAGGTTGGACGGGAAGATGTTCACGATGACCTGCATAACGGACGGGGCTTCCTTCGCCTCATATTCCAGCGCGCCAAGGTCAGCCGACGGCAGCGGGGTGAAGCTGCCCTTGAACAGGTTGACGAGCACGAGGCCGATGACGACAGCCAGAGCAGTCGTGCACATATAGTATACGAACGTCTTGACGCCGACGGAGCCGACGCGCTTGAGATCCTTCAGGCTGACGACGCCGTCAGCGATCGAGAACAGGACGACCGGGACGACCAGGAACTTCAGAAGGTTGACGTAGATCGTGCCGATGGGCTTGATCCACTCCGTGGTAAAATCACCGAGACCGGCGAACGCGAAGATCAGGCCGGCGACGATACCGGCGATCATGCCGATAAAGATCCATGCCGGCAGGCCAAGTTTTTTCTTTTCTTTCATGCTTTTCCTTCTCCTATCTAAAATTGCTGATAAAAATCAGTAAAAATATGATACCACGTTGTGAAAAATATGTAAAGAAAAATATGAATATTGTTTTTATCTTGTGAAGATTTGTGGAGAGCGACAAAAATACAGCGCAAAATTTTTACAGTTTTGCTACTTGACTTTTGCAAAAAACAGCAAGATCGCCCGGCGCAAACCTGCGCCGGGCGTGTTTCGCCTGCGAAAAGCGGCTATTCTCCCGCCTCCGTCGACAGCTCGTTGAACGCTGCCGTATCAAACGTGACAATGAGATGATAGGTCTTTTTCCCGTCCTGCAGCTGATCTTCGACCTGCTGCCGCAGCTGCTCGGCGGTATCTGTATCTTCCGGCGGGATCACCATGTCGAAGATCACGTTCACATGGTGCGGCCCGGCGACCATGCGGAAATCGTGAAGGGACAGGCGCGGGTCAAGATCATGCAGGATCGAGAGGACGCGCGTGCGCACGGCGGCGACCTCCGGGTCGTCGGTGACGATGGGGTCATAGTGGATGACGAGGTCGACGTGCAGCTCCCGCTTTGCCTGCCGTTCGATCCCGTCCAGCAGCTCATGGGCGATCAGCGGGTCGATGCGGTGGTCGATCTCGGCATGGACGCTGGCAAAGCGGCGGCCGGGGCCGTAATCGTGCACCATGAGATCGTGGAAGCCGAGAATGTTTGCGTGCGAGGTCATGAGATACGCGATCGCGCGCACAAGCTCCTCGTCCGGCTTCGCGCCCAGCAGCGGATCGACGGTGTCCTTCACAACGCCGATGCCGGACCAGAGGATAAACAGCGCCACGAGAAGCCCGGCCCAGCCGTCGATCATCAGCCCCGTCAGCTTCCCGATCACGCAGGCAAGCAGCACCGCGCCGGTCGAGATCACGTCGCTGCGGCTGTCGGCAGCGGCGGCGATCAGCGCGGCGGAGTCAATTTTTTTGCCCAGCTTCCGGTCAAACAGCGCCATCCAGAGCTTCAGCAGAATGGAGCATGTCAGAACCGTGACCGTCAGCACCGAAAGCTCTACTGCCTCCGGATGCAGAATTTTCTGAACAGAGCTTTTGACCAGTTCCACGCCGATCACGAGGATCATCACTGCCACGGCAAGGCCGGACAGATATTCCATCCGCGCATGGCCGTAGGGGTGCTTCTCGTCGGCCGGCCGGGCGGCCAGCCGGAAGCCCAGCAGCGTCACAAGGGAGCTTGATGCGTCGGAGAGGTTGTTGACGGCATCCGCCGTGACGGATACGCTGCCGCAGAGCGTTCCGGCCGTGAGCTTGCCCGCGAACAGCAGCACATTGCAGACGATGCCCACGATCCCGGCCAGATTGCCGTATTTTTCGCGCACGGCGGGGTCAGCGGTGTTCTGATAGTCCGGGACAAAGCGCCGCAGCAGGAAATTCGTCATAGCGTCCGCCTCTTTCAAGTGTGTTAAAATTATTATACCGCGCGGCCCGGACGGAAGCAAGCGAAAAAAGCAGCCGCTTTTTTCCGGGAAGGGGATTGGAAATGCGGCGAAAGTATGATATGATTAAAAAAATTGCGATTTTCGCCAGAACATTGAATAAGGAAGCGATCCCTATGGAACAGAATTTGACTTTTGCCGACCTTGGCCTGTCGGAAGAAATTTTACAGGCGCTGGAGAAGAAGGGCTACGGCTATCCGACCCGCATCCAGGCCGAGGCCATCCCGGAATTTATGCAGTGGAAGGACGTCATTGCCAAGGCCCCGACCGGCACGGGCAAGACGTTTGCCTTCGGCATCCCCATGATCGAACACATCGACGCGGAGAGCGAGGATCTGCAGGGCCTGATCCTGGCCCCGACGCGCGAGCTTGCCATCCAGATCTGTGACGAGCTGCGCGGGCTGCTCACCTATTATAAGAATATCCGCGTGGCTGTGGTCTACGGCGGCGCGAAGATCGAGGGGCAGATCAAGCAGCTGAAAAACCACCCGCAGATCGTCGTGGCCACGCCGGGCCGGCTGATGGATCACTATAAGCGCCATACGCTCTCATTTGACAAGGTGCAGACCGTCGTGCTGGACGAGGCAGACCGCATGCTCGACATGGGCTTCTTCGACGACGTGACGAAGATCATTGAAAAGGTCAAGAACCGCCGCAATCTCGGCCTGTTCTCCGCGACCATCTCGCAGGAGGTCATGACCGTCTCTTGGATGTACCAGCGCGACGAGGTCGAGATCACCGTCCCCGCCGACACGGATAACCGCCCGGACATCACCCAGTATTCCATCACCTGCCCGCCGCTCGAGAAGATCGAAATGACGAGCAGGCTCATCCGCACGCTCCGTCTCGAGCGTACCATCGTCTTCTGCAACACGAAGGTCATGTGCCAGCGCCTGCGCGACGATCTGGTCCGCATGGGCCTCGACGCCGACTGCATCCACGGCGATATCCCGCAGCAGAAGCGCGAAAAGACCATGCGCACGTTTAAAGACGGCAAGCTCCCCATCCTGATCGCGACGGACGTCGCCTCGCGCGGCATTGACGTCGACGATGTGGACTGCGTCATCAACTACGACGTGCCGGAGGAAAACGAGTATTATATCCACCGCATCGGCCGCACGGGCCGCGCCCGGAAAAAGGGCATCGCCGTATCCATTCTCGGCACGTTCCCGGAGCAGGCGAAGCTGGCGGAGATCGCGAAATATTCCCACTATGCCATCCAGCCTGTGAAATTCGCGGAGGACGGTTCTCTCGTCGAGGAGGAGCCGCCGAAGCCCAAAAAGGCGCCGCCGCGCCGCCGTTTCCGTTGACGGCGGGGGAGCAGGGGCTTCTGCTGCTTTGCTGCGCGCTGCCGGAGGACGATGCGCGGCCTCTGACTGCGGCGCAGCTGCAGGAGCTTTCCAAGCGGGCGCGCGCCCTTGGCCCCGGCGGGGAGGACCCGCTGCGGGAGCTGACTGCGCGCGATCTGACCCGGCTCGGCTATTCGCAGGAGCAGTGCGGGCGCATCGTGCGGCTGTTGTCGCGCGAAACGCAGCTGGAGCGCTATCTGCGCGCGGCAGAGCAACACGGGATCGTCCCTATTACGCGCCTGTCGCCGCGGTATCCCGCGCGGCTGCGGCAGACGCTCGGCCAGCGCTGTCCGGCGGTGCTGTTTGTGAAGGGGGACGAGGCGCTGCTGTCTGCGCGCTGCATCTGCGTCGTCGGCTCGCGGGAGCTGACGGAGGGCGGACGCGCGTTCGCGGAAGCTGCCGGACGGCTGATCGCCCGGTCGGATCGCGCGCTCTGCTCCGGCGGAGCGATGGGCGCGGATCGGGCGGCGCAGGAGGCTTGTTTGAACGCGGGCGGCTCTGCTGTGATCTTCCCGGCCGGGCGGCTTCTGGATTGCCCGGTGCAGGCACATGTTCTGTATCTGGCAGAGCAGGGCTACGATCTGCCGTTTTCCGCGCAGCGGGCGCTGACGCGGAATCATTTTATCCATGCCATGGGCGAAAAAACGCTCGTCGCGCAGTGCCGCGCCGGAACAGGCGGCACGTGGGACGGGACGACGGAGAATTTAAGACGCGGCTGGAGCCCGGTGTTTGTAAATGCCGACGGCTCTGAGGGCGCACAGGCTCTGATCGCGCGCGGCGCAGTCCCGGTGCGGACGCTGTCCGCGCTGGATGATCTGCAGCCCGCGCAGCTGCAGTTTTGAGGGGACTATGCGATATTATTACGGACAGCTTTCCCGGCCGCTCCAGAGCGTGTATGACGCGCTTCTGGGCGGCTTTCGCGCGCTTGCGCC
>CAKUND010000104.1 GCA_934668295.1 uncultured Oscillospiraceae bacterium
GCCGCGCTGCTCTGCAATCCGAAGGATAAATCCTGAAAAAGCGGACAAGCTATCCCTGCGGCTGCGCCGCAATTCATACTTTCAGGAGGCTCATCATGAGCAAGCAGAACAAAACGAACAAGACCGAATCGCAGAACACCTCGAACCAGACGCAGAATCAGGATTCGAAGAACTGCAAGTAACCAAAACGGGAGAACGCCATGTGTATGGTGTTCTCCCGTTTTGTATGTTGGATGTGCGCAGACCTCCCCTCAGAGAATCGAACAGAGTCGGCAGGGGAGGCTTTTTGCGTTTCACAGCATGTGCTGAATACTTTCCCTGTACACCGCTTCCGATCTGTGCTATAATTATCAAATAAACCGGACGATCAGGAGGCAGAACTATGATTCCGACCAGAGAGCAGGCATGGGACCTGCTGTGTGAATATAACGAGGGTGAATTCCACCGCCTGCATGCGCGTATCGTGGGCGATGTGATGCGGTATTTTGCCGTCCAGCTCGGGTATGCCGACGAGGCGGATTTCTGGCAGACCGTCGGTATCCTGCACGATCTGGATTTTGAGCAGTATCCCGACCAGCACTGCATGAAGGAAGCGCAGCTCCTGCGTGAGCGGGGCGTGGACGAGCGCCTTGTCCACGCGGTCGTCAGCCACGGCCACCTGCTCACTGTCGACGTGCAGCCGGAGCACCAGATGGAAAAGGTGCTCTATGCCACGGACGAGTTGACCGGCCTCATCGGCGCGGTCGTGCGCATGCTGCCGAGCAAGAGCGTGCAGGAGCTGCAGCTCAAGTCGCTCAAAAAGAAGTTCAAGGACAAAAAATTTGCTGCCGGCTGCTCGCGCGAGGTCATTGAACGCGGCGCGGACATGCTCGGCTGGAGCCTTGACGAGCTGATGGAGCGCACGATCGCCGCCATGCAGGCGTCCCCGGCTGCCAATGGAAACTGAAAAGGTACTGGTCGCCATGTCCGGCGGCGTGGATTCCTCCGTCGCGGCCAAGCTGCTGACGGACGCGGGCTTTTCGTGCATCGGCTGCACGATGAAGCTCTATGACAACGAGGACGCGGGCATTCCGAAGGCAAATACCTGCTGCTCGCTCGACGATGTCGAGGACGCGCGCAGCGTCGCCTACCGCCTCGGCATGCCGTATTACGTCTTTAACCTGAAGGACAAATTTGCCGAATGCGTCATCGACCGCTTTGTAAGCGCCTATGAGCACGGCATTACCCCGAATCCCTGCATCGACTGCAACCGCTATCTGAAATTCGACAAGCTGTTTGAGCGCGCCGACATCATGGGCTGCCGCTATATCGCCACCGGCCACTATGCCCGCATCGAGCGGGAAGGGGAGAAGTACGTGCTCAAAAAGGCTCTGGACGAGACGAAGGATCAGAGCTACGTGCTCTACGATCTGACGCAGGAAACGCTTGCGCGGGTCAAATTCCCGCTCGGTACCCTGCGCAAGACCGAGGCGCGCGAGCTTGCCGCCGAAGCCGGTCTCATCAACGCCCGCAAGCACGACAGTCAGGACATCTGCTTCGTCCCGGACGGCGATTATGCCAAGGTCATCGAAAACCGCACGGGCAAAACGCCCGAGCCCGGCCCGTTCCTCGATCTGAACGGCAAGGTCGTCGGCACCCACCGCGGCATCATCCACTATACCGTTGGCCAGCGCCGGGGCCTGCGCATGCCGTCGGATGGGAAAATTTATGTCGTCAAAATTCTGCCGGAGCAGAACGCCGTCGTCGTCGGCCCGAACGAGGCGCTGTTTACAAGGGAATGCACCGTGCCCGGCATGCACTGGATCTCCGGCGAAGCGCCCGCGCTCCCGCTCCGGTGCAGCGCGAAAACGCGCTACCGCCAGCCGGAGCAGCCCTGCACGGTTTATCCGGCAGGGGAGGGCGGCATCCGGCTTGTCTTCGACGAACCGCTGCGCGCCATCACGCCCGGACAATCCGCTGTGCTCTATGACGGCGACACCGTCCTCGGCGGCGGCATCATTGCAAGGGAGGAATCTGTATGCTGATCTCATCCATGGGCCGCTACGCCGTCCTGATCCTGCTGGATCTGGCGGAGCATCGCGGCGACTTTATCACCGCGCGGCAGATCGCCGAGCGGCAGGAGCTGTCGCAGAAATATCTCGAGCGCATCCTGCGTACACTGGCGGCGCAGGGACTGGTCGAGGGCACGCACGGCAGAGGCGGCGGCTACCGCCTGTCGCGTGCGCCGTCCGATTATTCGCTCGGCGAGATCCTCCGCGCGGCAGACGGCTCGCTGTCCTGCCTCGGCGCAAATGCGCAGCTCACGCGCGGCGAGGCTGCCTCCGGCCTGTCCGCCGTCTGGAAGCGGCTCGACGAACAGATCGCCGCCTGCCTCGATTCTGTCCCCCTCTCCAGCCTGACCTCCGCCGACGCGGCAGATGAATACGTGATCTGAATACCCAACGGGCCTCCGCATTGCGCGGGGGCCCGCGGTTTTTCTGGTCAAGCGCGTTTTCACCGATTTTTTGACTTGTGAAGTGCGGGAAAGCGTGATAAAATAAATCAAATTGGACCTTTCACAAAAGGAGCAGAGAATACTATGGCACTGAGAAAGATCGTGACGGTGGGCGACCCCATTCTGACCAAGGTCTGCCGTCCCGTCACAAGGTTTGACCAGAAGCTTGCAATTCTGATCGAGGATATGATCGAGACGATGCACAACGCGAACGGCGTGGGCCTCGCCGGGCCGCAGGTCGGCGTGATGCGCAGACTCTGCGTCGTCGATACCGGCGAGGAGGATGTCGAGCTCGTGAACCCCGAGGTCGTTGAGGTCAGCGAGGAAACGCAGACCGGCGTCGAGGGCTGTCTGAGCCTGCCCGGCAAGTACGGCATCGTCACCCGGCCCGAGCATGTCGTCGTCCGCGCGCAGGACCGCAACGGCGACTGGTACGAATACGAAGGCGACGATATCGTCGCCCGCTGCTTCCTGCATGAGATCGACCATCTTGACGGCCATATGTACACCGAGATCGCCGAAAGGATGCTCACGCCCGAGGAGCTGGAGGAGCTGACCCGGCAGGAGGAGCAGGAGGACGGCGAATGAGACTCGTCTTTATGGGCACGCCTGAGTTTGCAAGAGCGTGCCTTGAAAAACTGTATACGGACGGCTTTGACATTGCCGCTGTCTATACCAAGATCGATACGCCGAAAAACCGCGGCATGAAGCTCATCCCGTCGCCTGTCAAGGAATACGCCCTGTCCGTGGGGCTGCCGGTCTATCAGCCGCAGTCCTTCCGGGACGAGGAGACGGTACAGCAGCTGCGGGAGCTGAAGCCCGACCTGCTGGTTGTCGTCGCCTACGGCAAAATTCTGCCGCAGGCGGTCCTGGACATCCCGAGATACGGCGCGATCAACATGCACGGCAGCATTCTGCCGCAGCTTCGCGGCTCCGCGCCCGTGCAGCGCTCCATCCTGAACCACTGCGATGAGGCCGGCGTCACCGCCATGTACCTCTCTGCCGGCATGGACGAGGGCGATATCATCGAGATCCGCAAAACAGCCATCCAGCCGCTGGAGACCTCCGAGGAGCTGATGGCGCGCCTCGCGTGCCTCGCCGCGCCCCTCTGCGCCGATACCGTCCGCTCGATCGAGGCCGGAACGGCCGTGCGTATCCCGCAGGACAGCGCCCGCGCGACCTACGCACCCATGCTGTCAAAAGAGGAAAGCCCCATCGACTGGAGCCAGCCCGCGAGATTTATTGTTGATCATGTGCGCGGTCTTGTGCCCTGGCCTGTCGCCACGGCGGAGCTCGGCGGCACGGAATTTAAAATTTACCGCGTGGAATATTCCGACCAGAAGACAGACAAAGCGCCCGGTTCTCTCGTCGCGCTGACGAAAAAGGGCCTGCTCGTCGCCTGTCAGGGCGGCGATACCGTCCTTGTCCGCGAACTGCAGGCCAAGGGCGGCAAGCGTATGCCCGCCCCCGATTATTTCCGGGGACATCCGATCACCATCGAATAAGAGGTAGCTATGAACGCAAGAACGACTGCGCTGTCCGCGCTGATCGCCATGCGGCGGCAGAATGCCTGGGCCGACGGCGCGCTGAAGGACAATACGGCCCGCGCCCGGCTCGACCGCCGCGACGCGGCGCTGGCCGCAAGACTGCTGTACGGCGTGGTGCAGAACCGTATGCTGCTGGACTTTTATCTTGCGCAGGCCGTAGCCTCTCCGCTGACGAAATTACAGCCGGTCGTGCTTGATATCCTGCGCCTCGGCGCGTATCAGATCCTGTTTTTAGACAAGATCCCCGTCTCCGCCGCTGTGAACGAGGCGGTCGAGCAGACGAAGACCTATGCAAACAAACGCGCCGCCGGTCTGGTCAACGGCTCGCTGCGCACCCTTGCCCGCAGAAAGGGCGAGCTGGAGCAGCCGCGTGATCTGGCCGTAAAATATTCTCATCCCCAGCCGCTTGTCGACTGCCTGCGCGCGTCTATGGACGAGGAAACGCTCGAGGCGTTCCTTGCCGCCGATAACGACATTCCGAAGACCGCGATGCAGGTCAACCCTCTGAAAGACTCCCCGGAACAGGTGACTGCCGCGCTGGACGAAGCGGGGATCGCCTATGAGCCGCACCCGTGGCTTCCCGGCTGCTTCCTTGTCTCCGGGACGGGAAATCTTGAGACGCTGCCGCTGTTTCAGTCCGGTGCGGTCTATGTGCAGGACGCCGCCGCGAAGCTGTCCGTACTGGCCTCCGGCGCGGTGCCGGGCATGCACGTGCTCGACTGCTGCGCGGCCCCCGGCGGCAAGAGCTTCGCCGCCGCCATGCAGATGGAAAACACGGGCAGCATCCTGTCCTGCGATCTGCACGCGCATAAAATTTCTTTGATCGAAAAAAATGCCGACCGGCTCGGCATTTCCATTATAAAAGCCGAGCAGCGCAGCGCGGCGGAATTTGATCCCGCGCTCGAAGCGCAGTTTGACCTTGTGATCGCCGACGTGCCGTGCTCCGGCCTCGGCGTCATCCGCAAAAAGCCGGACATCCGCTATAAGCCGCTGGACGCCATCGAGCGCCTGCCCGACGTGCAGCGCGCTATTCTGGAAACCGTCAGCCGCTATGTCAGGCCCGGCGGCGCGCTTCTTTACAGCACCTGCACCGTCCGAAAAGAGGAAAACGAGGATGTTGTTTTGCCGTTCTTGCAGGCGCACCCGGCGTTTTCGCTGGAACCGTTTCCGGTTCCGGCCGGACTGGATCTTCCCAACGAGGGCTATGTGACGCTTCTGCCGCATAAGCACGCGGCGGACGGCTTTTTCATCTGTAAGCTGAGGAAACACGCATGAAACAGGATATCAAATCCATGACGCTGGCCGAACTGCAGGACGCATTCGCGGCGCTTGGAGAACCCAAATTCCGCGCAAAGCAGGTCTTCACGTGGCTCCACCGCGGCGCAGTCAGCTTTGAGCGCATGACAAATCTCTCCAAGCCCCTGCGCGAAAAGCTGGATAGCCTCTATTTCATCACTGTCCCTACCGTCGCCCGCAAGCAGATCTCCAAGCTCGACGGGACGATCAAATACCTCTGGAAGCTGCGTGACGGCAACTGCGTTGAATCCGTCGTCATGCAGTACCACCACGGCAACACCGTCTGTATCTCCTCCGAGGTCGGCTGCCCGATGGGCTGCAAATTCTGCGCGTCCACGATCGGCGGCCTCGTCCGACGGCTCGAGCCGTCGGAGCTTCTTGATCAGGTGCTCTTTTCTCAGCAGGATTCCGGTTTGCCGATCTCGAATATCGTCCTCATGGGCATCGGAGAACCGCTGGATAACTTCGACAATGTCATGCGCTTTTTAGAGCTTGTCAACAGCCCGGACGGCATGAACATCGGCATGCGCCACATCAGCCTGTCCACCTGCGGTCTGGTCGACAAAATTGAAAAGCTTGCCGAGCGCGATCTGCAGCTGACGCTTTCCGTGTCCCTCCACTCGCCGGACGACGAATCGCGCAGCAAGATCATGCCCGTCAACCGCCGCTGGCCGGTCGACACGCTGCTATCTGCCTGCCGCGATTATTTTGCGAAAACCGGACGGCGCATTTCCTTTGAATATACGATGATCGACGGTGTGAGCGACAGCCCGGAGCAGGCGGAGCTGCTGGCAAAGAAGCTGGCCGGGATGGGCGCGCACGTCAATATGATCCCGCTCAATAACGTCACCGAGAGCGGCCTGCATACCTCATCCAAACAGGCCATCCGCCGCTTCCAGACCATCCTCGAGGAACACGGCGTCACCGCGACGCTCCGCCGGACGCTCGGCAGCGACATCGACGCCTCCTGCGGCCAGCTGCGCCGCAAATATGAATCAAACTGACTGAAGGAGGGTTCTCCATGCAGACCTGGGGCTTGACCGATCCGGGCAATATCCGGCAGCAGAATCAGGATTCCTATGCGATCGTCCCGTTTGGCCGCGACCGCGTGCTCATGATCGTCTGCGACGGCATGGGCGGCGCAAAATCCGGCAATGTGGCAAGCAGCCTTGCCGTTGAGGTCTTCACGGACGAGGTGCGCCGCACCCAGCGTCCCGGCATGACGCCGGAAAAGGCCGCCGCCATGCTCCGCAGCGCGCTGGAGCTTGCAAACAGCGCCGTCTATGAGCAGTCGCAGCTGAGCGATGATTTTACCGGCATGGGCACGACGCTTGTCGCCGTGTGGATCAGCCGCGATCTGGCCGTCGTCATCAACGTCGGCGA
>CAKUND010000105.1 GCA_934668295.1 uncultured Oscillospiraceae bacterium
AATATTATGAAAGAGGTAGATTTTCAAATGAAGAAGTATCTTGCACTGCTTCTGGTTCTGGTCATGGTTCTGAGCCTGGCTGCCTGCGCATCCAAGCCCGCAGAGACCACCACCGAGCCCGAACCCGCTACGGAACCCGCTCCCGCAGAGGAAACCAAGACCGAAGATCCCGCTCCCGCTGAGGAGACCAAGGACGAGGAGCCCGCTCCCGAATCCGAGTACGCTGTCGCCATGATCACCGACTACGGCGATATCACCGACCAGTCCTTCAACCAGACCACGTATGAAGCCTGCAAGGCGTTCTGCGAGGACAACGGCGTGGAGTTCAGCTACTTCAAGCCCGCCGGCGACAACACCGCTGACCGTGTCGCCATGATCGAAAAGGCTGTTGACGAAGGCTACAACGTCATCGTGATGCCGGGCTACGCGTTCGGCGGCGCCATCGTCGAGGCTGCTCCGGAATTCCCCGAGGTCAAGTTCATCGCGCTCGACGTTGCCAAGGGCGACCTGCTCGAGGCCGGTGTTGCCAAGGCTGGCGAAAGCTATGACTACAACCCCGACAACTGGGATCTCGAAAAGTATGTTGACATGAGCAATGTCTACTGCGCGATCTATCAGGAAGAACTCTGCGGCTACATGGCCGGTTACGCGGCTGTCAAGCTGGGCTATAAGAGCCTCGGCTTCCTGGGCGGCATGGCTGTTCCCGCCGTTATCCGCTATGGCTACGGCTTCGTGCAGGGCGTTGACGCTGCGGCTGCCGATCTGGGCCTGTCCGACGTCACTGTGAAGTACGTCTATGGCGGTCAGTTCTTCGGCGATGCTGACATCACCGCTGTTATGGATACCTGGTATGCAAACGGCACTGAGGTCGTCTTCGCCTGCGGCGGCGGCATCTACACCTCCGCTGTTGACGCTGCCAAGAAGGCCAACGGCAAGGTCATCGGCGTTGACGTTGACCAGGCTGGCGTGATCGCCGGCTATGCGGGCGTTGACGGCCTGACCGTTACCTCCGCGATGAAGGGTCTGTACCCCGCTACTTACGACACGCTGAACGACGTCATCAACAACGGCAACTGGGCAAACTACGTTGGCAAGATCACAACGCTGGGCCTCGTCTCCGCGGACGATCCCGAAGCGAACTACGTCCAGATCCCGATGGGCGAGGGCACACAGTGGTCCGACAGCTTCACGCAGGACGACTACAAGGCAATGGTCGCCGATATGTTCAGCGGCAAGATCACTGTCAGCAACGACATCAGCAAGACTGCTTCCGATTTCGCTACCGTCATCACGGTCGACGATCAGGGCGCGATCAAGGGCTAATTCGTTCGAACTGACCATCAAGTCCCGATAAAAAAGGGGACGGACAACAGTCCGTCCCCTTTTTCCATATCAGATAGTTCTGTTCAAGGAGAAAGCACCATGGCTAAAACGATCGGCATTTTAGGCGGCATGGGGCCGCTTGCAACGGCGGACCTGTTCCGCAAGATCACGCTTCTGACGGATGCGTCCTGCGACAACGAGCACATCCGCGTCTATATCGATTCCAACGCCCGCATTCCCGACCGCACGGCGGCGATTTTATCCGGCGAGCCGGATCCCGTGCCGGAGATGGCCTCGGCCCTGCGCTCGCTGGAGCGCTGCGGTGCGGACTGCGTCATTATGCCGTGCAACACCGCGCACTATTTTCTTCCCCGCCTGCAGGCCATGACGAGCCTGCCGTTTCTCAGCATGCTCGAGGCCACGGCAAAGGCGTGCGCAAAGACCTTCCCCGGCAAGACCGCCGCGATCCTTGCGACGAAGGGTACGCTTGCGACCGGGCTTTATGAAAAGGCGCTGGCCGCGCAGGGCGTGCGCTGCCTTGTGCCGGACGCGGGCGAGCAGGACGTGCTGATGCACCTGATCTATGATATTGTGAAGGCATCAAAGCCGCTCATGCCGGAGCAGGACGCGTGGCAGGCGCTGCTGGACGGGCTTCGCGCACGGGGTGCGGACTATTTCATCCTCGGCTGCACGGAGCTGCCCATCATCGCCGACACTCTGCCGCAGCCCGGCCCCTTCGTCGACCCGACGGCAGAGCTTGCCAAGGCTGCCATCCGCTTCTGCGGCTATGGCGTGAAGGGGGAGTAAGCTCCCAGGGAAAAATTCCGCCGCGACAGCGTTCGGCAGACTTTTTCCCGTGTGGGTGCTATCTTATAGCTACAGCTTATCCAATGCGAGCGCACTTCATATCCCTGGCTGCGGTCATGCCGCAGCCGAATCCCACAACCCCATCTTCCCCGGCCAGTCGTCTGGCCGGGGTCTTTTTTCAGCGCGCGGGCTCTGCCGGGGTGTTGACGAATCTTCCATTTTCGGGTATGATATAAAGACTCCTGCCGTGGAGGTGTGTGTACGGAATTGGATGAGGCAATGATGCGCGAAGCGCTCCTGCTTGCGCGGGAGGCGGCGGCGGACGGCGAGGTTCCGGTGGGGTGTGTGATCACACTGGAAGACCGCATCGTCGGCCGGGGCCGCAACCGGCGCGAAAAGGGAAAAACGGCGCTGGCTCACGCGGAGCTGGAGGCCATCGGCGAAGCCTGCCGGACGCTTGGCGGCTGGCGACTGTGGCAGTGTACGCTGTATGTGACGCTGGAGCCGTGCCCCATGTGCGCAGGCGCGATTTTAAATGCGCATCTGCCGCGCGTCGTCTTCGGCGCGAAAGATCCAAAATCCGGTGCGGCGGGAAGTCTCGTCGATCTGCTGCATCTGCCGGGCTGTTTTCAGCCGGAGGTCAGCGGCGGCGTGCTGGAAGCGGACTGTTCACAGGCGCTGCGCGATTTTTTCCGCGCATTGCGTCAAGGTAACCGCTGATTCAATGCGTCTGCGGTTATCAGCGGATCTTTTGCCCCAACTGTGCAGTTTGAAAAACTTGAAATACGCAAAGTATTCCTGCGTTTTCCAAACTTTCATTTGGGACAAAATCTCTCGCTGATAATGCTTGCCGATTGAACCATCGGTTACCAAGTGCGCGCCCGATGCGGGCGCTGATGAAAAAAGGAAGGGACATACTATGCGATACCAGATCACATCTGATTCTACCTGTGATCTCAGCCCGGAGCAGCTGGAGCGGTACAACATTCGCCTGCTGCCCCTCTACGTGAGCATGGACGGCAGAACGCTGCGCGACGGCGTGGACGTGAAACCGGACGATATCTATGCCCACGTCTCCGCCGGCGGAAGTCTTCCGCAGACAGCGGCGGTCAATCTGGCCGATTATGTCCGTGCATTCACGGAGCTGTCGGCCAAAAACGACTTTGTCATTCACATCTGCATCAGCCTGGATTTTTCCTGCTGCTATCAGAACGCGAAGCTGGCGGCGGCGGATTTTGACAACGTATACGTCGTCGATTCCAGAAATTTATCCACAGGCCACGGGCTTGTCGTGCTGGAGGCCGAGCGCATGGCACGCGAGGGCATGGAGCCGGACGACATCGTCGCGGCGCTGCACGATCTGACGGGCCGCGTGGAGGCCAGCTTCATTCTCGACCGGCTGGATTACATGAAAAAGGGCGGCCGGTGCTCCGCCGTGACGCTTCTGGGCGCGAATCTGTTAAGGCTCCGCCCGTGCATTGAGGTCAGAGACGGCAAAATGGGCGTCGGCAAAAAATACCGCGGCAGCTTTGACAAGTGCGTCTGCGAGTATATCACCGATAAAATCGGAAACCGCAGCGATCTGGAGCTGCGCCGCGTGTTCATCACGCACTCCGGCGTGCCGGAGGAAACGGTGCAAAAGGCTGTGGAAACTGTGCAAAAGTTACAGCCGTTTGAGCAGATCTGCGTCACGCGGGCCGGCTGCACCGTCAGCAGCCACTGCGGGCCGGGAACGCTCGGCGTGCTGTATATCCGAAAGGCAGATCAATGAGGGAAGCACTGGAAGCGCGCTCCGGCTTATCGCCGGAGCAGATCGACACGCTCTGCGCGTTCGGGCAGGCGCTGATCGAAAAAAACAAGGTCATGAATCTCACGGCCATCACAGAGCCGCAGGCCGTGGCCGAGCTGCATTTTCTTGACTGCATCGCGCTGCTGCAGGCAGAACCGTTTGCCGGAAAGCGCGTGATCGACGTCGGCTGCGGCGCGGGCTTCCCCGGCGTTCCGCTGAAGATCGCGGAGCCGTCGATCGAGCTGACGCTTCTGGATTCTCTGGCAAAGCGCATGACGTGGCTGCGGGAGCTTTTGCCGCAGCTGGGCGTGGAGGCGGAGGTCGTGACCGCCCGCGCGGAGGAATTCGTCCAGACCTGCAGGGAGCAGTATGACATCGCAGCGTCCCGCGCCGTGGCGCGGCTGAACATCCTGTCAGAGCTGTGTCTGCCGTATGTCAAGGTGGGCGGCGCATTTCTGGCTATGAAGGGCGCGCTGGCAGAGGAAGAAATGGACGAGGCGAAGCGCGCCATTGCACAGCTGGGCGGAAAAATCGAGCGCGTGTACGAGTACCCCATTCAGGACGCGGTGCACAAGGCCGTCGTCATCCGCAAGGTCAGACCCACGCCGCTCCAATATCCCCGCGCGTTCGCGAAGATCAAAAAAAGTCCATTATAAAAAATTGTCCCGCGGGAGGCAGTGCCTCCCGCGGGTTTTTGTGTACAGGCCGCTTTTGCCGTTTTTACCAAAACGGGTCGGTGGATTTTCCGTAAAACATAGAATTTGCGTGGCCCGCTTGACAACGGCGCGGGGCTGCCCTATGCTTCAAACAGAATAAAAGAGAAAGGACCCTTACAGTATGTATACAGATGAACAGCTGATCGCGTTTTGCCAGGAGGCGCTGCGCATCCCCAGCTACTCCGGCCAGGAGAAGGGCGTGGCGGAGCTGATGAAGCGCAAAATGGAGGCATACGGCTTCGACGAGGTCATCATTGACCGCTTCGGAAGCGTCCTCGGCACGATCAACGGCAAGCGGCCCGGCAAGACCGTCCTGATGGACGGCCATATCGACACCGTGGACGTGATCGACGCGCCGCAGTGGGAGCATGACCCGTTCGGCGGCGAGATCGTGGACGGCAAAATTTACGGCCGCGGCGCGTCTGACATGAAGGGCAGCGACTGCGCCATGATCACCGCCGCGGCACGCTTCGCCGAGAAGACCGGCAAGGACTTCGCGGGCCGCGTCTGCGTGTCGTGCACGGTGCATGAGGAGCGGTTCGAGGGCGTGTCCTCCCGCGAAATTACGCGCTTGGCAAAGCCAGACCTCGTCATCATCGGCGAGGCCACGAGCACGACCGTCAAGCGCGGCCAGCGCGGCCGGGCAGAAGTCGTCGTCGAGACGGAGGGTGTCAGCTGCCATTCCTCCAACCCGGAAAAGGGCGTCAACGCCGTCTATGCCATGACGGCCGTCATCGACGAGATCCGGAACATCGTCCCGAACGAGCATCCGCTGCTCGGCAAGGGCATTCTCGAGCTCACGGATATTATTTCCCAGCCGTATCCCGGCGCGTCGGTCGTGCCGTCGCTGTGCCGCGCGACGTTTGACCGCCGGACGCTCGTCGGCGAGGACGAGGCCGTCATTCTCGGGCAGGTGAACGAGGCAATTGCCTGCGCGCAGAAAACGCACCCCGGTCTCAAAGCCCGGTGTTATCTGGCCGAGGGCGAGGAGAAATGCTGGACGGGCGATGTGATCCGCGCCAAACGGTATTTCCCGGCCTGGGTCACGGAGGAGGACAGCGAGCTGGTACAGGCCGCGCTGAAGGGTCTGAAGGACGCGGGTATCGAGGCGCCGCTGTCGCATTTCTCGTTCTGCACCAACGGCAGCAGCTTCTGCGGGGAGGCCGGCATCCCGACCATCGGCTACGGCCCGTCGCTCGAAAGTCTTGCGCATGTGCGCGACGAATATATTGAGATCGACCAGATGCTTAAAGCCTGCAAGGGCTTCGAGTCCATTCTTACGCAGCTGACGCGGTAATTTCACGAAAAGAGCAACAAAATTTTTGTTAGCCTAAAAATATTTTTGAAAATTCCTTGCAATCTGTTTCTGATACTGGTATGATAGCTTTAGACTTCATTCGGGTATTAAATTTGGAGGTGATAGCAGATTGGACGCGAAATTACTGGAACTGCTCGAACAGATCGCAAAGGCGATCGCGGCGCAGTTCGGCAGCAACTGCGAAGTAGTGCTCCATGAGCTCTCCGGCAAAAGCACCTATTCCTCGATCGTCGCGATCGAAAACGGTCATGTGACCGGCCGCAAGGTCGGCGACGGGCCGTCGCACGTGGTGCTGGAGCAGCTGGGCCACGAGGACGACAACGCGGAGGATCAGCTCGGCTATCTGACGCGCACAAAGGACGGAAAGATCCTGAAATCCTCCTCGGTGTACATCCGGGACGAGAACGGAAAGGTCACGGGGATCCTCGGGATTAACTACGACATTTCCATGATGCAGCTGTTTGAAAACTCCCTGCACGACTTCATTTCTGCCGACCAGCACGCCAGCCGCGAGCCGGAGCGCATCACGCTCAACGTGGCCGATCTGCTGGACGATCTCATCCGGCAGGCAGACGAGCTTGTCGGCAAGCCTGTCGCGCTCATGACCAAGGACGACAAGGTCAAGGCCATCCGCTATCTCAGTAATTC
>CAKUND010000106.1 GCA_934668295.1 uncultured Oscillospiraceae bacterium
GCGCGGATGACGCGCACGCCGGACAGATTTTCCTGCGCCGCGCCGGTCACGCCGTCGAGCCGCGTCTGCACGCGCCGGTAGAGCGGGATGCAGCTGAGCATGATAGCGAAGACCACGGCAAAGAGCGCCGGGATCGCCACAGCGAAGATCAGAGCCGATTTCGTATCGATGGTAAAGGCCATGATCATCGCGCCGAAGACCACGATAGGCGAACGCAGCAGCAGCCGGAGTGTCAGATTGAGGCCCGTCTGCACCTGATTCATGTCGCTCGTCATGCGCGTGACGAGCGTGGCCGTGCCGAGCCGGTCAAGCTCGGCGTAGGACAGCGACTGGATATGCGCAAAGAGCGCATGACGCAGGCGGCCCGTCGCGCCGGTCGCGGCCTTGGCGGAAAAATACTGCGCGCACGTGGCACTGGCGAAGCCGCAAAGCCCGAGTCCGGCCAGCACGAGGCATTTTTTCAGGATATACGCCGTATCGCCGGACGAAATGCCGACGTCGATGATATCCGCCATGATGAGCGGCACGAGCAGCTCAAACGCGGCCTCGAGCAGCTTGAAGCACGGGGCCAGAATGGCCTGCAGGCGGTAGGGCCGCAGGTAAACAAGCAGTTTTTTCATGGGTTGTTTCTTCTCTTTCTTCTGCTATTCAATGGATTTGAGCGCCTGCGACATATCGATTGTGCGGATCTTCCGCCGCAGGGCAAGATTGACAAGCAGACCGAACACCAGCGTCAGCGCGGCCGAGATGAGATAGCTCAGCGGCGCGACGCGCACATCGAAGCACATGAGATCGATCTTGATCTGCCCCATGACATACGCGTGCAGCAGCTTTCCCATCGGAAGGCCCACAAGCGCGCCCAGCACGGTCAGGATGATGTTCTCGCGGAAGACGTAGCGGTTCGTCTCGCCGTCGTAGAAGCCGAGCACCTTGATGGTCGCGATCTCTCGTTCGCGCTCGGTGATGTTGATGTTCGTGAGATTATACAGCACGATGAACGCCAGCGCCGCCGCGCCCAGCACGACGACCAGCACGATATACCGCAGACTCTGCATCATCGTCGCCACACGGCTGCGGAACTCAAGGCTGAGGGTAACAGCCGCCGCATTTTTCGCGCCCGCAAGCGAGGCGGAGGCCGCCTGCGCGTCCTCGTCCGTCCGGTAGTTGAGCCATGCGGCCTCGTATCCGGGCGCTTCGCCGAAGACGTCCTGCCAGGTAGTCTGCGTCAGATAGACATAATTATAAACATAGTTTTCAAACACGGCCTCGACGGTCAGCTCCGTCCGGCGCAGATCGCTCGTCTGCAGGGTGATGGTGCCGCCTGCCGACAAATGCAGCGCCTGCGCAAGTCCGCGGCTGATGATGCAGCCACCGTCCTGCGGATAGGGAACCGGCGCTTTTTCCTGCGTGTGCAGATCAATGAAGCCGTCCACGCTTCCCGACTCCGGGCAGACGACGTTCGTCGTCTTGACCGTGCCGCCGGAGGAGGCGTCCAGACTCTTTTCCGCGACGAACAGACAGCCCTCTGCATCGCTTTCGTCACAGACGGTGAGGAAGTCCTCGCGCTCGCTGCCGCTCAGCGCGTGCTGGAAGGTCACGGCGGCGTCGTAGCGGGTGATCTCGTCGTACTGGTATTCAACGACGCTGCTGATGGAGTCCTGAATGCCGAAGCCCGTGATGAGCAGGGCCGTGCAGCCACCAATGCCGATCATCATCATGACCATGCGCTTTTTAAAGCGCAGGATGTTCCGGATGGAGACCTTGTGCAGAAACGGGATCCGGTTCCAGAGGAAGGGGAGCCGTTCAAGCAGAATGCGCTTGCCTGCCTTCGGGGCTTTGGGGCGGATGAGCTCCGCCGCAGGCTGCCGCAGCTCGGCATGTACGACGTACCAGGTCGTGCCGAGCGCGCACAGCAGGTATGCGCCTGCCGAAATGAGCGCGAGCGGCCAGTCGAAGGCATACAGGATGCCAGTGAAGCCGTACATGATATTATAGGCGTGCCAGATCATCTTCGGCAGGAAATACGAGCCTGCCGCAATGCCGAGCACGCAGCCGAGGATCGAGGCGATCCCAGCGTAAAGGAAGTACTGCGACAAAATCGCGCCGTTGGAGTACCCCAGCGCCTTTAAAACGCCCGCTTGCGTCCGCTGCTCGTCGACCATGCGGGTCATGGTCGTGATGCAGACCAGCGCGGCCACAGCGAAGAAAAACAGCGGGAATACGCTGGATACGCCGCGCACGATGTCGGAATCGCTCTCAAAGCAGGCGTAGCCGACGTTGCTGCTGCGGTCCAGTACGAATACGTCCGGGTCCTCGAGCTTTGCAAGCTCCTCCTCGCCGTCCTGATATTCCTGCTCGGCATCCGCGATCTTCCGTTCGCCGTCGGCAAGTTCCTGCTTCGCGTCGGCAAGCGTCTGTTCGCCGTCAGCGATCTGCTGCTTCGCGTCAGCCAGCTCCTGTTCGGCGTCGGCGATCCGCGTTTCAGCTTCGGCTCTGCCGGTGTAATAGTCCGTCCAGCCGTCGGCAAGCTCCTGCTTCGCGTCGGCAAGCTCCTGCTCGCCGTCTTCCAGCTCCTGCTTCGCATCTTCCAGTTCCTGCTGCTTTTCTTCCAGCGTTTTTTTCGCCTCGTCCAGCTTTTTCTGGTTTTCCCGGATCGACTGGCTTGCGGAGGCGCTGGCAGCGCTCAGCTCCGCCTGACCGCTTTCGAGCGACTTCTTTCCCTCGTCGATCTGGGCCTGCGCCTGATCGAGCTGCGCGAAGGCGGCGCTCAGCTGGGTCTGCTGCGCGGCCGCTTCCTCCTGCGAGATCGCGCCGTCGGCAAGCGCCGCATCCAGCTGCGCCTGCTGCGTCTGCAGCGCCGTCCGCTGTGCGTCCAGCTGCGTCTGATTGGCCGTGAGCTGTGCGCGCGCCTGATCGAGCTGCGCGGAGGCAGCGCTCAGCTCGTTCTGCGCGTTGGCTGTCGCCTTTTCAAATTCGGCGCTGTTCTTTTCATATTCCGACTGTCCGTCGGCAAGCTGCTTTTCGCCGTCCTCCAGCTCTTTTTTCGCGTCCGCGAGCTTCTGCTCGTTTTCCTCGATCGTTTTCTGCCCGTCGGTGAGCTTCTGCCACGCGTCCGCCAGCTCTGCCTGCGTCTCACGCTTCGCGTCGGCCAGCGTTTCTTCGCCGTCCTGATAGGCCTGCTTCGCGTCGGCAAGCTCCTGCTCGGCGTCGGCGAGCTTCTGCCGGGCATCGTCCAGCTCCTGCTGCTTCTCGTCGAGTGTTTCGCGCGCGTCGGCCAGCGTCTGCGCGGCCTCGTCATGGAGTCTGCAGCTGCGCGCGTTGGCCGCGCGTTCGGCAAGCTGCGTGACCCACGGCTCAGCAGCGTCAATGCAGGCGGTATACTCGTCGGAATAGACCTCGCCCTGCCGGTCTGCCAGCCGCAGATAAAGCGCCGTATCATATTCCAGCGCAAACGCGTCCGGCAGGATGTATACGAACGACGAGAGCGTTCCGCTGCCGATGGAGGTGCTGCCGCGTTCGTAGTTGATGTACAGGACGCTCTTGGCGATGCCGACGATGGTGAATTCCCGCCGGGTAAAGCTGTCCAGCGTGTCCGCGTCGTTCTCTCCGGTCAGGACGACCGTTTTGCCGAGATCCTTTTCGGAATACAGCAGCCCGTCGGCCAGACATTCGTCCGCCGTCTGCGGCAGTCTGCCGTATTTGAGCCCCGGAAGGTCGATCTGCGCGGGCAGAGACAAAAATCTGCACGGCTTTGCTGTGCCGTCCGCGACGGACGCGAGCGCGTCCGCACTCTTTTCTCCCTCGCAGGCTGCCACGCGCGCATCGGCGGCAAGCGCCTGCGCGTCCGCCTCGTCAAAGCCGATGGTGCTGACCAGCCGGAAGTCGTACATCCGGTGCGTCTCGGCATAGTCGTCCAGCGTATGTACCATCGCCGTCTTTGTCAGCCGCAGGCCGCAGAAGAAGCCCACGCCCAGCGCGACGATCGCCGCGATCGCCAGAAACCGGCCGAGACTGCCGCGGATCTGGCGCAATGTCAGCTTCAGCATACCCGTCACCACTCGATGCTTTCCACCGGCACAGGCGCGTCGCAGCACCGCACGTCGGTGATCTGTCCGCTCTTGACGCGGATCACGCGGTCAGCCATGGCGGTCAGGGCGGAATTGTGCGTGATGATGACGACGGTCATACCGTTTTCCCGGCTCTGATGCTGCAGCAGCGCGAGGATCTGCTTGCCGGTCTGATAGTCGAGCGCGCCGGTCGGCTCGTCGCACAGCAAAAGCCGCGGCCGCTTGGCCAGCGCCCGCGCGATGGCGACGCGCTGCTGCTCGCCGCCGGAGAGCTGCGCGGGGAAATTCTGCATGCGCTCGCCAAGCCCGACCTGCCGCAGAACCTCGTCCGCCGGGATGGGATTTTTGCAAAGCTGGCTTGCGATCTGCACGTTTTCCAGCGCCGTCATATTGGGAAGCAGATTATAAAACTGAAATACGAAGCCGACCTCGTGCCGGCGGTAGGCCGTCAGACGCCTGCGGTCGTAGCCCGCGACGTCTTCCCCCGCCAGCAGCACATGACCGGAGGAAAGCCGGTCCATGCCGCCGAGAATGTTTAAAAGTGTCGTCTTGCCCGCGCCGGACTGCCCGACGATCACACAGATCTCGCCCTCCGTGATCGTAAAGGAGGCGTCCTTCAGCGCGTCGATGCGCACATCGCCCATCTGATAGGTCTTGCAGACATGATCGAACACCACGAAATCCTGCACACCCAAAACCCCCTCTGATAAATTGCTTTCAAATCCTTATTATTGCATACCGTTTCCCGTTTTGCTTGAATAAACCATGAACTAAAAATACTTTTTCTTGCTTTTGATCCGGATGGATGCTAGTATAAAAATACAACAAACGAGAAGGAGCGGTCCTTTTGGCAAAACAGATCACGCGGATCGTGCTGACCGGCGGGCCTGCCGCGGGCAAGACGACGCTTATCAGCCGTATTTTAAAGGAATTCAAGCAGGACGAGGGCTGGAAGGTCATTACCATCCCCGAAACCGCGACGGAGCTCATCTCCGGCTTCGGCATCAAGCCCTTCGGCGGGTGCGTGTCCATGCTGGATTTTCAGGATTTTGTCGTTTCCGACCAGCTGCACAAGGAGCAGCTTGCGCTCAAGGCTGCGCAGATGGTGCCGGAGGAGCATGTCATCGTGCTGTACGACCGGGCGCTCTTTGACGACAAGGCCTATATCTCCGACGAGGAGTTCCGACAGGTGCTCGCGCGCTTCGGCCTGACCGAGCAGCAGGCGCTTTCCCACTACGATACGGTCCTGCACCTTGTTTCCTGCGCCAAGGGCGCGGAATTTGCCTATAATTTCGGCAACGAGGCACGCTATGAGCCGCTGGAGCTCGCGCGGGAAAAGGACGATCTGACGCTGCGCGCATGGCGTGCGCATCCGAATCTGCGCGTGATCGACAACTCCGTAGACTTTGAGGACAAGATCGCGCGCGGCCTGCGCGCGGTCTACGAGGCCCTTGGCCGGCCCACGCAGCAGGAGGTCTGGCACAAATATCTCATCGTGCTGCCCACGCTCCAGACGCTTGAGCAGACGTATCACGCCGCCAGCATCGACATGATGCAGACCTACCTGACCCGCGCCAATCCCAATATCGTCCGCCGCGTCCGCCAGCAGAAAAACGGCGGGGATTATCTCTATTTCTACACGGAGAAGCGCACGACCGGCTCCGGCCAGTGGGAGACGGAAAAGCCGATCTCCGAAAAGGAGTACATCCGATATCTCATGGAGGGCGACACGAGCCTGCACACCGTCCATAAGACAAAGTACCGCTTCGTCTATAACGGCTGCCGGTTCGAGATCGATGTGTATCCGTTCTCGCAGGACCGGGCCATCATGCGCGCCGCGCTGCCGGAAAACGCGCCCGTGCTCACCGCGCCGCCCGAGATCACCGTGCTGCGCGAGGTCACCGGTGATCCTGCCTACAAAAATCGCCAGCTGGCCAAAAATCAGAGATTGTAAAAAAACAGCCGCCCGCGTTTCAAAAGAACGCGGGCGGCGCTGTTTGTCAGAAAACTGGTTCCTGTGCACCTGCCTGACCGGCGCTTACTGCGCTGTCTCCGACAGCTCGAGGCCGGGGTTGCGCTTGAGGATGAAGTTGATCGACCACTGTGAGGCGAAGACCAGAAGACTCCGGCCGCGGTAGTCCTCGAGAAGCTCCGCGTCCGTGGACAGGTACAGATCCTTCAGGTCCGTGACCGGCGCCTTTGTGATGAACCGCAGCTGCTCATACGGCAGCTGCTGCATGCGCAGGTCGACGCCGTATTCTGATTTCATGCGGTATTGGAACACGTCAAACTGCAGCGTGCCGACGACGCCGACGATGACCTCCTCCATGCCGGAATTCGGCACCTTGAAGATCTGGATCGCGCCCTCCTGCGCGAT
>CAKUND010000107.1 GCA_934668295.1 uncultured Oscillospiraceae bacterium
GGCCTCGACGGAACGAGCCGCCGCGCTATGCGCGACGTCTCTTATCCTCTGAGTCCGTTTCCTCCTTTCCAAAACGCAAACGCTTCTCTGGTTTGCGTTTTGGGGCTTGGCCTCGACGGAACGAGCCGCCGCGCTATGCGCGGAGCCTCTTAGCCTTTGAGCCCGTCTCCTGCTTTCCAAAACATAAACGCTTCGCTGGTTTGCGTTTTAAGGTTTACTTCGAAAAAACGAATCCATATCAATACAAAAGGAGAACCCCATGACTGACTTCCATGCACTCATCGACAGCTATCAGAACTGCGCCTGCGGGCAGGAGCACGTGTGCGCCATTCGGGATATCGAGATCGGCAGCGGACTTGTGTCCGAGGTCGGCGGGATCCTGAAGAAAAACGGCTTTGGCCCCCGGCTCCTGCTGGCGGCGGACGAGCAGACGCTTGCCGCGGCGGAGGGGATCGAAGCGTCCCTGTCTGGCTTTACCGTCGTGCGCCACATCTGGCCGTCCATCCGCGTGGCGACCATGCAGGACGTAGAAAAGATCGAAAGCTATTTTGACTGCGTGGACGGCGTGCTTGCCGTCGGAACGGGGTCTGTCCATGATCCGTGCCGGCTTGCCTGCGCGCGGCATGACGTGCCGCTGTGCCTGTTTGCAACGGCCCCCTCCATGGACGGCTTCGCGTCCTATTCCGCGCCGATCGTAAACGGCAATTTCAAGATCACTTATCCCGCCAAATGCCCGGAGGTCATCATCGGCGACACGAAGATCCTTGCGGATTCCCCCGCTGAGCTCAAATCTGCGGGCTTCGGCGATATGATCTCGAAGTACATCGCGCTCATTGACTGGCAGGTATCACATCTTCTGACCGGGGAATCCTATTGTGAGCGTGTCGCCGCGCTGACCCGGCAGGCGACCGACCAGATCTTCGCCATGGCTGGGAGCGTCACGAAGCGTGACAAGAAAACGGCGGCGGCGATCTTCGAATCACTTCTTCTGACCGGTATCGCGATGAGCTTCACCAAGACCTCCCGTCCCGGCAGCGGTACGGAGCATATTATGGCGCACTTCTGGGAGTGCATGGAGCTGCTGGACGGCAAAACGCCCAATTACCACGGCGAGGATGTCGGCGTGACGACGCTGATCATGCTGCAGTATTATGAAAAGCTTGCCCGGCTGCCGCAGGTCACGGCCCATCCGGAGGTCTGCAATTGGGATGAGATCTACCGCATCTACGGCCCATTGGCCCCGGATGTCCAGAAGCTCAACACCCCGGACACCATCACAGACGGCATCGATCCCTGCCGCATCGAAGCCTGCTGGCCCCAGATCCGGCAGATCGTGCAGTCCGTGCCGTCCTATGACGCCTGCCTTGCCGCCATGCGGCAGGCTGGCTGCAAGACAACGATCGAAGAAGTCGGCAAGGATCCGGATTTCGTCGATATCAGCTTCCGCTTCCACCCGTATATGCGCCGCAGGCTGTCTTTAAAGCGTGTGAGCCATATGCTGGAGCTGCCGGAACCTCTTTTTTGAACCGAACTGTCACGAGGAGCGCTGAACCATGGAAAACTACGATGAGAAAATGAACTACAGCTTCGAGCCTGCCGCGCCCGAAACGCCTGCCGAACCTCAGCCGCCGCTGGAGCAGGCGAAGGAGGAGATCCGGCGCAGCGGCAAGCATACCGGGCTCAAGATCGCGGCGCTGCTGGCTGCGGTGGCGATCGTCGCGGGTGTCGGCGGCTCCGCGCTGACAAAGGCCATCGACGCGATCGGGCAGAAAAACCTTGCCGAACAGGAGCCGTCTTCCTCTGTCGGCGCCATGGCGGAGCAGCCCGTTGAGCCGGCGCAGACCGAGCCGTCCGAAGCGCAGAGCAAGCCGGCCTACCGGCTCGAGCGGACGCCGCTTCCCGACACGCTTACGTCCAACGAGGGCGACAAGACGCTCACGCTGACCCAGGTCTATAAAATGAACGTCGACGCGGTCTGCAACATTCTGGTGCAGGACGACGCGGGCGTCTGGGAGCAGGACAACTACTGCATCGGCAGCGGCTTTGTTCTGACAGAGGACGGCTATGTCGTGACGAATAATCACGTTGTGGACGGTGCGAACGGAAGTCCGCTCGTTGTTCAGCTCTATTCCGGTGATGAATATCCCGCTGAGGTCGTCGGCGGTGACAGCATGAACGACATCGCGCTGCTCAAGATCGAGGCATCCGGCCTGCAGACCGTGTCCGTCGGCGATTCCGACGAGGTCGAGATCGGCGAGACCGTCGCGGCCATCGGCAATGCGCTGGGCGAGCTGCCGTTCACCATGACCTCCGGCTGCATCAGCGCGCTGGAACGTGAGATCGACCCGGACGGAACGCCCATCACCATGCTTCAGACGGATGTGCTCATCAACGCCGGCAATTCCGGCGGGCCGCTGTTCGACCTGAACGGCAATGTGATCGGCATTACCACGGCAAAGATGTCCGGCACGAGCGACAACGGCATTGTGATCGAGGGCCTCAGCTTCGCCATCCCCATCAACGATGTGCTGCGCGTGGTTTATGACCTGCAGCAGTATGGCCGCGTCCGCGGCCGGGCCTATCTCGGCGTCACGCTGCAGGATCTTGACGCGGAGGTCGCGGAGATCTACGGTCTTCCTTCCGGCCCGCAGGTCGTTACCGTGACGGAGGGCAGCTGCTCGGAAAAGGCAGGTCTGCAGCCGCACGACATCATTCTGGAGTTTGACGGGCGCGAGATCGGCTCGTATTCCGACCTTGTTTCTGCGCTCTCCAAGCACAAGGCGGGCGATACCGTCAAGATGAAGCTCTACCGCGCAGGCGCGGAGCTCGAGGTCACGCTTACGCTGGACGAACGGCCTGGCGACACGCAGATCGACGAGGCCGAGCAGCAGGCACAAGCCGAGCTGGAGGGCCAGTCCCAGCAGGACGAGGAATTCGGCATTCCCGGCTTTGACGAGTTTGGCGATTTCGGCGGCTACGGCTACGACTACGGCGGATAAAAACGCATAGACCCCTGTCCATTGCCATAAGCATGGACAGGGGTGATTTTTTATGAAGCGATTTTTCCGGCAGTATGGCAGGCTGACGCTGGCGCTGGCGGCGGTGCTGGTGTTCTGCGCAGTATTGCCGCTGCTGTTTCAGCAGAGCCGCACGATCGAAACAGGCTCCTGGGGACTGAGCTTCCGGACGGAGGGCCAGCCGCCCATCGGCAACGCGTCCAAGGAAGCGCTGCGGCGCTATGACGCGGTCTATCTCGGAGACGAGACGCAGAAGAAGCTGTATCTGACCTTTGACGCAGGCTATGAAAACGGCTGCACAGAGCCGATTCTGGAGGCGCTGGCGAAGCACAACGTCAAGGCGGCGTTTTTCGTCGTCGGCAATTACATCGAGCAGAACCCGGACCTTGTGCGCCGCATGCTGCGTGAGGGACATATCGTGGGCAACCACACGTACCACCACTACGACATGTCAAAGCTCTCGGATGAGACATCCTTCAATCAGGAGCTGACGAGCCTTGAATCGCTCTACCGCGAGACGACCGGCGAGGACATGCCGCGCTATTACCGGCCGCCGCAGGGCATTTACAGCGAAAGCAATCTTGAGATGGCGCAGAAGCTTGGCTATCGGACGGTATTCTGGTCGCTGGCCTACGTCGACTGGTATCAGGACAACCAGCCGACCGACGAGCAGGCATTTTCGAAGCTCCTGCCGCGCATCCATCCCGGCGCAGTCGTGCTGCTGCATTCGACATCGCAGACGAACGCGCGAATTTTGGATACGCTGCTGACAAAGTGGGAGGAGATGGGCTATTCCTTCGGAACGCTTGACGAGCTGTTCGCGTAGCCGTCACCATTTTCGGGCCTCTGCATAACATGGAATGAGCGAGCGATCAAACGCTACGTTATCTTTCAGGAGGTCTTGTTATGTCTTGTAATCAGTCCGGATTCTGCGCCTTCGGCAATAGCTGGTGGTGGATCATCATCCTTCTGCTGATCTTCGGCACCGGCAATAACGGCTGCGGCAATTCCTGCGACACCGGCTGCGGCTGCTGACAGCGCTACATGACGCAAAAGGGGAGCGGCGTGAGCCGCTCTCCTCTTTTGTGCGTGCATTCCCTGTTTTACGTGAAAAACCAGCGAAAAGCGGATACGGTTGGTAGAGGCGGGGCTCACTCGGCCCGTTGGGAAGGTGCGAATTCGCCAAAGATTACCGTAAAAACGGTCTGTTCTGCCGGAGCGATGTGGGCATCGACCCCTACGCGGGAACACCCAGGGCTCCACTTTGCATAAAGGGGAGTTTATGCGCCGCTGTAAGTTTTCCCGGTTGACGGCCCGCACTGCGGCTGGTACAATAAAAGAAAAAACACGAAGGAGCAACTGCAATGGACGTGACGCGGATTCCGAAGATCGAACTGCATCTGCATCTGGACGGTGCGGTGCCGGCGGAGACGATGTGGAGCATGGCGCAGGAAAAGCAGATCGCGCTGCCGGTGGACACGCTGGACGAATTTTATGCGTGGCTGGTCAGGACAGCGGACTGCCGCGACGTAAACACGTATCTGGCCCGGTTTGAGCTGCCTCTGCAGCTGATGCAGGATGCGCCGTCGATCACGCGTATCAGCTATGATGTGCTCGCGCGTCTTGCGCGGCAGGGCCATCTGTATGACGAGATCCGGTTTGCGCCGCAGCTGCATACACGCGCCGGGCTGCGGCAGCAGGATGCGATCGAGGCCGTGCTGAAAGGCCGTGAACAGGCCCTGCGCGACTTTCCGGACTACCGCTGCGGCATTCTGCTGTGCTGCATGTGCATCGGCCCGGAGACGGCCAACATGGCGGAAAATCTCGAGACAGTGCGCCTGACGCGGGCCTATCTCGGCTCCGGCGTTGTGGGGATGGACTTGGCAGGCGCGGAGGGCATCGTCCCGCTGCGGAATTTCCATCCGATCTTCGATCTGGCGCGGGAGCTGGAATTGCCCTTTACATGCCATGCCGGCGATTCCCAGGGGCCGGACACTGTGCAGGATGCACTGGACTTCGGCGCAAAGCGCATTGGGCACGGACACCATATTTTTGACGCCCCCTCGCTCTGGCCGCGTGCGATCGAGGCCGGCGTCACGCTGGAGATCTGCCCGACGAGCAACATCCAGTGCAAAACGCAGCCGTCCTATGCGCTGCATCCGGCGAAAAAACTGCTGGACGCAGGCCTCCGGGTGTGCATCAGCACCGATAATATGACGCTCGCTGCCGTGACGCTCGAGGACGAATACCGGCACTGCGCCGCGGACATGGGCTTCACACCGGACGATCTGCGGACCATGGCCCGCTTTGCATTGGACGCCGCGTTCCTGCCGGAGCAGGAGAAACGGGAGCTTGCTGGAAGAATTTAATTGCAAACAAATATTCGAATATTTCTTGACGGATCTGCCTTCTCTGTGGTAAACTGGTGCTGCAGGGAGGCGGATGTCATATGCTGAGCGAACAGGAGCTTTTGGAAATGGAGCGGCCCGTCTCCACGCGCCATGCGCCGATGCGGCGCTGTGACCGTGCGGCGCAGTTTGCGCCGTTCGCCGCGCTGAGCGGCTTTGGCGACGCGGTACAGGAGGCCGGACGGCTGACACAGGAGCAGATCGAATTGACGGGGAGCGGGCGTGAGGCGCTGAACGAGGCGCTTGTGCGGCTTGCAGCCCGTCTGCCGGAGCAGCCGGAGGTACGCATCACCTATTTTCAGCCCGATGTCAGAAAATCCGGCGGTATCTACCGCACGATCTCTGCCCGCGTCCGCAGGCTTGACGCGGACGCGCAGGTCCTGCTTCTGACAGACGGCGCCCGGATCCCGTTTGACGCGCTGCTCAGTATCAACAGTCTTTGATTGCAGAAATCCCCGGCATGCAGTGCATGCCGGGGATTTCACAGTCTGTCAAAAAAGTCCCAAAATCGTCTCGAGATCTGGTATAATAGAGAAAGACCGAAAATCCTTCGGGTAATGTTCGTAGGGACACAAGTTGACACCATGTCTTGCAAGGGGGCGGACAGCGTTTGCTGTCCGCTTTCTTGCGTTTTTTCTCTGTTTTTTATTATGCGGGAAGCTGGAATACCTCACTCAAGGGCGGCGCAATGCGCGGCTGCGCCTCGCCCTGCTCCATCGCGCTGTCCACCGTGCCGATGTCGCGGTACACGATGC
>CAKUND010000108.1 GCA_934668295.1 uncultured Oscillospiraceae bacterium
GCCTCCATCCGCAAGGTGGAAGCGGCCCGCGAAGAAAACGCGAAGCTGGACCCCCGCCGCATGACGGCGGAGGAAAAAGAGACGCTGCTCAAAAAATTCCATCCCGACTACCGCGCCGAGCAGTTTACCGAGCTGCGCTTCGGCCCCAACAAGGGGCAGAAGGTCCCGCTGGAGCTGGCGGAGCTGCTGGAGGGCGAATCGCGCATTCTGCATGAGACATTCGACCTGACGAAGCCCGACTATGAGACGGACGTTCTCATCATCGGCGGCGGCGGCGCGGGCTGCTCCGCAGCCATTGAGGCCGACAAGGCGGGCGTGAAGGTCATGGTCGTCACGAAGCTCCGCATGGGCGACGCGAACACCATGATGGCCGAGGGTGGCATTCAGGCTGCCGACAAGCCGAACGACTCCCCCGCCCAGCACTTCCTTGACGCCTACGGCGGCGGACATTTTGCCGCGCAGAAGGATCTTCTGTATAAGCTCGTCATGGACGCGCCGGAGGCCATCCAGTGGCTGTCCGGACTCGGCGTGGAGTTTGACAAGGCGCCCGACGGCACCATGATCACCACCCACGGCGGCGGCACGTCCCGCAAGCGTATGCACGCAGCCAAGGACTATTCCGGCGCGGAGATCATGCGCACGCTGCGCGACGAGGTTCTGAACCGGGGCATTCCCGTCGTCGACTTTACCTCTGCTGTCGAGCTCATCAAGGATGAAAACGGCCATTGCGCGGGCGCGGTCCTGCTGAACATGGAGACGAAGGAGCTGCTGGTCGCGAAGGCGAAGACCGTCATTCTCGCCACCGGCGGCGCAGGACGGCTCCACTATCAGGGCTTCCCCACCTCCAACCACTACGGTGCGACCGCCGACGGCCTCGTCCTCGGCTACCGCGCTGGCGCGAAGCTCCTGTACCCCGACACGCTGCAGTACCATCCCACGGGCGCGGCTTATCCCGCGCAGATCTACGGCGCGCTGGTCACGGAAAAGGTGCGCTCTGTCGGCGCGATGCTCGTGAACGCGGACGGCGAGGTGTTTATGAACCCGCTCGAAACGCGCGACGTAGCCGCGGCCTCCATCATCCGTGAGTGCACCGAGCGCGGCAAGGGCGTCAAGACCCCCGCCGGGCAGGCGGTCTGGCTCGACACGCCGATGATCGAGCTCAAAAACGGCGCGGGCACGATTGAAAAGCGCATCCCGGCCATGATGCGTATGTTCGCAAAGCACGGCATCGATATCCGCAAGGAGCCGATCCTGGTCTATCCGACGCTGCACTATCAGAACGGCGGTCTGCACATCACGGCGGACGGCCAGACGGATGTGGAAAACCTGTTTGCCGCAGGCGAGGTCGTGGGCGGTATCCACGGGCGCAACCGCCTGATGGGCAACAGCCTGCTCGACGTCATCGTCTTTGGCCGCAACGCGGGCCAGCATGCAGCCGAGAAGGCAAAATCCGTGACCGTCGGCGCGCTGACTCTGGGCCACGTGGCCGCGTTTGAGACGGAAAAGCAGCAGGCCGGCGTGACGGATCACCGTCTTTCCCCGCAGCTGCTGCCGGATTACGCCAGAAAGATCCATCCCGCAGAAAAATAAGGAGAAAAAAGAGGAGAAAAGAGATGAGTGCAACCATCAACGCCGCGAGTTTCCTGATGCTTTCCGTATTCGGGATCGCGGCAGTCGGGTATCTGCTTGGGCGCATCACCATCAAGGGCATCAGCCTCGGCACGGCGGGCGTTTTCGTGATCGCGCTGATCTACGGCGCGTTCTTCGGGACGCACTTCAATTCCAAATTCGTCATTGAGGAGATCAACTACGCCTCGCAGGCGCTGAAGATCATCGAAAATCTGGGCCTTGTGTTCTTCGTGACCTCGGTCGGCTTTATCGCGGGCCCGAACTTCTTTAAGAACATGAAGCACAACTTTAAGTCCTACGTGCTGCTCGGCGTCGTGATCATTCTCTCCGGCGGCATTACGGCGGTTCTGTGTCTGCTCGTCGGCCGGACGATCGAAGCCGGGCAGCCGGGCTATGACCCGAACCAGCTCACGGCCATGATCTCCGGCCTGCTCGCCGGCAGCCTGACCTCGACGCCGGCGTTCTCGGCCACCAAGGAGGCCGTCGCCGCGCAGTATCAGGACGCTGTCACGGTCGGCTACGGCATTGCGTATCTGTTCGGCGTCATCGGCGTCGTGCTGTTCGTGCAGCTGATGCCGCGCGTCGTGCACGCGGATCTGGACGAGGAGCGCCGGAAGATCACGCATGTGGAGACCTGCGACGTCGCAAAATTCAAGGGAAAGCTGCTGGAATTTGACGATTTCGGCTTCACGCCCTTCGCCGTCGCGGCCGTGTTCGGTATTCTGCTGGGCTCGGTGAAGTTCTTCAACTTCTTTTCGCTCACCACGACGGGCGGCGCGCTGCTCGTCTCGCTGGTGTTCGGGCACTTCGGCCACATCGGCCGGGCCGATCTCATGCCGAGTCAGAAGGTGCTCGAAACGTTCCGGGAGCTCGGTCTTATGGTCTTCCTCATCGGCGCAGGCGTCTCCGGCGGCATGAGCTTTGTACGGTATTTTAAGCCCATCTACTTCGTCTACGGCATTTTCATGACGCTCCTGCCGATGATCGTGGGCTATGTCGTGGCGAAGCATCTATTGAAGATGAACCTGCTGAACATTCTCGGCTCCATCACCGGCGGCATGACCTCCACGCCCGCCCTCGGCACGCTCATCCACGTCGCCGGGACGAGCAACGTCGCCTCCGCCTACGCCGCGACCTACCCCATCGCCCTGATCGCAGTCGTCCTTGTCTCTCAGCTGCTTGTACGGCTGTTTTAACGCGCAACAGCGCACAAAAAGGCTCCCCCTGGTCACAAGGGGAGCCTTTTACGCGTTCTCGTAGCCGCCTCTCCCTTTGCAGAGAGGGGGCTTTCACGTTTATTTTTTCTGGTCGTCGCGGATGAACATGAGGATGAAGCTGACGAGCAGCAGTCCGCAGCAGACCCAGATGGCGCGGATGTCGGTGAACTCCGTCACGAGACTGCCGAGCCCTGCGCCGGCGGCAAAGACGAGAATGACGCCGAAATAAGTCTTTGCCGCGTCGAGCGACGCGCGGCTGCGGCTGTGCAGGTATTCCCCCAGCGCCTCCGCCGCGCTGCGGAGATTGCCGATGCACATGGTGCTGGCGTAGACATGGCCGTGGATCTTATGGAAGGTATGCACCTGCATGGCGCACACGAACGAGACAAGCGCGTTTGCCAGCGGGTCGAGCGCGTGCGGCAGGAAGCCGACGGCGCACAAAAACACGATCTCCTGCAATAACACCAGCTGCCGCCAGTGCAGCTGCCGGAAATTACGGAAGCGCATGTGGATGAATTCCGCTGCCATTGTCCCAAGCACGAAGGACAAAATCGGAATGAGATATTTCAGGCACACGGCCCAGTCGCCGCGCAGAAGCGCTGCGCTCAGAAGCACAATGTTGCCGGTCTGCGCGTTGGCAAAGACCTGTCCGCGGCTGATGTAGGTATACGCGTCCTGAAAGCCGCCGGAGAGCGTCACAAAGACCGCCGCGCGGAAGGTATCGGACATCTGCCCGTGAAAATGATGACTGTGCTGCATACCGCACCTCGCTTGAGAGATACTCGCGCCAGGACCCGGCGCAAACGCCCCATATTATATGCGATAACCCGAAAAAAGTAAACCCTTTCTGCAGAAACCGCTTGACTTTGCAGCTGTTGCAAAGTTTATAATGCAGCAAAAGGGAGGGACAGTCTCATGGAGCTGGATCTGACAAGAGGAAGCGTTTTAAAAAATGTCGTACGGTTTTCGCTGCCGTATCTGTTGTCCTATTTTCTGCAGACGCTTTACGGCATGGCAGATCTGTTCATCATCGGACAGTATGCGGGCGTGGAGACGACGACGGCGGTGTCTGTCGGCTCGCAGGTGATGCACATGCTGACAGTGATGATCGTGGGGCTTGCGATGGGCACGACGGTATCCATCGCGCAGACCGTAGGCGAAAAAGATCATGCGCGCACAGCCGCCGCGGCCGGCAGCACCGTGACGCTTTTCATGTCGCTGTCCGTGCTGCTGACGGGGCTGCTGCTTTTGCTGCGCGGGCCGATCGTCTCGGCTATGTCCACGCCGGAGGAGGCGGTGTCCGGCGCGCTGCGCTATCTTACGATCTGCTTTCTTGGCATTCCGTTCATCACGGCGTATAATACCCTCAGCTCCATCTTTCGGGGGATGGGCGATTCCAAAAGCCCCATGTATTTATTCTGATCGCGTGTCTGGCGAATATCGCGCTGGATTACCTGTTCATGGGCGCGCTGCATATGGGCCCGGCCGGCGCCGCGCTCGGCACGACGCTTTCGCAGGCGATCAGCGTGGCCGTCTCGCTTGCGGTCATTGTCAGACGGCGGCTTTTGCGCATCGGGGCCGGGGATCTGCGCCCGGCGCGCAGAACATTGGCGCGGGCAAGCCGGAGCGCGCAAAGAAGACGTTTTCTGCGCGATCGCGCTTGCCTGCGGCTTCGGCGCGGTCGTCGTCGCGCTCGTGCAGGTGATCGCGGAGCCGGTGGTCGGGCGGTTCACGCCGGACGCGGCGGTCACGCTGGCGGGCGGGCAGTATCGGTATATCTGGGACAGCTTCTTTGCATGCGTCCAGTTCAGCTTCAGCGGCTATTTCTGTGCCTGCGGGCGCTCGGGACTGTCGTTCCTGCACAATTTCCTGTCCATCGTGCTCGCCCGCATTCCGGGGGCCTGCGCCGCCTCGCGGCTGTTTGCGCAGACGCTTCTGCCGATGGGGCTTGCAAACGCGGCAGGGTCGCTGTTTTCGATCCTTGTGTGTGTCTGCGCTTATCTGATTCTGACGCGGCGGCGGGAGCCGCGTCTACAGGAGGACTGAATATACAGTATGACGGGATGTTCCTTGTACTCGAAAAGGAGGATGCGTTCGAGGGCGACGTGACGGAGCTGGGGCGGAGCCTGTGCGTGCGCGTCCGCTTCCGGGGCAGCCATCTGCAGTCGCCGGAGCAGTATGCGCGGCTGCTTGCATACACCGAAGCGCACGGCTTGACCCCGGCGGGCTTTTCCCGAGAGATCACGCTGGTCAACTACGGTCTGACGAGTGACCCCGAAAAATTCGTGACCGAGATCACCATCCCGGTACGTCCTGCCGGATAAGCGGAAGTTTTTTTGCCGGGGGTGTTGTTTTATGCCGTGTTTCGTTGTATACTGGAAGCCAGATAACAGCGGAAAAACCGCATAATGGAGGTAATATACCATGTTTACAAAGCTGATCGACGCACTGAAGGCGACCCGCCGCACCATCGTCTTTACCGAAGGCCCCGACGCCCGGATCCTTGAAGCGGCAGACCGCCTCATCAAGGACGATCTGATGAACGTCATCCTCATCGGCAATGTCGACGAGGTCAAGGCTGCGGCTGAAAAGGGCGGCTTCGACATCGCCAAGGCCGAGATCATCGACCCGGCCACCTATGCCGGCATGGACGAGATGGTCGCAAAGATGGTCGAGCTGCGCAAGGGCAAGATGTCTGAGGAAGACTGCCGCAAGGCGCTGGCCAAGGGCAACTATTTCGGCACCATGCTCGTCAAGATGGGCAAGGCCGACGCGCTGCTCGGCGGCGCGACCTACTCCACCGCCGATACTGTCCGTCCGGCGCTGCAGCTCGTCAAGACGAAGAAGGGCGCGCATCTGGTCTCCTCCTCCTTCATCCTGTTCCGCAAGGACAAGAACGGCAGCGACGAGAAGTACTGCATGGGCGACTGCGCTATCAACATCGACTATCAGGACACCGTCGACAAGGCGACCGGCGAGGTGACCTTCACGGCCGCGCAGAAGCTGGCTGAGGTCGCGGTCGAGTCCGCCCGCACGGCAGAGTTCTTCGGCATCGACCCGAAGGTCGCGCTCCTGTCCTTCTCCACGAAGGGCTCCGGCAAGGG
>CAKUND010000109.1 GCA_934668295.1 uncultured Oscillospiraceae bacterium
AGGCTCAGAACCATGACCAGAACCAGAAGCAGTGCAAGATACTTCTTCATTTGAAAATCTACCTCTTTCATAATATTCTTCCGCGCCGGACTGCGGGAAACCGCAGCCTGGCAGCAGAATTGTCCCCGAAGGGGGAGCAATTTTGATTATATCAGCTTTTGCCGCTGATTGCAATGACTTTTCACGGATCTTCCATGATTTTCACATCTTTTTTGCCTGCAGCATCCATTTCAGGATCCGGATCGCTGCCTTTTCCAGACCGATGCGGTCGGAACGGAGCGGTTCGCCGCCCCAGAGCATGCCGCCGTAGCCGCAGTCGAGCAGCCATGCGCGCAGCAGAGGGCTCCGCTCCGTGAGCCGCTGGCCGGAGATGGCGCAGTCCGGCAGTCTTGCCGCGCGGCAGCTGCTGGCGGCGATCTCAAACGGAAGCCCGTACACATCGCGCAGCGCGGACTGGGAAACGGAAACGGCCTCCGGCAGACTCTGCGCGTGCAGCGCAGCTGTCCCATAGGGCCATGCGCCTTCGGCCAGTGCTGCCGTCATGACGCCGCAGACGACCGGGTCCTCCGACCATTTTTCCGCAAAGTGCCTCTCCTGCGGCGAACGCATCACGCCCGTATCCGGCCCCAGCCAGAGCTGGACGCCGAGCTCCGCCATTTCCAGACCCACCGCGCGTCCGACGGCCCGGACGACTTCCCGGTCAAACGAGCAGGCCAGCTGCGCGGGCGCGGGAAAGACGGTCGCGCACTGCCGCCTGACGATCTCGCCGGTTTCCTCGTCGGGGATATCGCGCAGCAGCCGCAGTCCCTGCGCGCCGCCGGCGATCTGCACAGCCGGAATGCCATAGCGCTCGATCGCAGCCGACGCGCCGAGCGCGCCGGGGACGGAGGCCGGCTCCTTTCCGAAGCCGCAGACCAGACGTTCCAGATTTTCCGTATCCATATCGGCCACGAGATGGAACACGCTGCACCGGCCCTCGCGCACATCGGCAAGCGTATGATGCTCCCCGTCCGGGCGGCAGCCGGTAAATTCCCGGCCCTTTCTGCGGCTGCGGCGGGGCAGATCGCGGTCGGAGAAACGGATGGCGTGCTTGTGCGCCTGCTCGATCTCGGCCAGATCCTCCGGGAACTGGAAGCAGACGGCTTCGGGCCGTTTGCGCTCCTGCGCGGCAGGCAGCGTGAGCGGCTCCGCCGCCTGCACCACGGCGCTGCGCGTCAGGCGGATGGAGCCCGCCAGATAGCAGGCGCGGCTGCTCGTGCCGATGCGGATATCATAATATCCCGCGTCCAGCACAAACGCGTGCGCACTCTCGCGGTAGACGGAAAGCTCCGTGATGGGGAAGCGCAGCGTGACCATCTGGCTCTCACCGGGGGCGAGCAGACGGCTCTTTTGGAAGCAGTCCAGGAAGCTGACCGGGCGTGTCAGATCGCCCTCGGGCCGCGTCACATAGACCTGCACAAGCTCGCTGGCCGCAAATTCCTCTCCGGTGTTGACCAGCTCTGCGCTCACCGTCACATCGCAGCCGTCAAGCCCGGCCGAGACGCTGCCGAACGCGACCGTCCCGTAGCTCAGGCCATGGCCGAACGGATAGCGCACAGGCACGCCGAAGGAATCAAAATAGCGGTAGCCGGTAAACTGATCCGCAGCGGCGCAGGCGTCCGCAAACGCGTCCGCGCGCTCGGGCCAGCTGAAGGAAAGATGGCCGGACGGCATGACCTTCGCCGTCAGCACGTCTGCCAGCGCGCCGCCCGCCTCCTGCCCCGCAAGGCCGAGAAAGACGATCGCGCCGCACGAAAGCGCGGCCTCGTTCAGCTCGATAAAGCCCGGCGCCGCCAGTACGAGCACCGTCCGGTCAAACACGGACGTGACGCGCGTGAGCATGGCCGTCTCCTCGTCGGTCAGCTGAAGACCATAGCGCTCCGGCGTCCGGCCGATGACGACGACAGCCGCCGCGCAGTCATGGCGCAGCGCGCCAAAATCCAGATTCGTCAGCGGCATTTCGCCGCCCTCCGGGTGCTCCACGGCCCAAGTGCGGTATTTGCGGGCCAGCAGTGCGTCGGGCTTGACCGTCTCGCTTGCCGCAAGGCCATCCAGCACACCGATCGCGCGCCAGGGCGTCATGGCCTTGTCAAAGGCGGGCGTCTGCAGCTGTTTGGTGCCGAATACAGCCACGGGCAGCGGCGCGCTGCCCTCCTGCGGCAGCAGCGGGAGCGTCCGGTCCTTGTTCTGCAGCAGCACGATCCCGGCAGCGGCAGCTGCGCGCGCGGTCAGCGCGTGGTCGCTCATTCTGAGTGTGATATCCATATGTGTTCTCCTATTTTGTTGTCAATGTATGTGGAGCCTGTTCTGACAGGCGGGAATGCAATTTCTGTAGGGGCCGACAAACTCTGTCGGCCCAAAAATGTTTCGAATTTGCCGAAGATTTCTCGAAAAACTGCTGCATTCTGCGGGCGGACAGAGTCATCCGCCCCTACAAACGGGCAGGGAATATGTTCAAACCTTCCCCAGCTTTCCGGCCACGAAGCCGGACGACCAGGCCCATTGCAGGTTGTATCCGCCGCAGTCGCCGTCGATGTCCAGGACCTCGCCGCAGGCGAACACGCCGGGGGCGAGCCTGCTTTCGAGCGTGTCGGCACGGAATTCCGCCGTCCGGACGCCGCCCGCCGTCACCTGCGCGCTCTCAAAGCCGGAAACGCCCGTGACGGGGAGAGAAAAGTATTTGATCGAATTTACCAGCGCGTCCAGCGCCACGTCCGAAACAGACGCAAGCGGCTGCGCGCCGAAACCGCAGGCATGGCAGAGCGTCTTTCCGAGGCGCGGATGGAGCATGCCGGAGAGCAGCTCCTCGCCGGCCAGCGCCGGGAACGCTGCGCGCCGTGCCTGCAAAAGCGCCCGCACCTGCGGCGCGGGATAGTCCCGCAGAAAATCGAGCAGCAGCTCCGCCCCCTGCGTCTGTCCTGCGGCCCGCGAAAGCGTGAACGCGACCGGGCCGGAAACGCCCGTCTCGGTAAACTGCGCTTCGCCCGCGTCCTCCTGCAGCGTCCTGCCGTCTGCGCGCAGGCGCATGCGGCAGTCTGCCCGGACGCCCTTCAGCCCCCGGATGGGGGCCGGGTCCGTGCGGATCTGTGTGAGACTGGGGTGCAGCGCCGTGCGGCTGTGTCCGAGCTGGGCAAGCAGCTCATAGCCGGACATCGTTCCGCCCAGCGCCTTTCCCGCGCAGCCGCCGCAGGCGACGATCAGCTTGTCGCCGAAAACCGTGCTGCCGTCCGCGCCCGTGACCTGATATCCGCGCGCCTTTTTCTTCACGCTCTGCGCATCGAAGCCGCAGACGAGCTGCACGCCCGCCTGTGCCGCGGCGAAGCGCAGCACGTCCACAACGCTGTTGGCCTGATCAGAGAGGGGATAGACCCGCCCCGACGGCTCCGCCGCAGTCAGCAGGCCCAACGCGCGGAAAAACTCCAGCGTGGTCTCCCCGTCAAAGCGCGAAAGCGCGGCGCGGGCAAAGCCCGCGTCCTGCCCGTGATAATGCTCGGGGGACAGATCGAGATTCGTCAGATTGCACCGGCCGTTGCCGGTGGTGAGCAGCTTGCGCCCGACGCGCGACTGCCGTTCGAGAACGGTGACGGTATTCTGCTTGTCCTGCGCGGCGGAAAGCGCGGCCATCAGGCCGCTGGCCCCGCCGCCGAGAATCAAAACCTTCATGTGCTGCTCCTTGGGGTGCGTGTTTAAGGAATATGCGCAATTTCTGTAGGGGGCCGACGACTCTTGTCGGCCCTGAAACGGATCGAATTCGCCGCAGTTTTCCGTAAAAGGCGCTGCCTGCTGCGGGCGGACAGAATCGTCCGCCCCTGCAGCTGTCTTTGACTTATTACTTACTGCATCCGCTGCTCCAGTGCGGCCAGGCGCAGGCTGGTGCAGAAGATCTCCATCGCCTGCTCCAGCTCCTCGACCGGGGGCAGGGACGGGGCGATGCGGATGTTGGAATCCTGCGGGTCGCGGCCATAGGGGAACGTTGCGCCCGCGCCGGTCATGACGACGCCGGCCTCTTTGCACAGCGCCAGCGTGCGCTTTGCAAGGCCCGGAGCCGTGTTGACCGAGACAAAATAGCCGCCCTTCGGCCGCTGCCAGGACGCAATGCCGAGCGGCGCGATCTCAGTGTCCAGATGGCGCAGGACGCACTGGAACTTCGGGTTCAGAATGGCCGCGTGCTTCTTCATGAGCTCGAGCGTGTGGGCCTTGTCCTTCAAAAAGCGCACATGGCGCAGGGAGTTGACCTTGTCATAGGAAATGGTCTGGATGCCGATGAGCTTCTGCAGATACGCCTGATTGGCCTCGCTCGTGGCCATGACGGAGAAGCCCGCGCCGGGGAGCGTGACCTTGGATGTGGAGGCGAATTCATAGACCATGCCGTCGTTGCCCGCCTCGCGGCAGAGCGTCAGGATGTCCCGGAAGGGAACGAACTCGCCGTCAAACTCGTGGATGCAGTAGGCGTTGTCCCACATGAGGGCAAAATCGGGCGCGGCGGGCTTCATAGCCGCGATGCGCGCGATGGTTTCGTCGGAATAGACGATGCCGTCGGGGTTGGAGTATTTCGGCACGCACCACATGCCCTTGACAGCCGGATCCTTAATTGCCTGCTCTACCTTGTCCATATCAGGGCCGGTCGGGGTCATGGGGATGGTGATGAGCTCGAAGCCGAACGATTCGGTGATCTTGAAATGGCGGTCATAGCCGGGCGCCGGGCAGAGCCACTTGACGGTGTCCAGCTTGCACCACGGCTTTTCCGAGCGGGCAAGACCGTGCGTATAGCCCTTGCTGACCAGATCATACATGAGCGTCAGCGACGCGTTGCCGCCGATGAAGCATTCCTCCGGCCTGCAGCCGAGCACGTCCGCCCAGTATTCCTTCGCCTCTTTGAGGCCGGAAAGCTCGCCGTAGTTGCGTGCGTCGACGCCGTCGGAGATGCAGTCCTCCGGGGTCTTGAGGATGCTCAGGATGCCGGAGACGAGGTCAAGCTGCTCCCTGCCGGGCTTGCCTCTTGCCATGTTGAGTTTCAGCTCCTTCGCCTTCAGCGCGTCGAACCGCGCCTTGACCGCTGCGTATTCCTCGCGCAGCTGTGCGGGGGTCAGATTCTGATATGCAGTACTCATGCCGTATAGATCCTTTCTTCCATCCATTCTTTGCAGCGCGGCTGCTTAAAACAAGTATATCGCGTTCCCCTGTTAAAAGCAAGCAAAAAGCCCGCTTTCTGTGCCGGACGGCAAACAAAACCGGCATTCCCGAAGCCGGGAATGCCGGAGGATATCAATGCGGCGGGTCAGAACCAGGTTCTTGTCCGGGAAAAGCGGAACAGCTCCCAGAGCGTGATGAGCACCTGCACGGCGGCACAGACGACGAAGATGAGGCTCAGATTCGGAATGGGGATGGGGATCGACAGATAAATGCAGGCGCCGGCCGACCAGATGAGGGCCGTAATGGACAGGCCCTGCATCAGAATGCCCCACCAAAGGGAGGTGAAGATGATGCACACGATGCTCGACACCGGTACGGCATACAGGAAAAACAGCCACGACGGAAACGGCACGGCGGCGATGGTAAAGGCGGCAAACAAAATCGCCGCGATTACGAACACCAGCGCCACAGACAAAAGCAGCACATAGATATGAAAATGCGGATTGGCCTTCTTGGGCGGCTCCTCCTCGCCGATCAGATTGCTGACGGTCACGCCGTAGAGCTGCGCGATCTGCGCGAGGATGTACACATCCGGCAGACCCTCTCCGCGCTCCCACTTGGAGACGGATTTATCGGAGTAATTGAGCTTGCGCGCAAGGTCCAGCTGGGTGTCCTTATGGGA
>CAKUND010000110.1 GCA_934668295.1 uncultured Oscillospiraceae bacterium
TTGCCGCTGATGAGCGTGCCCGCATTCATGATGGTGAAGATGCAGATCAGCGGGACAAGGTGCGGCAGGGAGATATGGAGCATTTTCTGGAAGCGGCTTGCGCCGTCGATCTCCGCCGCTTCGTAGAGCGAGGTATCAATGCCCATCAGGGCTGCGAAATACATCATGGAGCCCATGCCGATGCCCTTCCAGATGTTCACGACAGTCAGGATAAACGGCCAGTATTTCGGGTTCATATACACGTCAACGGGGTCACCGCCGAAGAACTGGATGATCTGGTTCATAAGACCGGTCCTCGGGCTGAGGATGGCGTAGACGATGTAGCCGACAATGACCATCGACATGAAGTTCGGGAAGGTGATGATGGTCTGATACGTTTTCAGCCGGCGCCTGCTTGTGATCTCAAACAGCAAAAGTGCGATGATCACGTTTGTAACCGGACTGAGCACCATGAACAAAAGACCATAGAGCACCGTGTTGCGCAGCGCACGGTCAAGCGCGACGGACTGGATGATCCACTTGAAGTTTGCAAGGCCGCACCAGTCGCTGCCGAGGATGCCCTTGGAGAATTTATAATTCTTGAACGGAATGATGACTGCGGCTCCCATCGGCACATAGTTGAACAGGATATAGCCGATGATCGCCGGGATACACAGAAGCAGCAGCTGACGGCTGGCTTTTGTGTCCGCCCGGCCTTTGCGGCCAAGGCGCGGCCCTTCCTTTTTTCTTTCCTTCGTCATGGTTCGCATGGGTTCCTCCGCTTTTGTTTTCTTCATTTTACGGGTTCGCGTTTCTATTTCCAAGTCGTAATTGCGACAATATTGGCAGGGTTTGCGACAATATCTTGTGCATTGCTTCTAAATACCAACTGTCGTTTTCCTTCTCTGTTGGTCAATTTTACATTGATTTTACATCCGCTTGAAAATTGGATAAATCGCACAAATCCAGTCGTTTCTTATTATGCAAAGCGCACATGTATTTCTGCATGTGCGCCCTGATTTGCTTTTGCATCGACGCTGCTGCGCCGCCGTCTTATTCCTGCGGCGGCTCCTTCCGCTGGCTCAGATTCAGCCTCTGCTGATATTCGCGCATGGAGCAGCCAGTACAGGTCTTGAAAGCGGTGCAGAAGCTCTTTTTGTCCTTGTAGCCCACGGCCTCCGGGATGGATTTGACATCCATTCCGTTCTTCAGCATTCCAATGGCCGCCTTGATCCGAATGCGGAGCAGATACTCCGCAAACGTCTCATTCATCTCCGCGCGGAACTTTCGGACAAAGTGCCGTGAGCTGATATGGGCATACGCCGCTACGCTCTCGGCAGTCAGCTTTTCTCCAAGGTGCGTCTGCATATAGACACAGGCGCGCCCAATGGTGTCGCTTTTCAGCGCATCCTCCTGCATAATATAGCCCTTTTCCGCGAGCAGCTTCCAGATTGTGTCGATTTGCTTTGCCACAGCGTGTGTGGATGTCAGTTCCTCCAGCGGCGTGTCCATTATGCTGCTTCGGATTTGCAGGAAAAGCGCCTCATCGCGGCGGCGAATTTCCATGCGCAGCTCCTCCATCAGCGCACGCACCAGCAGCGTCTCGATGCAGAATGAATCATTGGAAACCAGCGGCTTGATTCTGGAGTACAGCTGCCAATGCTCTTCGCAGATTTCCGGCCGCAAGGCCGTAAGCAAGCGCAGGAGCTTTGGAATAATCTCATCCCAATTGGTCTGGCCGCGCAGATATGCTTCTTCCCGACTTTCCGCGTGCAGCTCCTCAGCCGCACGGCTAAGCGCAGCGCGCAACGCGTCAATCCCATCTGATTTCAGCAAAAAGTCATACGCGCCAAAGCGGACGACCTGCTGCGCGATTACGCAGTTCAGCGTATCTGCCAGAAAAATCACGCGCACGCGGGGACAGTACTTGCGGACGGTTTCCGCAAGCTCGAAGCCGGACATATCCGGACACTGTACGTTTGTGACAAGCACATCCGCAACTTCGCCCTTTCGCAGCCATTGCAGCATATTTTCCGCTTTGGTTTCTCCACGAACCATTTCAAAGCCCAGCGAATAAAAATCAATGCTGTTAATTACATTGATGCGGTAGATCAGATCCGGATCTGAAAAAAATGCTTCAAACATAGGCTACCTCACATCCATTCATTGGTGTTGCACCTGCCGGGACGGCAAAAACGCACAAAGCGGCTATTACTTGTTTCCAAAGGCGTTCACCATTACGCAGCCGGCGGTAATCAGCACAAGACCGATGATTCCAACCGTGGAGAGTTTTTCCTTGTATGCAAAAATCGAAACCAGCGAGGTGACAATCAGTCCAACGCCGCACCAGGTTGCGTATCCGATATTCAGGTTGATCCGGTTCAGACTTTTTGCAAAGGTGTAATGGCAGACAATATACGCCGCCGCGCAAATCAGCGACGGGGTCAGCTTTGTAAAGCCCTCCGTCTGCTTCAGATAGCTTGTGGCGATAACCTCCGAGACAATTGCAATGGCAAGAAATGCATATTCCATTTTGCCTCACAGTCCTTTCTGTTCTAATTGCCGGATGAGTGCCGGAACATCGGCGACGGAATCCAAAATGTAATCCGCCGCAGGCGCCAGCTGCTCTCTGGATGAAACGCCGCTTAAAACACCAACGGCGATTGCGCCGCCGTTGTGCGCAAAGTTCATGTCGTTTATCGTGTCGCCCACAACAAGGATATTTTCCGGCGCGATGTGCCACTGCGCCGCGGCGCGCGAAATGATGCGCCCATCCGGCTTTAACGGCATATCCCCTGCCATCTGATCTCCCGCGAAAAAGGAGAACAGCGGCAGAATCTGCAAGCCTTTCAGACATTTGACCGCGGCCTCGCAGGTATCCGTGGTTGCAACGCCGAAATGAATGCTCTTTTCATGCAGCGGCTGCAAAATGGCCGGCAAATCTCCAATGCCCTTGATACTTTTGTTCTCCGCAAAGCTCTCCTCGTCAAAATACCGGGTGAGCTTTCCCTCCAAATCCCGCGTGTCAACCGGTGCTTGCGCGTGCATCGCTTCCAGCGCCGGCTTCATGTCAATCGCCATATCCAAAAATGTTTTCCACGCGAATGAACCGTCAGGAAGCACGTGATTTTGTATAATTCCGATAGAATTGAGCGCTTTTTCCGTGTGGATATCGGTGACTGGGATTTTGTAATCCGAAAGAATGCGCCGGATGACGCACTGCGCGGCAGGAATCCAGAATTCGTTGAAATCCAGCAGCGTTCCGTCTTTGTCAAAAATAATCCCGGATATTTTCATGTGATCTCTCTGTCCTTTCTCTTGCAGAACGTAATGCTGCGCTTCATAACAGCAGACAGTTACATTCTAAAAGAATGTGAGCCAGTACGAACAGGGTGCATTCATGACATTTTTATACGCAATCACGCCATGATTGCAATTGCTCTTAAAAAGTGTGCATGCTATGATTTTAAAAGAAAGCAACCGGAGAATCAAGCGTTTGAAAAAGAACCACCAGTCATGTGTGCAATGCATGACTGGTGGTCTCCTTTATACAGTAACGGTCAGCTGCTTTCTTCCGTCCACATGCTGGAGAAGCAGCTTTTGGTTTTTCGTAATGGTGATCTCATACCGGCAGCCGCGGAACACGCGGGTGACTTTTGCCAGGAGCAGATGCTCCGGCAGGCAGGGGTCGATCTCGAGGCCGTCCCACTTTGGGCGGATGCCCAAAATGTACTGCGTCGCGGCCAGATACATCCATGCCGCCGTTCCGGTCAGCCACGAGACGTTGGCCAGGCCGAATTTGTCGCTCTCCGGGCCGAAGATGTTCGAGGAATACACATACGGCTCCGCCTTATAGCGCTCCGCGCCTGCGGTTTTCTGCGCGATCATCGGCAGAAGCTGGTGGTAGTATTTCCATGCGTTTTCCGGACGCCCCAGCATACATTCTGCAATAATTGCCCATGTATTCGCGTGGCAGAAGACGCTGCCGTTTTCGCCGCAGCCCTTGTTGTAGCAGGTCAGGTTTTCTTCCTTTGTCGGGTAGTCCGTCGTCATGGCCGGGTGAATTTTCTTGATACCGAGATCGGTATCCAAGTATTCTTTCACGCTGTTCATGGCCTGTCTCTGCTGCTTCTGTGTGCCGAGGCCGCTGAGAACGGCCCAGCTCTGCGTATTGAGCCAGATCTTTGCCTGCGGCTCGGACTCCGAGCCGATAAAGCGGCCCTCGTCCGTGATGCAGCGGCGGAACCATGCGCCATCCCACGCAAGCGTGCGGCAAAGCTCCTGCTGGCGGGCATAGAGCGCTTTGCATTCCTCTGCAAATTCCGGTTCGCCCTTGCGCTCGGCCAGTTCCTGCATCATGCGCAGCGCGACGGCAAACTGCATCCCCGTCCAGATGCTCTCGCCCTTCCCCTTGCGGCAGACCTTATAGAGCATATCGTTCCAGTCGGAGCTGAGCATCAGCGGGAAGCCGTGCGCGCCCATGTTCTGCGTGGTGAAGCGGATAGACTTCTTGATATGCTCCCAGATCGTGCCGCTGCCGCCGTCGAAATACGGAGCCGGCGTGTCGAGGTACGAAACGTTTCCCTCTTCCAGCGCGATGTGATAGGCGTCCATGACCAGCCAGAGGTGGTTATCCGAGTGGATGCGCGTGACCGGCTCCCAACCCTCGGTGGGGAAGAAATAGTGGTTGCAGTGGCCGTCCTGATACTGCTGGGTCAGGAGCAGTTCAAATTTCTCTTTTGCCCGGTCAAGCTGCAAGGGGATCATGGCGAGAATGTCCTGCGCGGTGTCGCGCACGCCGATGCCGCGGAACGTACCAGTGGCGTAGTAGCTGATATTCCGGGAGAAGTGGAAGTTCCGCTCCATCTGGTAGGGATTCCAGATGTTGATCATCGTCTCCGCGTCCTTGTCCGGGAGGCTGCACTGGAAGCCGGAGAAAAAGTCCTCCCATGTTGCCGCCAGCTTCTGCATGGACGCGGCGAAAAAGTCAGGGGCTTTGCAGGCGGCAAGGGACTTGGAAATCTCGCTCTCCGTCATCTCCGTGCCGAGATAGATATTGACCGACTTCGTTTCCCCGGCGCGGAGCGTCAGCGGCAGTTCCAGCGCGAAGCACGGATCGCCGCCAAAGAGTGTGGAGTTTTTCAGATGTTCGTGTTCGAGTCCGATTGGCGCTTCCTCACTGCGGTAGCTGCCGACAAATTCATCACGGTCGCAGTCAAATCCGGCGGCGGGCGCGTCGCTTGCAAAGTAGACAAGCGGCGTCTCGTCGGGCTTCGGCTGGTTTTCCACGCCGTAGCGGTAAATGAGCACGCCGTCCTTTTCGTAGACAGAAAGCTGGTGCTTATTGTAGCACTGCCATTGCAGCTCGCGCATGAACTCCATCATGCCAAGCTCGACATAGGGATAGATGGTCACATCCCGGTCACAGTCGGAGCGCAGCTCCAGATGCCAGAGCATGACGTCTTTCAGCGGGCTGACCAGATACGTCGCCTCGGCGTGCAGGCCGTCACGCTCCGCTGAGAAGCGGGTGTAGCCCATGCCGTGCGCAGCCTCCCATTTCTCAGGCTTACATGCGCACGGTTCGCTCGTCGGGCACCAGACAGAATCGCCGTCCTTGATGTAGGTATAAAATCCGCTGCGGTCGGTCGGCAGGTGGAAGAAGCGGTAGTGGTTGATGCGCCAGATCTGCGGCGAACGGTACCAAGCAACGCCGCCGCCCGCCTGCGAGATCATCGCGTGGAGCGTCCCGTTGGACAGATAGTTCATCCACGGGGTCGGCATATTGTACCGGGACAGCACAATTTCCCGATTCTGATTCTCAAAACGGTATGGGTT
>CAKUND010000111.1 GCA_934668295.1 uncultured Oscillospiraceae bacterium
GTCATTAAGTTAAGCCTGCGCAAAGGGCAAAGCAGCTACCGCAAGTAAGCAAAAGCGCTTATTTTTGCGGTAGCTGCCCTTTTTGCGCATGACAAAAGCAGATGTCCAGAGGACATCTGTGATTACGTAATATTGTAAGTTGTTTTAAGGCGGCACCGCACAATTCGGCAAGCAGATTCGGCGAGAGATTTTTCGTCAAGCCAAGATTTGAAAAGCGCAGGAATACTGTATGTATTTCAAGCTTTTCAAACCGCAGGATTGGCGGAAAAGATCCGCCGAAGCGCGCCGACGCAATTGTGCGGTGTTGCCTTAAGAAAACCGGTATTGGAACGCTGCCTCCGTCCGCATCGGACCTTGAAATACAAGACACCACAGGCATTTGAAGAAGCCTACAGGGAACGTTTATAAAAAAGCTGTGTTCAAATAACGTCTTTCCGTAAAAATAATAGTTTCGCATTCTGAGAGTTTTGATGTGCATAAGCTCAGCAGATAAAAAGAAAGGCCTTGATTTCTCAAGGCGTTAAAGGCAAGAAGAAACCCGTTTTTCGATAAAACTGTTCGAAAAACGGGTTTCATTCACTTGGTGCGAGAGATGAGACTTGAACTCACACGACTGTTGCCACACGCCCCTCAAACGTGCCTGTCTACCTATTCCAGCACTCTCGCATACAATTTTCAATTGCTAGGTTATTATACTCACAGCTTCCGCGTTTGTCAAGTGTTTTATTTCTTTTTGGCCGGATGTTCCATCACATTTTCACTTGCGCTTCGTCCCGATATCTGGTATAATATCGGTTGAATGTACACAAGGAAGGCGGGCGAAGGGGTTGCCGAAGTTTTTTGTTTCGCCGGATGCCGTGCGCGGAAGCTTTCTGACGCTTGACGGTGAAAACGCGGCGCATGCAAAGGTCCTCCGGCTCCGGCGCGGCGACAGCGTGCTCGTCTGCGACGGCCGCGGCACCGACTACCGCTGCACTGTTTCCGACATTGCCCCGCAGCAGGTGTGTCTGGTCGTAAACAGCACGGAAGATTCCGATGCAGAGCCGCCGGTCGCCTGCAGCGTCTACATGGCCTATGCAAAGTCCGACAAGCTCGAGCATGTGATCCAGAAGGCGACGGAGCTCGGCGCGTATGAGATCGCAGCCTTCCCATCCTCCCGCTGCGTGCTGAAGCTCGACGCAGCCTCGGCAGAGAAAAAGCGCGAGCGCTGGCAGAAGATCGCCGCGTCCGCCGCCGCACAGTCGGGCCGGGGCCGGATCCCGCAGGTGCTCGTGCTGCCGTCGTTCGAGGACGCGGTGCACCGCGCGGCCGGATGTGAGCTGGCGCTGTTCCCGTATGAAAACGAGCATGCGCTCTCCCTGCGCCGCGCCATCGGCAGCGCGCAGGCAAAGACCGTTTCCATCATGACCGGGCCCGAGGGCGGCTTTTCCGACGAGGAGGTCCTGCTCGCGCAGCGCGCGGGGCTTCAGGTCTGTACGCTCGGCCCGCGCATTCTTCGCTGCGAGACCGCGCCGCTGTGCGCGCTCAGCGCCGTCCTGTTTGCCGCGGGCGCGCTGGATTGAGAAATTGAATCAAAGGACAGAACAGAATGATGACGAAGAACAAAACTGCTGCAAAAAATGCAAAAAAGACGGAGGATCAGTCCGTTGTCTATAAAGTACCTGCCGCGTTCGCGCTGATGATCCTTGTGGTCTACGCGTTCTGGAGGCTCGGCGGCTATTACAGTACCGTGGAGGGCTTTACGGCGCTTTACCCGCTGCTGTGTACGCTCCGGTATGTATTTGCCGCGCTGAGCGTTGTGCTGGCGGCGCTGTGCATCGGTCTGAAGGCAAGACTGGCCCGGACGCTCTGCGCCTACGGGCTGACGGCCTGCGTGCTCCTGTTCGTCTCGAGCCTGATTTTGTCCATCTTCTGGACAGGCAACATGATCGCGATCTATCTGCTGCATGCGCTGGTCTATTGCCTGTATATGGTCTGGCAGCTGTACCGCTCTGAATTTTTCACCTTCTCGCTGGTCACGGCCTCCGCAGGTGTCGAATTTTATCTCATTGCCCGCACCTCCTACACGGTCAACCGCGTCGGAGGCAGCATTCTGCTGGCGCTCATCCTGATCGGCACGGCGCTCACCGTGTTCCTGTGCGCGAAAAACCGCGGCAAGCTCTGCCTGGGCAGCCGGACGCTGCGGCTGTTCCCGGACGGGTTCAACCCGCTGCTGTTTTACTTCATCTGCGTGCTCTGGGCCGTTGTGCTGATCGCCTGCCTGATCTTCGGTTCCGGCTTCGCGTTCTACGCCATGTTCGCGGCGATCGCCGTCGAGCTGATCGGCGCTGTCTACTATACCTTCCAGCTGAAATAAAAATCCGTCATAGCATCACCCTCCGCTCCGTAAAAATGGAGCGGAGGGTGATTTTTTGTTTTCTGGCCGTCAGATCCTTAAAAATACGCTGCTGCTGACCGCCGCGGCGCTGCTGCTGCGGTTCGCGTCCATGCTGTTTCAGGCGCATCTGGCCGGACGCATCGGTGCGGATGGGCTCGGCTCGGTGCAGCTGCTGCTGTCCGTATCCGCGTTTGCCACGACGCTGGGGTTGGCCGGGATGCGTGTGGCGGCCTCATGCCTGTGCGCGCAGGCGCACGGCAAGCGGGAGCCGGAGCAGGTGCAGCTTGCCGCCGCGCACTGCCTCGGCTTTGTGCTTGCGACCAGCACGCTTGCAGCGGCAGGGCTATATTGGGCCGCGCCGGTTCTGGCCGAGCGCGTGCTGCACGAGCCCGCGGCGGCGGGAAGTCTGCGCCTGCTTGCGGGACTGCTCCCGGCCGGCTGCGCGGGGCTGGTGCTTGGCGGGTATCTGACCGCCGTGGGAAAGGTCTGGCAGCTGACTGCCATTGACGCGGGTGAGCGCGTTCTGGGGCTGGGGTTGAGTCTGCTTCTGCTGCGGTTCGCGCCGCAGAGCGTATCCGGAGCCTGCTTCGCGCTGCTGGGCGGAGAGCTGCTGTCGTCCTGCGCGGCGGACGCGGCGCTTTATGCGCTTTACCGGCAGGGCTGGCGCGGCATCCGGCAGACGCATGCACCCGGCATGGCCCGGCGCGTGGGCGTTCTGGCAGCGCCGCTGGCGCTGAACGATCTGCTGCGCGCTGCGCTCCGGGCGCTGGAGCAATTTCTGATCCCGTGGGGACTGGCGCGGGCAGGCGCAACGCGGCAGGGGGCCATGGCGGCGTACGGCACTGTCACGGGCATGGTGTTTCCCGCGCTCATGCTGCCGTCGGCGTTTTTATACGCGCTGGTCGATCTGTTGATCCCGGAGCTTGCCGCCTGCCGTGCGCAGGGCCGCCGGGAACGGCTTGCCTCCGTGACCGGACAGTGTCTGCGGGCGGGACTGCTGTTCGCGGGCTTTACGGCGGGACTGCTGTTTGCGCTGGCCGGGCCGCTCACGGAGATCTTGTATCAAAGCGGACAGGCCGGACGGCTTTTGCGCGTGTTTGCGCCGCTGGCGCTGGTTCTGTACATGGACGCGCTGACGGACGGCATGCTGAAGGGCCTTTCCGAACAGGTCGCGAATGTGCGCTACAACACGCTCACGTCTGCGCTGGACGCGGTGCTGCTCGTGCTGCTCCTGCCGCGCTGGGGGCTGGGAGGCTATATTTTTGCGTTCGCCGCGACGCATCTGCTGAACTTTGCGCTGAGCCTGCGGCGGCTGCTGACCGTCACCGGCTGCCCGTTTCGGCTGGGCACAGCGCTTGGCATCTCCGGCTGCGCCGCAGCAGGCGCGCTTGCGGCGCAGCTGCTGCCGGAGACGGGAGAGGCCTGGGCTGCGCTGGGGCTGCGCGCGGCGATCTTTTCCGGTGTATTTGTGCTGACGGCCTGTCTCAGCGGAACAGCGGAGCACTGCCTGCCGCCGAGCCTGCGGGCGCTGCTGCGCCTGCCGGAGTGTGACAAAAAAACGCAGGCAGTTCGTTGACTTTTGCACCAAAAGGCCCTACAATCAGGATAGAATCTGAAATAAGGACGGGCTTTTCCGATGATCTCTTTCCGCAACGATTATTCCGAGGGCGCGCACCCGCAGGTGCTCGCCGCGCTTGAACAAAACAACCTCGTCACGACCTGCGGCTACAGCATGGACGATTTCTGCGCGGAGGCGCGCGGCATCGTCCGCGCGCGCTTTTCCTGCCCGCAGGCAGACGTGCACTTTATGGTCGGCGGCACGATCGCCAATACGACGGTCATTGCCGCGGCGCTTCGCCCGTGGGAGGGCGTGATCGCCGCCGATACCGGCCATATCAACGTCCATGAGACGGGCGCGATCGAGGCCTCCGGACACAAGGTCTGCGCCATCGAAGCCCCCGGCGGCAAGCTGACGCCGGCGCTCGTGCGCGAGCTTCTGCGCCGCCACTGCGACGGACAGGACGAGCATATGGTTCTGCCGCGCATGGTCTATATCTCCGACGCGACGGAGCTCGGCACGATCTATACAAAAGCGGAGCTTTCCGCGCTGCACGACGTCTGCCGGGAGTATGGGCTGTATCTGTTCCTGGACGGCGCGCGTCTGCCCGCCGCACTGGTCGCGGAGGGAAACGATCTGGCTCCGGCGGATCTTGCAAAGTACTGCGATGTCTTTTATATCGGCGGCACGAAAAACGGCCTGCTGTTCGGCGAGGCGCTTGTCATCACGAACAACAGCCTCAAGCCGCATTTCCGCAATATGATCAAGCAGCGCGGCGGTATGTTCGCCAAGGGCTTCTTGTTCGGCACGCAGTTCAAGGCGTATTTTGAAAATGACCTCTGGCTGTCCATGGCGCGGCACGCCGTCACGCAGGCGCAGCGAATCCAGACGGCGGCTTTGGAAAAGGGCTACACGCTCTACGCCGCCTCGCCCACGAATCAGGTCTTCCTTGTCCTTTCCCACGCACAGATCGAGCGGCTGCGGCAGGACTTCGCGTTCGAGCTGAACGGGCGTGTGGATGAAGACCATGAGGCCGCGCGATTCGTCTGCTCTTGGGCGACAAAGCCGGAGGCGGTCGACGCGCTGATCGCGGCGCTGTGATGGACAGGCTTTCCCATCCGTTTCCGCCGCTGTACGACGCAGAGTCCCGGATCTTGATTCTGGGCTCGTTCCCCTCGGTCAAATCGCGCGAGGCCATGTTCTTTTACGGACACCCGCAGAACCGCTTCTGGCGCGTCGTCTCGGCCGTGCTGGGCTGTGATTGCCCGCACACGATCGAGGAAAAGCAGCAGATGCTGCACGCGCACCACATTGCACTCTGGGACGCCATCGCAAGCTGCGAAATAACCGGTTCAAGCGACAGCTCCATCCGCGAGGCCGTTCCGACCGACCTCACGCCGATTTTACAGACCGCGCCCATCCGGCAGATCTTCTGCAACGGCACGGCCTCCTATCAGCTCTACTGCCGCTGCCAGCTAACGCGCACGGGCCGGGAGGCTGTCAAGCTCCCCTCGACCAGTCCTGCCAACGCCGCCTGGAGCGCTGAGCGGCTCACACGGGCTTGGATGGTGATCCTGAAGGCGCTGAACGGAACGTAAAATAGCCGCCCCCTTTTAAGATACTGTCATCAACTTAAGGCGAAAGCCGATCTGGTTCACGCAGAGATCGTCAAACGCTCAAATAACGTTGGTAATGGCGGGGCTCTGCTCCCTACCAATTGCAGACACTTTTCGCAGCCGTTTCCCGTTTGCGCACGCAGGCGGCTTCCCTTTAAAGCGGGAAGCCGCCTGCGTGCTGTATCAGCCCTGAAACGGCTCTGCGTAGGATGCGTAATAGGATACTGGTTCTCCGCCGATCAGAAGGTGCGAGGTATCGC
>CAKUND010000112.1 GCA_934668295.1 uncultured Oscillospiraceae bacterium
TTCTTCGAAATGACGGTCACCTTGTCCGCGACCATGAATGCCGAATAGAAGCCCACGCCGAACTGGCCGATGATATCCGTGTCGGCAGCCTTCTCCTTGTCCAGCGCCTGCTTGAACTGCAGACTGCCGGAGCGGCAGATCGTACCGAGGTTATTTTCCATCTCGTCCTTGTCCATGCCGACGCCGTTATCGCTGACGGTCAGCGTGCGCGCGGTCTCGTCGGGCTTGAGCTCGATCGCAAAATCGCTGCGGCTGAGGCCGACGTTCTCATCGGTCAGCGCCTGATAGGCCAGCTTGTCGATAGCGTCGGAGGCATTGGAAATGATTTCACGCAGGAAAATTTCCTGATGCGTGTAAATGGAGTTTATCATGAGATCCAGCAAACGCTTGGATTCCGCTTTGAACTGTTTCTTTGCCATACTTGTCACGTCCTTTGTGAATTAGCACTCTTTATCAATGAGTGCTAACTGTATTCTAGCACACTTTTCCTCGTTTGCAAGAGGTTTTTGCAAAATTCATAAAGCGTTCACAAGCGGCTATACCGCAGAGGAAAAACAAAGGCCCCTGCCGGAGCAGGAGCCTTTGAAAAAGCAGATAAGAAAAACTCAGCGCTTGGAGAACTGCGGCGCGCGGCGAGCTGCCTTCAAGCCGTACTTCTTTCTTTCCTTCATTCTCGGGTCACGGGTCAGGAAGCCAGCGGCTTTCAGCGTGGCACGGAACTCGGGGTTGACGCTCAGCAGAGCGCGGGCAACGCCATGACGGATGGCGCCGGCCTGACCGGAAACGCCGCCGCCCTCGACGGTGCAGACGATGTCGACCTTGCCGACCAGATCGGTCGCAGCCAGAGGCTGACGGACGACCATCTTCAGGGTATCCAGGCCGAAATAATCATCGATATCGCGGCCGTTGATGGTGATGGAGCCGGTGCCGCCCTGATAGACGCGGACACGGGCGACGGAGGACTTACGACGGCCAGTGCCGTACTGATACTGTCTCTTGCTCTCGTACATAGTCTGTTACCTCCTGATTAGTCCAAAGTCCATGCTTCAGGCTTCTGTGCGGCGTTCTTGTGCTCGGCGCCCTTGTAGAGCTTCAGGCGGGTGAGCGCAGCGCGGCCGATGCTGTTCTTGGGCAGCATGCCCTTGACAGCCAGCTCCATGGCGAACTCGGGACGCTCAGCCATGAGGGTGCGGTACTTGACGTCCTTCAGGTTGCCGATCCAGCCGGTGTGATGATAGTAGTGCTTGTTGTCGAGCTTCTTGCCGGTGAGGACGGCCTTGTCAACATTCACGATGATGACGAAATCGCCGCAGTCCACGTTCGGGGTGAAGTCAACCTTGTGCTTGCCGCGCAGCAGCTTGGCAGCGGTGACGGCGGTGCGGCCCAGGGGCTTGCCCGCTGCGTCGAGAACGTACCAGTTTCTCTGGACGGTCTCTTTCTTAGCCATAGTGGTCATGTTTGTTCCTCCGTTTGAAAACGCTTGGTTTTCTTTTATGATAAAAAGTTTTGACAAGTTTGGTGCGCGCATATACAATAGCTCTGGAAAACGCGCTTATTCTTTATATCACAAGGCAAAACCTGTGTCAAGCATGTTTTTCCGGATTTTCAACGGTTTATAATGAGAGCTTCGAAATGCTCGTAAATGCTTCAAAATGCTTGCAAATACTCAAAACGCAAATACAATAGAATTTGGAGGAATTCGCATGCAGAATCTGATGGGCCGCATCCGCCGCTGTGCGGAGGATTACAACATGATCTGCGCGGGCGATAAGATCGCCGTCGGCGTGTCCGGCGGCAAGGATTCGCTGTCGCTTTTATACCTGCTGGCCGCGCTGCGCCGGTATTATCCCGTTCCCTACGATCTGCAGGCCGTGACCATCGACATGGGCCTGCCGGGCATGGACTTTTCCCCGGTGGCGGAGCTGTGCGCAAAGCTGGACGTACCGTATCAGATCAAGAAGACGGAGATCGGCCCGATCATCTTCGATTACCGGCACGAGAAGAACCCCTGCTCGATGTGTGCAAAAATGCGCCGCGGCGCGCTGAACGACGTGCTGCTGGAGCTGGGCTGCAACAAGATCGCGCTTGGGCATCACTTTGACGACGCGGTCGAGACGTTCCTCATGAGTCTTCTGTATGAAGGCCGCATCGGCTGCTTCGAGCCTGTGACCTATCTCAGCCGCACCGGCATCACGCAGATCCGGCCCATGCTCTATATTGGCGAACAGGCCATCACGCATTTTGCGGAGAAATACGAGCTTCCCGTCGTCCACAACGTCTGTCCCGCCGACAAGCACACCAAGCGGCAGGAGGTCAAGGAGCTGATCGTCTCGCTGCAGGCGCAGTATCCCGACCTCAAAAGCAAGATCTTCGGCGCCATGCAGCGCCAGCCGCTGCCCAACTGGGGCGTAGAGCCGCCGCAGCGTGAAAAACGATAATCGCCTGCCCATTCCATTGTAGGGGCGGACGACTCTGTCCGCCCGCAGAAAGCAGCGCTTTTTCTGAAATCTGCGGCGAATCCGCAATATTTATCGGGCCGACAGAGTCGTCGGCCCCTACAGAGTGCTGTGCAGATTTGCACCTGCCCATCGGGCGGAGCAGAGCCCCGCCCCTACCAACGCTTTTGCAAAGCTGACAGTATCGTGTGCCGCCGGGCGTTTGCCCGGCGGCTTTGTGCGTTCTTGCCAAAAAGACAGATGTTTTTCTCTCGTGCGCAGATTTTTTGCCGAAAAAGCAGTTTTCCGCGAAAAGACGGTTGACGCGGCAGGGCCTTTGTGCGAAAATAATGCAAGTACCTCCATTGAAAGGAGCTTTCCATGAATCCCATTGTTGTGAAATTCGGCGGCAGCTCGCTGGCGACCGCCGCACAGTTTGAAAAGGTCGCGGCGATCATCCGGGAAAACCCGGAGCGCCGCTATGTCGTCGCCTCCGCGCCGGGCAAACGCTTTGACGGCGATACGAAGGTCACCGATCTTCTTTACCGCTGCTATGACGCCGCCTGCAGCGGGCAGGAGTTCGCGCCCGTGCTCGCCGAGATCCGGCAGCGCTTTGCCGATATTATCGACGCGCTGCACCTGGGTGCCAATCTGGAGCCGGACTTTGCCGCCATCGAGGCGCATCTGCGCCGGGAACCGCAGCGCGACTATATGGCCAGCCGGGGCGAATATCTCAATTCTAAATTACTGGCCGCGTATCTCGGCTTCCGCTTTGTCGACGCGGCACAGATGGTCCTGTTCCGCGCAGACGGCACGTTCGATTCGGAGGCAACGAATACCGCCATTGGCCACGCACTCGTAAGTATTGAGCGCGCCGTGATCCCCGGCTTCTACGGAGCCAGGCCCGACGGGACGATCCACACCTTCACGCGCGGCGGATCGGATGTGACGGGCTCTGTCGTGGCCCGGGCCGTTGACGCAGGACTGTATGAAAACTGGACAGACGTTTCCGGTGTTCTGTCCGCTGACCCGCGCATCATCGAGCACCCGCACGTGATCGACTACATCACCTACCGCGAGCTGCGCGAGCTTTCCTACATGGGCGCGTCCGTTCTGCACGAGGACGCCGTCTTCCCTGTCCGCCGGGCAAACATCCCCATCAATATCCGCAACACCAACCGCCCGTCCGACCCCGGCACGTTCATCGTTCCCTCGCTTCCGTCCAACGCACACAAGCGCGTCGTGACCGGCATCGCAGGCCACAAGGGCTTCAGCAGCGTGTATGTGGAAAAGTCCATGATGAACGGAGAGGTCGGCTTTGTGGCGAAGCTGCTGCAGATCTTCGCCGAGCACGGCATTTCCTTTGAGCACTGCCCGTCCGGCATCGACACCGTCTCCATCCTCGTCTCGACCGAGGCGCTGGCGCCTGCGCGCGAGGAGATCCTGCAGCAGATCCAGGAGCGGCTGCAGCCCGACCATGTGAGCGTGGAGGACGGGCTGGCGCTCATCGCCGTCGTCGGCCAGGGCATGATCTACGCCAAGGGCACCGCTGCACGCATCTTCCGCGTGATCGCCGACGCGAACATCAACATCCGCATGATCGACCAGGGCTCGAGCGAGCTGAACATCATCATCGCCGTCAAGGAGACGGACTACGCGCTCGCCATCCGCAGCCTGTACCACGCGGTCGAGCGTGTGCTGTAACCAGAAAAACCGGGCCGCAGAGGCCCGGTTTTTTGTGAAGCATATTAAAAATTTGCAGAAACCCTGCAGCGGCGGGCGCTTACAGCTTCCTCTTATAATTCCCGTAAACGACCGCGCCGTCCTTGGCGACGATGAAGGCGTGGGGATCATGCTTGCGGACGATGGCGCGCAGGCGGCTGATCTCGTATTTCGTGACGAGGATATAGAAGATGTGGACCGGCTCGCCGGTATACTCGCCGATACCCTCGTAGCGCGTGATGCCGCGGTGCAGGTCGACAAGGATCTCCCGCTCCATCTCCGGGCTCAGGATCTTTGTCACGACCGTGACCTCGACATTGATGTTCTGCATGTGCAGCTTATCCATCGCCGTCGTGGAGATGAACGAGAACAAAACCGAATAGATCGCCGTGGACAGGCTGAACGCGGCTGCGCAGATCGCGTAGAGCACCAGATTCCAGATGAGGTTCACGTGGCCGATGGAGGTATGCGAGCCCTTTTTCAGCAGCATCATGCCGATCACGTCCATGCCGCCCGACGTACCGCCCATCCAGAGCGTAATGCCGATGCCGCAGCCGCAGAGAATGCCGCCGATGAGGCATTCGGCAAGCTTGTCGTCGTGCAGAATGCCCGTGCGCGGGACAAGGGACAGAAAAACCGTTGTTGTCGTGACGGACAGCAGCGTCTTGAAGACCACGCGGCGGTCGAGCCGTTTCCACGCGATGAATAAAATCGGAAGGTTGATTGCATAGTTGATGATACCCGCAATATCGATCTTCAGCTCCAGCCCCGTCAGAAGCAGAAAAAACGTACGCAGCAGCTGTGCGAAGCCCATGATCCCGCCCGTATACAGCCCTGCCGGGACGACAAACAGGTTGATCCCCAGCGAATACAGCAGCCCTGCGCCGACAATGCCCGCGCAGTGCAGAAGCTCCTGCTTTGAAAATGCAGGATTTTGCAGCTGTTCTTGCATTTTTCTCTTTCCTCCCGTTCCAGATGAACGATCTCATGCAAATTGCATGGTGAGCATAGCACGGAACGCAAAAAAAATCAACCCAAATTCCTGCAACCAACGCGAAAAAATCCGGTCTTGACAGACAGAGGAGGATTCGATATGGAAGACGAAACGATCATTGATCTGTACTTCGCCCGCGAGGAGCGGGCCATTGCCGAGACAGGGAGGAAATACGGCGGCTACTGCCGCTCCATTGCCTTCAACATCCTGCACAGCCATGAGGACACGGAGGAGTGCGTCAGCGACACGTGGCTGCATACCTGGAACGCCATTCCGCCCACGCGGCCCGGCTGCCTGCGGGCGTTTCTGGGCCGCATCACGCGCAATCTGTCCTTTACGCGCTGGGAGGCGGCCCGCACGCAGAAGCGCGGCGGCGGGCAGACGGAGCTGCTTTTATCCGAGCTGGCCGACTGTCTGCCAGGCGGTGAACGACCCGAGGCGCGGCTGGATGCGCAGGCCGTCACACTGACGATCGAGGTATTCCTGCAATCGCAGACGCGCGAGAACCGGCAGCTGTTTCTCCGCCGGTATTATTACGGCGACTCCGTCCGGCGCTTATCCGGCCTGTTCGGCCTGACGGAAAACACGGTCAAATCCCGGCTGTTCCGTCTGCGCGCGGGACTGCGGGACGCGCTTTTGAAGGAGGGGAT
>CAKUND010000113.1 GCA_934668295.1 uncultured Oscillospiraceae bacterium
GTGCCGGGGATGACGCCGAAAAAGTTTTTGACGGCGTTCGTCATGCCCATCATGCCGTGCGTTTTGAGCTTGCAGACATCGATGACCGCGTCGGCCTGCTGTAAATAAGCGGTCATGGTGAAGCTTCTGGCCTGCACCGCTTCCGGATACGAGACAGCGCAGACGGAAAAATCCGCGTTAAGCTCCGCGCCGAGCGCTTCGGCGGCGCGAAGGCCGGTCACGTCGTAAACGCGCTGCAGATGCGCGTTCGTATACAGCCCGCCGGGGCTGTCGCCGAGGACGACATGCGCGCCGCGCGCCGTCAGCATGTTTACAAGCGCGCAGACGACGGCCGGATGGACCGTCGCGGCCTGCTCCGGCTTCATGGCGGAGACAAGGTTGAGCTTCAGCGCCACGCGCATGCCGGGCGTGACCCAGTCCAGACCGCCCGCCGCATCGACGGCAGTCTGCAGCGCAGCGGAGACCTCCGCTTCCTCATAGCTTTTGCAGGCAGCAAACGCAGCATCCCAGTTTCTATTCATACGCCCTCCTTCAGGCAACGTGTCGGAATCATCAATTGCAAATCGATATGCGCCTGCTCTGTAGGGGCGGACGTCTCTGTCCGCCCGTTGGAAGCAGCTGTTCTACAGAAATCTTCGGCAAATTCAGATGCAGCCGCGCATTTGACTGTAGGGGCCGATGCCGGTCACAGCCGTTCGCGACGAAGGAGCGTTACGGATGTGGGTCTGCCGCTTGCCGGTACACATCGGCCCGCGCAGTGTGCACCGTTTTTACGATAATCTGCGGCGAATTTGCAGCTTCCCAATGGGCCGATGTAGGCATCGGCCCCTACATCAAAACAGGCAGGTGCATACGTATGCGCCCCAGCTTTTCGCAAAACCGGCGCATTCTGCGGGCGGACAGAGTCGTCCGCCCCTACGCAGACTTTTCTTTTGTAAAACAGTCTACCACTAAACGGGCGCGATTGCAATGCGGGAAATCCGCACAGTATTTACTTTTTGGTGAATTTATGTTACAATGATACAATATTTATGGGACTTTCTTTCCACCGGCCGGCCCGGCTGCGCGGAAAATGGAAGGAGAACATAGTATGGAAGACAAGTATTCAATGCAGCCCGGACAGGAAGCCGAACCAAAAACGCCGGACGCAGAAGACGTCGACGCGCTGCTGCAGGATGTAAAAAGCCTGCTCGGCGAAACGGACGACGGGACCGCGGAGCAGTCCCCCGCCGGGGAGGCGCCGGAGCCGGACGGCACAGAGCCGCTGAACGCGGAGGATGTGCACATCGACTACGGCAAATTCTACGGCCCGGAGGAGCAGCAGGAGCCAGAGGCTCCGCTGACGTATTACGAGCAGTCCAAGCCCGCGTACCAGCGCGCACGGCGCGCGGAATACGACCGCGCCAAAGAGCGGGAGCGGCTTGCGCGGGTCGAGCGTCAGCAGGCATTCGAACAGGAGCGTGCCGCGCACATGAAGCAGAAAAAAGCCGCAAAAAAGCACGCGGGCGCGCACAGGAGCACGGCGGAATACGCCGAATGGCTCTACTCGCAGGGGCTGAGCGACGATGAGCGCAGCGCGCGCGCCGAGCAGGAGGAAAAGCTTGCGCAGCCGGAAAAGCGCCGGCGCGGAAAGCCGGAAACGCCGAAGCGCCGGCATGGACTGCGCATCGCGCTGGTGCTTATCCTGCTGCTGGTGATCGGCGCGGCGGCATTCCACTTTCTGCTCGCCCGCGCGCCGCAGAGCGAGGCCGCGCTTTCCGCCCGCAAAAAAGGCAGCACGACGATCCTTCTCGCGGGCACGGACGAGGGCGGCTACCGCACGGACTCCATGATGCTCTTAAACGTGAACCGCGCGGACAAGACCATTCATCTTGTCTCCATCCCGCGCGACACGCTGGTCTACTGTGAATATTCCGTTCCGAAGATCAACTCCGCTTACGGCTGGGCCGGGGGCGGCGAGTCCGGCATGCAGGAGCTGATGCTGCGTGTGTCGGAGATCATCGGCTTTGAGCCGGACGGGTACGCCGTGGTCGATCTGAGCGTCTTTGAGCAGCTGGTCGACCTGATGGGCGGCATCACGTTCGACGTGCCGGTCGACATGCACTACTCCGATCCCACGCAGGGCCTGAATATCGATCTGCAGGCCGGGAAGCAGCGTCTGAACGGCAATCAGGCCATGCAGGTCGCGCGCTTCCGCTCCGGGTATGCGACGGCGGATCTCGGGCGCATCGAGGTGCAGCGCGCGCTCGTCTCGGCCGCGCTGCGGCAATGGGTGTCGCCGAAGGGGATGCTGCATCTGTCGAAGGCCGTGAAGCTGGTGCTGGAGCACACGAACACCAATCTGACGAAGGCCAATCTTCTGTGGCTGGCAGAGAGCTTCCTGCTCTGCGGACGCAGCGAGATCGCTTCGGCGACGCTGCCCGGCTATGCCGCGAATTTCACAAGCGGTTCGTATTATGTGCTCGACGCGGGAGGCGTCGCGGACATTGTGAACCGGTACTTAAATCCCTACGAGAAAGAGGTGCAGGCCGCGGAGCTCTATATCCGCAACGGCTGAGTGAGCATGTATATCGACCCTGTACGGTATGAGGGCCGCCCGGATAATGTCCCGGAACGGCTGGAAAAGGAGCAGCGCTGCTATGCGCTGCTGGACAAGCTGCAGATCCCCTATGCGCGCGTCGACCACGAGCACGCGGACACGATCGAAGCCTGCGAGGCCGTCGAGCAGGTGCTTGGCGAGAGGATCTGTAAAAATCTATTCCTCTGCAACCGGCAGAAGACGCAGTTTTATCTGCTGATGCTGGAGGGAGAAAAGGTGTTCAAAACGAAGGATCTTTCCAAACAGCTGGGCGTGGCGCGGCTTTCGTTCGCAGACCCGGCGGATATGGAGAAATATCTCGACATCACGCCCGGCTCTGTGAGCGTGCTCGGCCTGATGAACGACACGGAAAACGCCGTTCAGCTCGTGCTTGACCGGCCCATCGCCGAGTCCGTCCGCATCGGCTGCCACCCGTGCATCAATACCTCGACGCTGGCCGTCTCCACGCAGGACATCCTGACAAAATTCCTGCCCGCCGTCCATCACACGCCGATCACCGTCGACCTGCCGGAGCCGGAAACAGACCTGTAACAAAATGTCCCCTGCCGTGCTGCCGGCAGGGGACGTTCTTTCGCTTCAGTGGTCGGATTTCAGGCCGGCGCCGCACATGGTGATGAGGGTGTCAGGCGTTTTGCCATAGAGATGGCAGTATTCGAGATAGGCCGCGTAGTTTGCCGCAGTGGTGTGCTCGCAGTAGACGCCCTGCTTCGCAAGTGCCGCGCGGGCGCTCAGAATTTTGTCCTCAGGCGCATGAACGAAGCGGACGCCGTGCTTTTGCGCAAGCGCAAGGATCTCCGCGCCGCGCATGGGCTTGCCGATGGCGATGCCCTCGGCGATGGTCGGCGTGGGCACGACGGCTTCGGGCTCCGGGGCTCCGGGTCTCCGTGCTCCGCCGCGCGCAGCAGCGGGTCGCAGTTCTGGCTCTGCAAGGCGATGATCTGCGGGAAGCGGTCGATCGCGCCGCTGCTCAGAAGATGCTCCAGCGCGTACATCGCACCGAGGAAAAGCGTGCCGTTGCCGACCGGGATCACCAGATTGGCCGGGATCCGGCCCAGCTGCTCAAAGACCTCGTAGATATAGGTTTTTGTGCCCTCGTAGAAGAACGGGTTATAAACGTGGTTCGCATAGTAAACGCCCTCCCGCTCGACCTTTTCGCGGCAGACGTCCGCGCAGTGGTCGCGTGTTCCGGGCACGACGGTGCACACAGCGCCGTGGGCGCGGATCATGTCGATCTTCTTGGGGCTCGTCCCCTCGGGCACGAAGATCTCGCAGCCGATCCCGGCCCGGGCGCAGTAGGCGGCGACGGCGTTGCCCGCGTTGCCGCTGGAATCCTGCACGACCTGCTGCACGCCGATGGACCTGCAATGCGCGATCAGCGCGGCAGCTCCGCGATCCTTGAAGGACAGCGTCGGCATGAAATAATCCATCTTGAGCAGCACATCCTCATCCAGCCGGACGACGGGCGTCATGCCCTCGCCCATGCTGACGCTGCGCCAGCTCTCGTCGTCCAGCGCCAGAAAGCGCCGGTAGCGGAACAGGCTCCATTCGTTCCGGTAGACTTCCGCAAGATCAAATTTCGGCGGCTCAAATGCAAGGCTCCAAAGTCCGCCGCAGGCACAGTGGGCTGCGCGCGTTGTCACAGCCTCTTTCCGGCCGCATTTTGTGCAGATGAATTCCATAACGACTCCTCCTTATTGATTCATGCAGTTCTGCAGCTGCTTCGATTTCGGGCGGGAGCGCCTTCATCCGCGTTTCCCCCTTGCCTCGTCCAGATAGCTGTAAATCGTCACCTTGTTGACGCCCAGCTTTTCCGCTGCCTTTTCGATGCTGCCCTTCATGAGAAAAACGCCCTTTTCGTCCATGAACCGCACCTTCGCGATCCGCGCCTCGCGGGAAAGGCTCTGCACGTCGCAGCCGCTCAGAATGTTGTCCATCAGGTTTTCGATCATGACGGAGATGTGCTCGTTCTGCGGCGGCTGCTTCGGCTCGGGCCTGTCCGGGAGAAACGACTGCAGATAGGCGATCTGCTGCGTCAGGCGCGTGGTGTCGAGGTTGACGCACATCGCGCCCTCCAGCCGTCCGTCCGCGTCCCGGATCAGCACGGTGGAGGAACGGATCCGCTTTCCGTTCGGGGCTGTGAAGTAATAATTGGCCGCATAATCGCCCTGCCGCCCGTCTGACAGGATCACCTGCCGCACGAGCTGGTCAAAGCTGTCGCCGGGCCTGCGCCCGGTCACGGCGCCGTTGGACACGTACACGACGGAATGCTCCGGGTCACTCAGATCGTGCAGGACGACCTCGCAGTCCGGTCCGAACGTCTGCGTCAGCATGTCGGCGACCGAAACATATGGAAGAAAAATCGGCCTCATTTCAGTCCCCCTCTCGTGTTATATAATTTTTTATTTCTGTATAAAAAATTATATAACTGACTCCGGCTGTTGTCAAGCGGGAAATATAAAAAATTATATAAAAATATTATTTTCTATTTTGTAAGGCACAGCTTATATAAAAGCGTCTGTGCGGCCGATGCAGATACGTAACCACCCAGCGGGGAAGGCATTTTGGTGCGTGCGGTTCCGCATCCTGCGGAGCGATACTCTGCAGGATGAATAGTCTGGTATGCAGTTTTTTGTGGAAACCGACAATTTTAACAAATCCATATCCTTTTTCTTGATTTCTTTTGACAGTTGTGCTACACTGTCAAATGTAAAGAAACACTAACAACCGAAAAAACGCCCGGAGTGTTGAGCATGGGGACAAGCGGACGAATCGTGCCGCGTGTTTGCTGTGCTCTTTTTTGCATCTGGAAAGAGCCAGAATTTGGAGAGAGGCGGAATTCATTTGGAACAACGACTTTATGAGGCCCTGCAGCGCAACCCCATCATTGCCGCTGTGCGCGACGACGAGGGGCTGGCGCAGTGCCTGCGCACCGATATCCAGACCGTATTCGTGCTTTACGGCGATATCTGCAATATCTCTGAGATCGTCCGGCAGATCAAGGACGCCGG
>CAKUND010000114.1 GCA_934668295.1 uncultured Oscillospiraceae bacterium
CGGTAGGTCTGCAGCACGCGCGACCAGTGGTCGCAGAACATCGTCTCGGACGTCGGACGGAAGGCCAGACGCTCCTCGAGCTTTTCGCTGCCGCCCATCGTGACCCAAGCGACCTCGGGCGCGAAGCCGTTTACAAGCTCGCCCTCTTTTTTCAGCAGGCTCTCGGGGATCAGGACCGGCATCGCGACGTTTTCATGGCCGGTCTTTTTGAACTCCGCGTCCATGATGCGCTGGATGTTTTCCCAGATCGCATAGCCGTAGGGCCGCAGGATCGTAAAGCCCTTGACGGACGCGTACTCGACCAGCTCCGCCTTGCGGCAGATGTCGGTGTACCACTGGGCAAAATCGACCTCCATATCGGTGATCTGCTCGACTTTCTTTTCTTTCGCCATATCAATTCATCCTTTCGGAAATACTTTTCAGTCAATGGATTTATTTTATCACACTTGTCAAGCGTCTGTACATAAGATGAGATACCTGAACGCAGGCAATATTGGAGGTTCGTATGCCATGATCTATTGTATCCCGCTCGATCCGGCGACGGAGGAATTTTACGCGTCCGTCGCCCGCGCAGCCGGTCTTCCCATGGAGCAGGTGCTGCGCGACGCGCTCTTTAAGCTTGCGGGCGAGCTGTCGCTCGAAGCGCTGGCCCGGCGGAGCCGGAACCAGACATCCCGCGGCGGCGCCGAATAAAGTACGCGGCGTCCCGGAAATAAGGTTGTAATTTGATGCGTTCTCTGGTATCATGTGGTGAAACGATAATACCGGAGGCAGATTCTCATGAAATCCATTCGTGATCTTTATAAAGTCGGCAAGGGCCCGTCCAGCTCCCACACCATGGGGCCGGAACGTGCAGCCCGCATCTTCAAGCAGGAACACCCCGATGCAGAGCGCTATGAGGTCACGCTTTACGGCTCTCTGGCTCTGACCGGCGTCGGCCACGGCACCGACCGGGTGCTGAGCGAAGTCCTCGCGCCCACCCCTACGGAGATCATCTTCTCGCAGAAGGATCCCGGCGATCTGCGTCACCCGAACACGCTCGATTTTGCCGCCTACAAGGGCGAGGAGAAGCTCGCGTCCATGCGCGTGGAATCCATCGGCGGCGGCGATATCGTGATCGAGGGCCGCGAGGCGGCGGAGCCGGACGATGTGTACCCCGAAAATTCGTTTGCCGAGATCGCGCAGTACTGCCGCTGGCGGTATATCTCGCTGCGCGAATACGTCGAGCTGAACGAGGGGCCGGAGATCTGGGACTTTCTGCAGACCATCTGGCGCACCATGCGCGCCGAGGTCGAGGATGGGCTGGAGGCGACCGGCATCCTGCCGGGCGGCCTGAACGTGCAGCGCAAGGCGCGCTATCTCTACGAGCGGCAGCACGCACAGGAGATCCCGCAGGTGCGCGAGCTGCAGCTGGTGTGCGCCTACGCCTTTGCCGCCGCGGAGCAGAACGCCGCCAACGGCACCATCGTCACCGCGCCGACCTGCGGCAGCTGCGGCGTGGTCCCGGCTGTTCTCATGTACTTACAGGGCAAATACCACTATTCCGACCTGCGCATGGCGCACGCGCTGGGCGTGGCGGGCATCATCGGCAATCTGATCCGCCGCAACGCGTCCATCTCCGGCGCGGAATGCGGCTGTCAGGCGGAGATCGGCTCGGCCTGTTCCATGGCGGCGGCCGCGATGTGCGAGCTGATGGAATTCCCCATCGAGCAGATCGAGTATGCCGCCGAGATCGCCATGGAGCACCACCTGGGCCTGACGTGCGACCCCATCTGCGGTCTTGTGCAGATCCCCTGCATCGAGCGCAATGCCGTCGCCGCCAAGCGCGCCATCGACTCGGCAAACCTGGCGCACATGCTGGTCGGCACGAGAACGATCTCGTTCGACATGGTCGTGCGCACGATGTACGAGACCGGCATCAGCATGAACCGCGCCTTCCGCGAAACGAGCGAGGGCGGCCTCGCCAAGCTCTACAGCCGCCGCGCCGGACAGACGCTGGGAAAATAAAGACTGCGCATTCCTGCAAAAGGCTCCCCTTAAACCGGGGAGCCTTTTCAGCATGGTCTATTTGGTCAGCTTTGCCAGCAGCTCGACGGCCAGCTTGATCGCCTGCTCGCGCGTCAGATTGGACTTCGGGTGCAGCATGCCGTCGCCGGAGCCGCTCAGGATGCCGAGGCCGGTCAGAAGCGTGACGGGCTGCCGCGCGTAGTCCGCGATCTGCGCGGCGTCGGAATAGGGCAGCTCCGCGCCGTCCTCCGGGACATCCCGGAACAGGGCATAGGCTCTTGCGAGCATGGTCACGGCCTGCTCCCGCGTGAGAAGGCCGCGCGGCGAAAAGCTCCCGTTTCCAGTGCCGTTCACAATGCCGAGCGTCGCGGCGCTCCGGATATCCGCGTCGCTGGTGTCGGAGAAGCGGGCCGTGATCGCGACCGGTGTGCCGCCCGCGGCCTCATAAATGCGCATGACGGTCGAGGCAAATTCAAAGCGCGTCATGCTCTGCGTCATATCCGTGCCGTAGATACACACGGATATGAGTCCCTGCTCCTCCGCCTGCTTCAGATACGGCTCCGCCCACTGGGATGCCTTCGTCCACGGCGCTGTTTTGACGGTCATGCGCGCGATGGAATCCGCGTTTTGCGTCAGCCATTCGCTGTAGCTCTGCTCCCACTGGTGTGACCGGGCCCAGGCGGCAGTGTCGCTTTTGAGAAAATACGTATGGCTGATCGAGCCGGTGCGCGTATAGCCCGCATGATCCATTCGTACATCCAGCCAGTAATACTGCCCATCCACGAGCACGTAATTCCACTTGTGCTCATAGGTGCTGCCGTCATTGTTGACGAAAACGCCGTCAATGAGGCGGCAGTCATAGCCAAGACGCGTCAGAAGCACGGTCAAAAGCGCGGCAAAGTGCGCGCAGTTGCCGCAGCGCTTGAGCATCATGTCGTAGGCAAACGCGGCGATATAGACGTTGGAATCGCAGTCATAGATATACATGCCGGGCAGATCGCCGGGCGTGCGCTCGGCCTTGAATTCCGGGCGCAGGATCTGCGCCTGATAGTCCGGATCCCGCTCCAGCGCGTCAGCCGCGGAGGCCGCCTGCGTCTCGTCGAACCACGTTTTCCCGTCCCAGTTGTCGCGGGCGCAGTGCTGGATGATCCAGTCGTAGACGGCCTGAATCTTCTGCGCGTCGGTCTTTCCGTCGGTCGGGATCTGCTTTAAAAGCTCGTCCGCAAGATGGTCCACGCGGGCGTCGCCGGTGCGGACGGGCTCATAGCTGTGGATCTGCTCTCCCACGGCCAGCGCCGGCAGGGCGCATCCGAGCAGCAGCGCAGCGGCCAGCAGCAGGGCTGCCATTCGTCTTGTTTTCATCATGTCTCGCTCCTTTTCTTTTGTTTTCTCTTTCCAGTATAGTCCAGATCCCCCGGGAATGCAAGCGCCTGCAGAGGCCCCGCGCAAATAACAGTAGCTTTTTTACTGCACATCGAATATAATAGGAGCAAGCCGCAGAACCAGAAAGGAGGAGCATGGCTCATCGCCATCATAAGCGCCATGTGCCTGCCGGAGCCCGGCAGGATAACGAGGAGGAACGCGATCGAAGATTCGGCGGATGCGTTCCCGCGCGGCCTTCGTGCGCGTGACAAAGTCAGAAATATGCGGGCGACCGCAAAACAAAGGGGCTTTGAACGGAGGATCAGGCAAATTTCTGCGCGTTTGTCCTGTAGCTGATTTTACAGGAGGAACAAGTTTATATGTGTGGTATCGTAGGATACGTAGGAACCCAACAGGCTGCTCCCATTCTGCTGGAGGGTCTGTCGCGTCTGGAATACCGAGGCTATGACTCCGCAGGCATCTGTGTGGAGCAAAGCGGCATTCTGCGGGTCGAAAAAGCCAAGGGCCGGCTCCAGAATCTGATCGCAAAGACGGAAAACGGCGCACTTCTGCCCGGCACGCTCGGCATCGGCCATACCCGCTGGGCCACCCACGGCGAGCCAAACGACACGAACTCCCATCCGCATGTCTCCCAGAACGGGAAAATCGCCGTTGTACATAACGGTATCATCGAGAATTATCTGGAGATCCGCGAATTTTTGCAGCAGAAGGGCGTGAAGTTCGCCTCACAGACCGACACGGAGGTCGTCGCGCAGCTGATGGAATACTGTATGGGACTGCCGGAGGTCGAGACGGTCTCGGACGCGCTGTACATGGTCCTGCACCGGATCGAGGGCGCGTATGCCCTCGGCATCCTCTGCTCGGACGATCCCGACCATGTCTACGCCGCGCGCAAGGACGCGCCGCTGCTCATCGGCTTCGGCGAGGGCGAAAACTTCATTGCCTCCGACGTGACGGCGCTCGTCAAGCATACGCGCGACGTCGTGTACATGGACGACGGTGAGGTCGCCATTCTGGGCCGTGACGGTGTGCAGGTCTATAACGCGATGGAGCTGCCCATCGAAAAGGAGCACCACCATATCGACTGGGAGATCTCCGCCGCGGAAAAGGGCGGTTACGAGCATTTCATGCTCAAGGAGATCATGGAGGAGCCCGAGGCCCTGCGCCGGGCGATTTTGCCCCGCATCAAGGACGGCGCGGTCGTCTTTGACGGCCTGACGCTTGACAGCAGTCGGTACGACTGCATCAAGATCATTGCCTGCGGGTCGTCATATCACGTGGGCATGGTCGGAAAATACAATCTCGAAAAGCTGACGCGCATGCCGGTCGAGGTCATTCTGGCCTCCGAATTCCGCTACTGCAGCCCGATCGTAAACGAACGGACGCTCGCGATCATCATCAGCCAGTCGGGCGAAACGCTTGACACCATGGCCGCACTGCGCGAGGCAAAGAGCCTCGGCGCGAGGATTCTGTCCATTGTCAACGTCGTCGGCAGCTCCATTGCGCGCGAATCGGACGACGTGCTTTACACCTGGGCCGGGCCCGAGATCGCCGTCGCGACGACCAAGGCGTATTCCACGCAGATGGCCGTGATCGATCTTCTGGCCGTCTATCTCGCCGCGCAGCGCAGCACGATCAGCGCCGAAGAAGCGGCCCGTCTGACCGCGGCCATCGCCGCGCTGCCCGCGCAGGTCGAACAGATCCTGTCCAGCCGTGAGCAGATCCAGTATTACGCTTCGCAGTATTTCAACCACGATTCCGTGTTCTTCATCGGCCGGAATCTGGACTATGCGCTCGGCATGGAGGGCTCTTTGAAGCTCAAGGAGATCTCCTACATCCACTCCGAGGCCTACGCCTCCGGAGAGCTCAAGCACGGGACGATCTCGCTCATCGAGCCGGGCACGCTCGTGATCGCGCTGGGAACCTATGGCCCGCTGTTTGACAAGGCCATGAGCAACGTTATCGAGGTCAAGGCCCGCGGCGCAAGCGTCCTCGCGCTTACGACGGAGGACCGCCGCGAAGCGCTCGCCAGCCGCGTCGACGGCATCCTGACCATCCCGGTCACAGAGCTGCCGCTGCTGCCGCTGCTGGGCGTCGTGCCGCTGCAGCTGTTCGCGTACTATGTCGCGCTGCAGCGCGGCTGCGA
>CAKUND010000115.1 GCA_934668295.1 uncultured Oscillospiraceae bacterium
CTGATCGCCGTGTGCAATTTCTGCCCGGTGCTGCGGGAGGACTACCGGCTGCCGCTGCCGAAGGCCGGATGGTATCAGCCGGTTCTCAATTCCGACGATGCACAGTTTGGCGGCTTCGATTTCCAGCCCGCACCCGTTCATGCGGAAAAGGATAAGCAGCCGCAGGGCGAATACGCCTACAGCGGCGTGTTCCGCATCCCGCCGATGAGCGTTTGCTTTTATAAGCATGTCAGAAATAAACCGGAGAAATAAGACAGGAACAAAGGAAATAAAACAGGAGGAGATCCAGCTATGCAATTCCAGAAAAAACGTTGTGTCGCCATGCTCCTGGCAGGTGGTCAGGGCAGCCGTCTGATGGTTCTGACAGAAAACACGGCCAAGCCTGCCGTCCCGTTTGGCGGCAAATACCGCATCATCGATTTCCCGCTTTCCAACTGCGTAAACTCCAAGATCGATACGGTCGGCATTCTGACGCAGTATCAGCCGTTGGAGCTCAACGAGTACATCGGCAACGGCCAGCCGTGGGGACTGAACTCCTCGCACGGCGGCGTACAGGTTCTGCCGCCCTATGCCAAGAGCAAAAACTCCGAGTGGTATAAGGGCACAGCAAACGCGATCTACCAGAACATTCCCTTTATTGAGCGCTACAACCCCGATGATGTACTCATTTTGTCCGGCGACCACATCTACAAGATGGACTATGCCGCCATGCTCCGCTTCCACGAGCAGCGCGACTCTGACTGCACCATTGCCGTGCGTGAGGTGCCGCTGAAAGAGGCGTCCCGCTTCGGCATCATGAATACGCGCGAGGACGGCTCCATCTATGAATTCGAGGAAAAGCCCAAGAAGCCCAAGAGCACCAACGCGTCCATGGGTATCTACATCTTCAAATGGAGCGTCCTGAAAGCCTTTCTGGAGGCAGACGAGGCTGACCGCACCAGTGAAAATGACTTCGGCAAGAATATCATCCCGGCCATTCTGAACGCAGGGCATAAGCTGTATGCGTACCGTTTCGAGGGCTATTGGAAGGACGTCGGCACGATTTCCAGTCTCTGGGAAGCCAACATGGATCTGCTCGGCAAGCATCCGGCCTTTGATATCTACGGCACCGCCGGTCATAAGATCTACGCCAGAAACCAGGCCATGCCGTCGAGCTATATTGCCAAGTCCGCCGAGATCCGGGAGAGCTTTGTCGCCGAGGGCTGCAACATTGAGGGCTGCATCACGCACTCCATCATCTCCACCGGCTGCACCGTCGGCAAGGGCGTGGAGATCACCGACAGCGTCATCATGCCGGATGTGACCATTGAAAACGGCGCGGTCATCCGCAGCGCCATCATCGCCGAAGGCTGCCATATCAAGGCCGGCGCGCGTGTAGGCGACTATGTCGAGGGCGAAGAACGGAAGATCAGCGTGATCGGCAAGGACAAGACCATCGCCGAGGGCACCGTGATCGATGCCGGCGCGATCGTATAAGAGAGAGGGGGATACGAACATGGAAGCAATGGGCATTATTTTCTCCAATATCTACGACAACAACATGGGTGAGCTGACCCGTGAGCGAACCTCGGCCTCCATCCCGTTCGGCAGCCGCTACCGCCAGATCGACTTTGCCCTGTCCAACATGGCAAACTCCAAGATCAGCAACATCGGCATTGTCACAAAATATAATTATCAGTCCCTGATGGATCACCTCGGCAACTGCGAAGAATGGGATCTTAAGCTCGGCGAGGGTGTGCGCTTCCTGCCTCCGTATGCCACCGGCCACACCGGAGCCTACCGCGGCAAGCTCGAAGCGCTTCAGACCGCCATGCCGGTTCTCGGCCGCTGCGATGCCGACTATGTCGTACTGTCCGATACGACGGTTCTGTGCGCGATCAACTTTGCAGCAGTCCTCGAAGAACATATCGCCTCCGGCTGCGATATCACGGTCATCGCCAAGGCGGGCCGCGCCAACGGCAAGACCCGCCAGCCGCTGGCCGTCAAGCTCGGAGACGACGGCAAAATCGTCGACCTGGCCGTTGACTACTGCGCGCCGGAGGATTATCTCGTCGGCATGAGCATGTTCATCATGCGCCGCGACAAGCTCATTCAGGTTATCCGCGAAATGGTCCCACACGGAAAATACCATCTGGAACGGGATTTTATCCTGCCGGAGTACAACGCAGGCAATCTGAAGGTCAATGTCTATCCGTTCCATAATGTCGCTCTGTTCAACCAGAGCGTAGACGAGTATTTCGTCAACAACATGAAGCTGCTCGACGCCGACGTGCGCCGCAGCCTTTTCCGCAGTGAAATTCCCATCTATACCAAAGTTCGCGATGCTGTCCCGACCCTCTTTGGCTACCACGGACAGGCGGCGAACTGCCTGATTGCCGACGGCTGCCATCTGTTCGGCAAGGCAGAAAACTCTGTGATCTTCCGCGAGGTCGACATCGAAGACGGCGCGGAGGTTCGTGATTCGATCATCATGCAGGGAAGCAAAATCGGCGCAGGTGCGTCGATCCGGTACTGCATCTTGGATAAAAACGTTACGATTCGTCCGGGCACAAAGCTGCTCGGCTCGATTGACCACCCGCTTGTGGTCGACAAAGGAGATACCGTATGAAAATCGCAGTAGTTGCCTCTGAGGCTGCACCGTTCGTCAAGACCGGCGGCCTCGGCGACGTGATGCAGGCGCTTCCGCTTGCACTTTCCCAGCAAAAAAACACCTATGTCAGTCTGTTTATTCCGTATTACAGCCAGATCAAATATTCCGGCAAGTGGCCGACAGAATTTCTTGGGGCGTTTGATGTGCCGCTGGCCTGGAGACGGGAGTATGTCGGTATTTTCCGTATGAAGACCCGCCGCAAAAAGCTCCAGATCTATTTCATCGACAACGAACACTATTTTAACCGCGGAGGCATTTACGGCTTTGCCGACGACGGAGAGCGCTATGCCTATTTCAGCAAGGCCGTCCTTGCAGCCATGAACTATCTGGAGCTCCGGCCCGATGTCGTCAGCTGCCATGACTGGCAGGCCGCGCTTATCCCGCTGCTGCTGAAAACAGAATATCACGGCTGCTTCCCGGATACCAAGAGCGTGTTTACCATTCACAACATCGAGTATCAGGGCAAGTGCAATCTGCAGTTCAACTATGACGTGCTGGGCCTCGGCGCAGGCTGCGACGAGATCCTCCGTTTCGATGACTGCACGAACTTCATGAAGTCCGCCATCGTCACGGCTGACCGCGTGACGACCGTTTCCGAGACATACGCGCAGGAGCTGCGGTACCCGTACTATTCTCATGGACTTGACGGTGTTCTGCAAAGCAGGGGAGCTGACTTCTCCGGTATCACCAACGGCATAGATATGCAGGTCTTTGATCCCGCAAAAATGGACTCCATCGCGCAGAATTATACCGCAAAGACACTCCGCGAGGGCAAAACAGCAAACAAGCTTGCGCTTCAGCAGCGCGTCGGTCTGCCGGAAGACAGAGATGTGGCCGTTCTGGCCATGGTCACGCGTTTGGTCGGGCACAAGGGCATTGATCTGCTGTGCTACATTGCCGAGCGCCTGATCCAGCGCCGCATTCAGCTTGTTATCATCGGCACGGGCGAGGAGAAGTACGAATGGTACTTAAACACCCTGCGCGACCGGTTCGGCGATAAAGTCTCTGTCAATCTGCTCTTTGACGGCGGACTTGCGAATCTGGTCTATGCAGCGTCAGACCTGTATCTCATGCCGTCGAAATCCGAGCCCTGCGGCCTGTCGCAGCTGATCGCCATGCGCATGGGCTCCGTTCCGGTCGTCAACGCGACAGGCGGTCTTAAGGATACGGTCTGGCCGTATAACGAAGCGGACGAGACCGGACGCGGCTTTACCTTCCAGAGCTACAACGCAGACGACTTCCTTGCTGCTATTGACCGTGCGCTTGCGCTGTACTATAATGAGCCGGACAAATGGCAGCGCCTTGCCGAAAACGATATGGCAGTCGATTCCAGCTGGGATGTCCCGGCGCAAAAATATATGGCGCTGTTCCAGAACGTCTGCGGACAGTGAATCCATGTAAATTAAAGATACTTAGACAGAAAAAGGACATATAAAAGCAATGACAAAAGAGAACCTTCTTCAGCACTTACAGGAATGCTGCGACCGGATGTTCGGTTGTTCGCTTGAAATGGCGACGGAAAAGCAGGTCTATCGCGCCGTGTGCGTCGCCGTGCGCGAGCTTCTGGAGGATGACCGCCGCGCATTTGTCGAGCAGATGCGTGCAGAGCAGCGCAAGCAGGTCTATTACATGTCGATGGAATTTCTGGTCGGCACAAGCCTGCGCAACAACCTGTACAATATGGGCCTGCTGGAGCCGGCAGGAGAGATCCTGCATGATCTCGGCTTCAGCCTGGAAAGCCTCTGCGCACTTGAGCCGGACGCCGGGCTCGGCAACGGCGGCCTTGGTCGCCTGGCCTCGTGCTACATGGACGCGGCAACCGGCCTGAACTATCCTGTAACCGGCTTCTCCATCCGCTACGAGTTCGGCATCTTCCGCCAGAAGATCGTTGACGGCTGGCAGATGGAATTCCCGGACAACTGGCTCGAAATGGGCGATGTGTGGCTGCATACCCGCAAGGACGACGCTGTGGAGGTTCGCTTCGGCGGGCAGGTGCACGAGTGGATGGACGGCGACAAGTTCAAGACCGCCCAGACCGGCTACCAGTCCGTCATTGCCGTTCCGCATGATCTGTATATTTCCGGCTATGGCTCCAAGGCTGTCAACAAGCTGACACTCTGGAGCGCCAGTATGCCGCAGAGCTTCGACATGAGCGCGTTCTCACGCGGCGATTATGTCCGCGCGCTCGAGCAGAATACCATGGCCGAGGCCATCTCGAAGGTTCTCTATCCGGCGGACGACCATATCAACGGCAAACGCCTGCGCCTGCGCCAGCAGTATCTGCTGGTGTCCAGCTCGCTGCAGTCGATCCTGAACGAGCATCTGAAAAATTATCATACGCTTGACAATCTGGCCGATAAGGTCGCCGTGCATATCAATGATACGCACCCGGCACTCTGCGTCCCTGAGCTCATGCGCCTGCTGGTTGACGAGCACGACTACGGCTGGGAACGCGCGTGGGAGATCACCTGTGCCACGCTTTCCTACACCAACCATACCGTCATGGCCGAGGCGCTTGAGCGCTGGCCGGTCGATCTGTTCCGGGAGCAGCTGCCGCGCATTTATGCCATCTGCCAGGAGATCAACCGCCGGCTCATGGAAAAGCTGCACCGCGTCTATCCGAACGATCCCGGCAAGTGGGAGTACATGGCCGCTGTCACAAACAGCGAGGTTCGCATGGCGAATCTGTGTCTGGCCTGCTGCCACAAGATCAACGGCGTTTCGCAGCTGCACACGGATATTCTTGAAAAAACCATCTTCCGGGATTA
>CAKUND010000116.1 GCA_934668295.1 uncultured Oscillospiraceae bacterium
GCCTCGCATATACGATAGCAGGTCGATTCGAATCCGTCAAGCTCCCGCAGGAGTCTGCCGCGCACGGATTTTTTCAGTCTCTCGAAGCGCTCGGGCGAAAAGCCGGTTTTCGGCGCACGCAAAATTGCTTCCAGCACCGCTTCCGGGTCACAGCCCGCGCCGCCTGCCTGCAAAAATGCCGCGCCGGGTACGCGCGTGAAGCCGGAGGAAAAGTCCGCGTCGATCAGTCCGCGCGTATAGAGGTCTTCATAGAGCGCGGAGCCTTCGCCCAGCAGCAGCTCTGCGGCAAGCTGGCCCGTCAGCTCCTGCCGCAGCAGGTCGGCGGACGGCTCTGCCTTGAAGCCGATAGAAAATACCGGCTGGCTGACCGGAAGCGTCCGGCGCGTTTTGTGCCGGAACGCGCGTGCGGGCTCCGCTTCGCCGCAGGGGCGCGCGGGAGGCGGCGAAAAGTCCGGCGGCAGGCATTTCCGCACAAGGCGCATAACGCGCTCCGCGTCCACATCGCCCATGATGACAAGTGCCATATTGGACGGGACATAAAACGCGTCAAAGCAGCGCCGCAAAAGCTCCGGCGTGACAGTGCGGATGGAGCGGCGGGAGCCCGCGATGGGGATGCGGATGGGGTGGCGGCGGTAGAGCGCGCGGCACAGCCGCTCCTGCACGCAGTCCTCGGGAGAGTCGTCGTAGAGCGCGATCTCGTCGGCAATGACGGCGCGCTCGGCCGCCATGGCCTCCGGCGGGAAGCATGGCGTCGAGACCATACGCAGAAGCAGGCGCAGACAGTCGTCAAAGCGGTCGGTGCAGGTGAAATAATAGCCGGTCATGGCGTAGTCGGTAAAGGCGTTCGTCTCTGCGCCGAGACGGGAAAATTCCGTCTCCGGGTCACAGCCCGGCAGACAGAACATGCGGTGCTCGAGAAAATGCGCCGTGCCGTCCGGCACGGGCTGCCAGCCGCCGCTCAGCGGAAGCTGCGTGTCGCACGAGCCGAACTTCACGCCGAGAAATGCAAATTTCCCGGCAAAGCCCGGCTTCGGCACGACGCGCAGGCGCAGTCCGTTCGGAAGCGTTTCCAGATAGCAGCGCTCACCGAGCGCGGGATATTCGTTCCAGCTCATGCTTCCTCCAGCGTATAGACCGTATCGGGCCGCACCTGCCGCGCAGCGGCGCATACCTCCTCCGCCGTGACGGCGCGGATGGCAGCGGCCAGCTCCGACGGGCTTTGTGCAGCGCCCTCCGCTGCGCGGCCCGTGTAAAATTCGTCGAGCCTGCCGGGGCTGTCGCACAGCAGCCGCAGATCGGACAGCAGCCCCATGCGGGCCGTTTCCAGCTCCGTCTGTGAAAAACGGCCCGCGGCCAGCTCTGTAAGCTGATGCAGGATTTCCTGCTCCACGGCGGGCAGAGCCGCGCGGCCGCAGCCTGCGGACGCGGCAAGAATGCCCTTGTGCCCGTCGTACCAGCTCCCGGCCTCATAGCACAGTGCCAGCTGTCCGCGCACGACGGTATAGAGCCGGTTCTGTTCGCCTCCGCCGAGCATCGCATTCAAAAGCAGCATTGCGGGATACCGCGCGCTTTGCAGCGTCACGTCCGTGCGGAGGCCCAGCGAAAGCCGGCTCTGCGCAAGCGGCATTGTCTCGGAAAATCGCCGAAGCCCCTGCGGCATCGGGCCGGGCACAGTCCCGACCGGGATGCAGGCCGTGCACGGCAGACGCGCCAGAAGCGGCTGCAGCAGCGCCTCCGCTTCCCCGGCAGATTTACTGCCGAGATAGAAAAGCTCCGCGCGTGACGAGGCCAGTACCGTCTCATACTGCCGCCAAAGGGCGGTTTCATCAAGTCCTTCCAGCGCCTCCGGCTCTCCGAGACGGCCGCAGGCGTAGCGTTCGCCGGGGCACATGGCCCGCAGCAGCTGCCGCTCACAGTACGCACTCTTGTCGTCCAGCACGCTCTGCATGGCGTTTTGCAGATTCTGCCGCTCCTGCCGCACAAGCTCGGGCACGAACGCGCCGGTTTCTGTCCGCGGGCAGAACAGCAGCTCGGAGACAAAGTCCAGCAGCTGCGAAAAAACGGCCTCGCCCACATATTGGTCCTCCAGACAGTCGGCAAACAGCCCCGTGAGCTGGATCTCTCCCTTTTTGCGCACCAGCGCACCGACAGACGCGCCGTGCAGCTCGTCCAGCCGGTCGGCAATGGCGCGGATGGAGGGCGTTTTTTCGCTGCCGCGCAGCAGAACGCTCGGCAGCAGTGCGTTCATGGCCGCCTCGCCTGCGCGAAGCGGCCTTAGAAAGCTGAGGCTGAAGCAGGCGGTCTTGAACCGCCCGTCCTGCACGGTCGTGAGGAACACGCCCGGCAGGAGTTCTTTTCGTGTCGTCATCTTACTTTTTGTCTGCCTCCGTGCGCAGACGGATGATCTCGTCGCGCAGCACGGCGGCGTATTCGTACTCCATCATGTGCGCAGCTTTTCGCATCTGCGCTTCGAGCTTTTCGATCTCACGCGCAAGCTCCTGCCGCGTCATCTTCACGCCGCCCTTGCCCTTGTGCTCCGGCGTGGGGGAGGCGGAAATTTCGATGAGGTCGCGGATGGATTTTACAATGGTTTTCGGCACGATGCCGTGCGCTTTGTTATAGTCGTCCTGGATCTGGCGGCGTCTTGCTGTTTCGTCCATGGCGGCGCGCATGGCGGGCGTGATCTTATCCGCGTAGAGCAGGACGCGTCCCTGCGCGTTTCGCGCAGCGCGGCCGATGGTCTGGATGAGGCTCGTTTCCGAGCGCAGGAAGCCCTCCTTATCGGCGTCGAGGATCGCGATCAGCGATACCTCGGGCAGATCGAGGCCCTCGCGCAGCAGGTTGATGCCGACCAGCACGTCAAATTTCGCCATGCGCAGGTCGCGGATGATCTCCATGCGCTCCATGGCCCCGATATCCGAGTGCATATAGCGCACGCGGATGCCGTTTTCGGTCAGGTATTTCGTTAGATCCTCCGCCATTTTTTTCGTCAGCGTCGTGACGAGCGTGCGCTCGCCCTTGTCCGTCGTGGCGTTGATCTCACCGATCAGATCGTCGATCTGTCCCTCGATGGGACGCACGAAGACCTCCGGGTCGAGAAGGCCCGTGGGGCGGATGACCTGCTCGGCGATCTGCCCGGCGCGGGAGCGCTCATACTCGGCAGGCGTGGCGGAGACATAGATCGCCTGATGGATGCGGTCCGTAAACTCGTCGAAGGTCAAAGGACGGTTATCATAGGCTGACGGCAGGCGGAAGCCGTAGTCGACGAGGCTTTTCTTGCGCGCGTGGTCGCCGTTATACATGGCGCGCACCTGCGGCAGCGTGACGTGGCTCTCGTCGACAAATAGGATAAAATCGTCCGGGAAATAATCCAGCAGCGTTGTCGGCGGGGTGCCGGGGGCGCGGCCGGCAATGACGCGGGAATAATTCTCAATGCCGGAGCAGAAGCCGATCTCCTGCAGCATTTCCAGATCGTACTGCGTCCGCTGGCGGATGCGCTGCGCCTCGAGCAGCTTGTCGTGCTCCTCGAAAAAGCGCACCTGCTCCCACATTTCGGCCTCGATATCCTTCATGGCGCGGGCCATTTTTTCTCGCGACGCGACGTAATGCGACGCGGGGTAGATGGCGACGTGGTTCAAAATGCGCTCGGGTACGCCGGTGACGGCGTTGACCTCGGAAATGCGGTCGATCTCGTCGCCGAAAAACTCAATGCGGATGGCCCGGCCTGCCCAGTAGGCGGGGTAGACCTCCAGCGTATCGCCGCGCACGCGGTAGGCGTTTCGGACAAAATTGAGGTCGTTGCGCTCATAGCGGATCTCGGTCAGCTTGCGCATGAGCTCGTCCCGGTCGTATTCCATGCCGGGGCGGAGCGAAATGACCATGTTTTTATAGTCGATGGGGTCGCCCAGGCCGTAGATGCAGGACACAGACGAGACGACGATCACGTCCCGGCGCTCGGACAGCGCGCTCGTCGCGCTGTGGCGCAGGCGCTCGATCTCGTCGTTGATGGCAGAATCCTTTTCGATGTAGGTATCCGTCTGGGCAATATATGCCTCGGGCTGATAATAGTCGTAGTAGGAAATGAAATATTCCACGGCGTTTTCCGGGAAAAATTCACGGAATTCCGAGCACAGCTGCGCGGCGAGCGTCTTGTTGTGCGCAAGGACCAGCGTGGGCCGGTTCACGTTGGCGATGATATTCGCCATGGTGAACGTCTTGCCGGAGCCGGTCACGCCGAGCAGGACCTGATCGCTCAGGCCCATATTGAGGCCCTGCGTCAGCTTCTCGATGGCCTGCGGCTGGTCGCCGGTGGGTTTGAATTGGGAGTGCAGCTTAAAGTTCATACGGGTCCTCCAGAATGCCGTCGTCGCGCAGGGAGACAAAATCGTCGTCTGCGACAATGATATGGTCGGCCAGCACGATCCCGACCGCCTCGAGCGCCGCCTTTAACACCAGCGTGGTCTGCCGGTCCTCGGGGCTCGGCAGCGCGAGACCGCTGGGGTGGTTGTGCGAGAGCACGACGGAGGTCGCGTTCGCGTCCAGCGCAGCCTTGACGACCTTGCGCGCGGCAATGGACGCAACGTTCACGCCGCCCCGGTGGATGAGCACGCAGTCGAGCGCCTTGCACTTTGCGTCGAGGCACAGGAGATACACGACTTCCTCCCGCTCGCCATGGAAATACGGCAGCAGATACTGTCCGCATTTGGAGGTGGTGTCTAAAATCTCGATCTGCGCGCTGCGGCTCATGAGACAGCGGCGCGCCACCTGCGGCACGAGCCGGATCAGCTGCGCAGCGGCATCTCCGACGCCGCTGATCTTTTTGAGCTCGGATTCCGGCGCGGAAAACACGGCGTCAAGCGTTCCGAAGCGGTTCAAAAGCGCGTGCGCCGCCGGATTCGTATCGCCGCGCGGCGCGGCGTAATACAGCAGCACCTCCAGCACCTGCACGTCCGAAAGGGAGTCCATGCCGCTGGTTTTGAGCTGCCTGCGCATGCGTTCGCGGTGGCCTTCGTGGATGGACATGGGCCGTCTCTCCTTTCTGCTTTTTCCTCACATCAGCGGCGCGAGCAGCCGCAGCAGCGCCCACAGCACCCGCTGCGTCAGGCGCGTATGACGGCACTGCTCGGCGGTGATCTCCGTGCACTGCGGGAACGTTTCTTCAAAATCTGTCTGCACCTGCGCGCTCACGGCGGTGTCATAGAGATACACGGCGTCTTCAAAATGCAGATACAGGCTGCGGAAATCCAGATTGACCGTGCCGACGACGGTCTGCTTCGTATCGGCCAGATAGACCTTGGAGTGGATAAAGCCCGGCGTGTACTCGAAAATCCGGACGCCGGCGCGCGTCAGCTCCTCATAGTTTGCGCGCGTGACCGCGTGGACATACCATTTGTCCGGGATGCCGGGCGTGATGAT
>CAKUND010000117.1 GCA_934668295.1 uncultured Oscillospiraceae bacterium
AGGTACACGAGCGCCGCGAGGACGAGCACGATGATGACCGTCCACATGAAGTCCTTGTTATAGCCGTCGGAGAACATGTTGCCGATCCAGCCGATGTACTTGACGTCGCCCTTGGAATTGATGGTGCCGATGGAGTTCGATCCCGGGGGGTTCTCCCACTTGGAGACGGCGAACGACGTGAGCTGAATGGCGATATAGTTCATCATCAGCGTAAACAGCGTCTCGTTCGTATTCCACTTGGCCTTGAAGAAGCCGGGGATGAGGCCCCAGATGCCGCCCGCGACGATGGCGCTGATGGCCATGCACAAAAACAGCATCACAACGTTCATCTTGCCCGCGAAGTTGATCATCCAGAATGCGGTGGCAATGCCGCCGACAAGCATCTGGCCCTCCGCGCCGACGTTCCAGAAGCGCATCTTGAACGCGGGCGCCAGACCGATGGCGATACAGGTCAGGATCATGCAGTCGCGGATGGTGAACCACATGCGCTTGCTGGTGCCGAACGCACCGGAGGCGAGGGAAACGTAAACCTTCAGGGGGTTCATCTTGACGATGGCATAAATAATGATGCCGTCGACGATCAGAGCCAGCAGAATGGCGATGGCGCGGATCGTCCATGCCTTGCTGCGGGAAATCGTGTCTCGTTTGGAGATGTGCATATTCTTTTAACCTCCGATCTTCGTCATCATCAGGCCGACGGCGTCCTTCGTGGTCTTGCGGCCGTCGACGATGCCGGAAACCTTGCCGCCGCACAGAACAAGAATGCGGTCGCACAGCTCCAGCAGAACGTCCAGATCCTCGCCGACGTAGATAACAGCGACACCCTTCATCTTCTGCTCGGTCAGCAGATTGTAGATGACGTAGGACGTGTTGATGTCCAGACCGCGCACGGCGTAGGCCGTCATGAGGACTGCCGGGTTCTGCGCGATCTCACGGCCGACGAGCACCTTCTGCACGTTGCCGCCGGAAAGACGGCGGATGGGGGTGCGGCCGATGTCCGGCGTGACGACCTCGAGATCGTCCACGATCTTCTGCGACAGGCCGCGCGGGAATTTGCGGTCGGTCAGCGGGCCCTTGCCGCGGCGATAGGTGCGGAGCATGATATTCTGGATGATATTCATGCCGCCGACAAGGCCCATGCCGAAGCGGTCTTCGGGAACGAAGGACAGAAGAAGTCCCTTGCGGATGATATCGAGCGGATCCATGCCGTTGAGCAGGCAATCCTTGCCGTCCGGCTCAATGTATGTAATTTTGCTGCCGTCCTCGAGCTTCTGCAGGCCGGAGATGGCCTCGAGCAGCTCCTTCTGGCCGGAACCGGCGATGCCCGCGATGCCGAGGATCTCGCCGCCCATGGCGGTGAAGGTCACGTCGTCGAGCATCTTGACGCCTTCTTTATTTTTGACGGTCAGATGCTCGACCTTCAGACGCTCGGTCTGGTTCTCGTTCAGCGGACGGTCAATGTTCAAGGAGACGGCTCTGCCGACCATCATGTCGGTCAGCGACTGCTGCGAAGCGGTAGCGGTATCGGTGTCGCCGATGTACTCGCCCTTGCGCAGAACGGCCACGCGGTCGGAGACCGCGAGCACCTCATGCAGCTTGTGGGTGATGATGATGATCGCCTTGCCATCCTTTTTCATGTTGCGCATGACGGTAAAGAGCTTTTCCGTCTCCTGCGGGGTCAGAACGGCGGTCGGCTCGTCGAGGATGAGGATATCCGCGCCGCGGTAGAGCACCTTGACGATCTCGACCGTCTGCTTCTGCGAGACGGACATCTCATAGATCTTCTGGTTCGGGTCGATGTCGAAGCCGTAGCGGTCCGCGATCTCGCGCACAGCCTTGGCGACGGCGTTTTTGTCCATCTTGCCCTTGTCGCCGGGCAGACCCAGAATGATATTCTCGGCAGCCGTAAAGACGTCGACGAGCTTGAAGTGCTGGTGGATCATGCCGATGTGCAGATCAAACGCGTCCTTCGGGGAGCGGATCTCCACTTCCTTCCCATCCACGAAGATCTGGCCTTCGTCGGGATAGTAGATGCCGGAGAGCATGTTCATAAGAGTCGTCTTGCCGCTGCCGTTTTCGCCGAGCAGGGACAAAATCTCACCCTTATGCAGCTCCAGACTGATCGATTTGTTCGCCACGACCTGTCCGAAGCGCTTGGTGATGTTTCTCAGTTCGATTGCGTTTGCCAAGCAAGTCATCCTTTCTGTCTTGGAATTCGCTCCGCCGTTTTGCAAAAACGCCGGAGATGCGGCGTTTTTGGCGAGTGCGCGGAAAGCCTGTCCCTCCAACGTTGAACGGAATTGAAAAAACAGGGAATCTCAGTTAAAAACTAAGGATATTCTATCATTTTGTGAAGGGATTGTAAATACGCTTTCTGCAAAAAATACAAAAAAATATAGCAGGCCTAACAAATTTTTAGTCATCATGCAAAACTTTTATGCAGTAAAGTGTATCAGACAGATAAAGTGGCGCTGACTGCCCGTCAGCGCCGTGTGAAACTGTAAAAATCTCTTTGCCTGTTTTATGCTGTAATGCTTATGATTTGTTTGTAGAAGCCGATGTGGGCATCGGCCCCCTACAGAGAACTGCATCCGAAACGCGCTTTTTACCTTACATCTCCATCCGCGCGCGGATGGCCTTCAAAAACGCTTCGCTCGTGACGGATGCGGGGCGTTCGCCCTCGACAAGGCCGGCCAGATCGCCGGTCATGACGCCGGAGCGGATCGTGTCGAGGCTGGCCTGCTCGAGCCGGTCTGCGAAGGCCTCGAGCGCCGGAAGCCCGTCCAGCTGGCCGCGCTTTCTCAGTGCGCCCGTCCAGGCGAAGATCGTCGCCATCGGGTTGGTCGAGGTCTGCTCACCGTTCAGGTACCGGTAGTAGTGCTTCGTGACCGTGCCGTGTGCAGCCTCGTACTCTGTCGTGCCGTCCGGCGCGACGAGCACGGAGGTCATCATCGCAAGCGAGCCGAACGCCGTGGAGACCATGTCGCTCATCACATCGCCGTCATAATTCTTGCAGGCCCAGATAAAGCCGCCCTCGCTGCGGATGACGCGGGCGACCGCGTCGTCGATGAGCGTATAGAAATACCGCAGGCCAAGCGCCTCGAACTGCGCCCTGTAGGTCTTCTCATATTCCTCCTCAAAAATGCGCTTGAATGCGCCGTCATAGACCTTTGCGATGGTATCCTTGGTGGAGAACCAGAGATCCTGCTTCGTATCGACGGCATACTGGAAGCAGGCCCGCGCGAACGAGCGGATGCTGCTTTCCTTGTTGTGCTCGCCCTGGAAAACGGCAGGGCCGTCGGTTTTCTGGATAAGAACGGTCTGCTCCCTGCCGGACGCGCCCTTGAAGGTCATGGTGCATTCGCCGGGCTCGTCCGTCTCGAAGCTCACGGATTTATACACGTCACCGTAGGCGTGGCGGGCAATGGTGATGGGCTTTTTCCATGTGCGCACAACGGGCTTGATGGAATCCAGCAGGATCGGCGCGCGGAAGACCGTGCCGTCCAGAATGGAACGGATCGTGCCGTTTGGGCTTTTCCACATCTCGGTCAGCTGCGGGTATTCGACCATCCGCTGTGCGTTCGGCGTGATCGTCGCGCATTTGACGGCTACGCCGTATTTCTTTGTCGCCAGCGCAGCGTCGACCGTGACCTGATCGCGCGTTTCGTTGCGGTGCAGCAGGCCGAGGTCATAATATTCGGTCTTGAGATCGACAAACGGGCAGATTAGCTCGTCCTTGATCATCCGCCAGAGCACCCTTGTCATCTCGTCGCCGTCCATCTCGACGAGCGGCGTTTTCATCTGAATCTTTTCCATATCGGCTCCTTCTCCCCTATCCGCGCTTGGCGTAGTAATTCATCAGGCAGCCGTCAAGCAGGATCTCCCGCTCGTCCGGCGTCAGGCCCTTCACATGCAGCAGGATCTTTGCTTTTTCGCCGTTCTGCCGCAGGATCTCCGCGGGGAAATCCTCGCTGCCCGCTTCCAGCCGCTGCCGCACGTCCGGCACGAAGACCAGATCACCCGGTGTATAGTCAAACGGCGTGCTCTCGTCCAGCGTGAACGGCAGCATACCCCAGTTGATGCAGTTGCTGCGGTAGCGCTTGGTGGCGAATTCATAGCAGATATTCGCAAGCCCGCCCAGAACCTTCTGACAGGACGCGGCCTGCTCGCGCGCAGAGCCGTCGCCGGGCCTGTTGGCAAACACGCAGGAGCCGAACTGGGTCGTTTTTAAAAGTGCGTCCGCGTCGCCGACGCGCGCGAGCGCGGCGAGGATGTCCGAGGGATTCGAACCCTCCCGCCGTTCGGCCTCCAGCGCGGCGATCTTCTTCGCGCGCGGCACATAGTCCGGCACGCGGCGCGAGAGCGTGAACTCCGCCAGCCGCAGGGGGTTCGAGCGGTAGGACGACGTTTCGCCGGACGGGATCAGCTCGTCTGTCGTGGTCACGGGGTCGTGAATGACGGCGGCAAGCTCCAGAAGGAGGTTCTCGCCGAGCTCGTACATCTTCGGCCAGTCCGTGATATTCGGGCCCATGATGAGCTTTGTTTCCGGCTGCGGATGGCCGAAGCCATTGTAGACACGGCGGGCATAGACCGTCCCGTCAAAGCAGTACGGGTGGCGCTCCGGGGTATAGTCCAGCTCGTCCGCCGGGGTGATGCGGCCGCCGTTTCTGGCTGTGGCCGCGATGGAGCGCGCGTCCATCAGGCATACGCCCGCAAACTGCCCCTCGCCGGGCTTCGAGCCCTCGCGGTTCGGGAAGTTGCGCGTCGTGTGGCGCAGGGACAGCCCATTATTGGCAGGCACATCCCCCGCGCCGAAGCACGGGCCGCAGAAGCTGGGCTTGATGATTGCGCCTGCTTCGAGCAGCTCCGCCGTCGCGCCCATGCGCGTGAGCGCAAGGCTGACCGGGACGGAGGTCGGATAGACGCTCATGGAGAAATAGCCGCTTCCGACCGAGCCGCCGCGCAGGATCTGCGCGGCCTCGTCGATATTATCGAACATGCCGCCTGCGCAGCCCGCGATGATGCCCTGATCGGCCCAGACACCGCCGTCGTGAATTTTATCGAGCAGATGCACATCGGCCTTCGGCCAGCGCTTTTTCGCCTCGGCCTCCACACCCGCGAGAAGCTCCTTTGCATTCGCGAGGAATTCGCGGATGGTGTATGCGTTCGACGGGTGGAACGGCAGCGCGATCATCGGCTCGAGCTGGCTGAGATCCAGCTCGATCATGCGGTCATAATACGCGCCATCCTCCGGCGACAGCTTTTTATACGCTTCGGGGCGGCCGTGAATTTCAAAAAACCGCTTTGTTTCCTCGTCCGTCTCCCAGATGGAGGACAGGCAGGTCGTCTCGGTCGTCATGACGTCGATGCCGTTGCGGAAGTCAATGGGC
>CAKUND010000118.1 GCA_934668295.1 uncultured Oscillospiraceae bacterium
CTCATCAAGCGCACGAAGGTCGGCATGGCCATGCGCGCCGCGTCCAAGGATTTTGAGACGGCGCAGCTGATGGGCATCAAGATCAACTCCGTCATTTCCTTTACGTTCATCATCGGCTCCGCGCTGGCCGCGGTCGCCTCGTTCCTGTATTTCTCGAATTACACGACCATTGCCCCGGCCTCCGGCGCCATGCCGGGTCTGAAGGCATTCGTCGCCGCCGTCTTCGGCGGCATCGGATCGATCCCCGGCGCGGTCATCGGCGCGTTTATCATCGGCATCTGTGAGAATCTCCTGAAGGGCATGAAGCTGACGGCGTTCTCCGATGCGTTCACATTTGCGCTGCTCATCGTCATCCTCGTCGTCAAGCCGACGGGCCTGTTCGGTGAAAAGCTGACAGAGAAAGTCTGAGGTGGAGCATATGGAAAAGAAAAAGGGCCTCTCCCTGCAGACCATCCTGACCATCGCGGGCATTGCGCTCCTCTATCTGCTTGCGTTCCTGCTCGACCGCATCCCGGGCGTGCCCATCATGCTCACGACCGTCCTGCGCAAGGGCGCGATCTATTCCCTCGTCGCCGTGTCCATGAACCTGCTGAACGGCTTTACGGGCCTGTTCTCGCTCGGGCAGGCGGGCTTTATGCTGGTCGGCGCGTACACGTTTGCCGCCATCAACATTTCAAGCGGCATCCGCTCGACCGTGTATCAGTATTATGACCCGCTGCTCAAATTCTCCCTGACCGAGACGCTGCAGAACGCGCTCGGCAATACGGCCGGCACCGTCCTCGGCGTGTTCGTGTCGCTGCTTCTGGCAGGTCTGCTTGCTGCGGGGCTTGCGTATCTCATTGGTCTGCCCGTGCTGAAGCTCAAGAGCGACTATCTGGCCATTGCGACACTCGGCTTTGCCGAAATTATCCGCGCGCTCGTCCAGCTGGAGGCATTTGCGCCTGTGACCAACGGCTCGCAGCTGCTGCGCGGCTTCCCGTATTTCACGGATACGTTCATGCCGTTCGTGATCGTCGGCATCTGCATCGCCGTCGTCGTGCTGCTTATCAACTCGACCTACGGCCGCGCGTTCAAGGCCATCCGCGACGACGAGATCGCCGCCGAGGCCATGGGCATCGATCTGGCGCACCACAAGCGCATGGCGTTCATCATTTCCTCGTTCTTTGCCGGTATTTCCGGCGCTCTGCTCGCCATGTACCAGACGACGGTGCAGGCCAACACGTTTAAATCCGCGATGACCTATGAGATCCTGCTCATTGTCGTCATCGGCGGCATCGGCTCCATCTCCGGCAGCTGCATCGGCTCGTTTTTGTTCATCGCGTGCTCGGAGTGGTGGCTGCGGTTCCTCGACAATGAGACGTATATCGGCGCGTTCAAGGTGCCGCTGCTGCGCACGGGCTTCCGGATGGTCGTGTTCTCGGTCGTCATTATGATCGTGGTGCTTTTCTTCCGCAAGGGCATCATGGGCACCCGTGAAATCTCGCTTGCCGGTCTTGCCGACAGGCTTCGAAAAGAATCCGTGAAGGGAGGAAAAGAGGCATGAGCACGCCCGTTCTTCATGTGGAGCACATCACCATGCAGTTCGGCGGCGTCGTCGCCGTCAACGATCTGTCCATGGATATCTACCCCGGCGAGATCGTCGCCCTTATCGGCCCGAACGGCGCGGGCAAGACCACGGCCTTCAACTGCATCACCGGCGTCTACGAGCCGACAAACGGCCGCGTGGACTTCATGGGCGAGCCCATCGTCTGCAACCACCCGCGCGGCAAAATGAAAAAGCTCTACGCGGGCGAGGAGGCCGAGCGCTATCTGTCTTTGCCCACCGTCTCCTATACGCCCGACAAGATCACAAGACGCGGCATCGCGCGCACCTTCCAGAACATCCGCCTGTTTAAGTCCATGACAGTCTTTGAAAACGTTCTGACGGCCATGCACGTACGCCGCACGTCCAACGTTTTCTCCGCCACGTTCCGCGCCAACCATAAGGAGGAGGCCGCGCAGCGCGAAAAGGCGCTGGAGCTTCTGAAGATCGTCGGTCTTGACGATGTAAAGGACGAGCTTGCGACGGCGCTTCCCTACGGCAAGCAGCGCAGGCTTGAAATTGCCCGCGCGCTGGCGACCAGTCCGAAGCTGCTGCTGCTCGACGAGCCTGCAGCCGGCATGAACCCGCAGGAAACGCTCGAGCTGACCGCCTTTATCCGCAGCATCCGCGATCAATTCGGCCTCACGATCTTCCTCATCGAGCATCACATGAATCTTGTCATGGACATCTCCGACCGCATCTATGTCATCGACTTCGGCAAACAGATCGCGGCTGGCGTTCCGGCGGAGATCCAAAACGATCCGCGCGTCATTGACGCGTATCTGGGGGTGGACGAGGATGCGTAATATTCTGGAGATCAAAAATCTGGTCGTGACCTACGGCGGCATTGAGGCCGTCAAAGGCATCGATCTGAAGGTCGAGGAGGGCAAGATCGTCACCCTCATCGGCTCGAACGGCGCGGGCAAATCGACCACGCTGAAGGCAATTGCCGGACTGGTCAGGCCTAAGGCGGGCGAGATCCTGTTCGACAACGCGGATCTGGTCGGGAAATCGACCGACCAGATCGTCTCGAGCGGCGTCACGCTCGTGCCGGAGGGCCGCCACGTGTTTGAAAACCTGACCGTGGCGGAAAATCTGCGCATCGGCGCATATCTGCGCAAGGATCCGCTGGCGGATGATCTGGCGCGGGTCTATGATCTGTTCCCGCGTCTGAAGGAGCGTGAATGGCAGCAGGCCGGGACGCTTTCGGGCGGTGAGCAGCAGATGTTAGCCGTGGGCCGCGCGCTCATGGCAAGACCGAAGCTCATCATGATGGACGAGCCGTCTCTGGGCCTCGCGCCCATCGTCGTCCGCGGTATTTTCGAGATCATCCGCGAGATCAACCGGCAGGGCATCACAGTCCTGCTCATCGAGCAGAACGCGAACATGGCGCTGAAGGTCGCCGACTGGGCCTACGTCATGCAGACCGGTTCCATTCTCATGCAGGGCCCCGGTGAGGAGCTGGCCGCCAACGAGGAGGTCAAAGCCGCGTATCTGGGCACAGCCAAATAAAGCAGTCCCCCGGCAGCTCTGCCGGGGGATTTTTTATATTCACAGGCGGAGCATCCGGGGCGCCGCGTTTTTTGCGTTGGTGCAGCTATGAGATTCCAGCATTCCCGGCGAACCCAGCGAAGCGGTTCGGCGGGAATGAGGAGGAAACGGGCTCAGAGGATAAGAGACGCCGTGTATAGCGGCGGCTCGTTCCGTCGAGGCCGTTTCCGACGTGCCTCCGGCGGCCCTATCTTTTCTCTCGCAAGAGAAAAGATAGGGAAGAAAAGCGTGCTTGGACGCGTTTGGTGCCTGCTGCAGGTGCGGTTCAGGCAAGTATAAACCCCCGCGGCCTTTCTGGCTGCGGGGGTTTGATGCTTGTGTTTACTTTGCGCGGCCGCGTCTGGAGAGGTGGATCGCCATGCCGATGACAAAGCCGATCACGGCGGGGAGCAGCCAGCCGAGGTTCAGATCGAACAGCGGCAGATAGCGCTTCGCCAGTTCGACCGGCGCGTCGAGCCGCAGGGCGGTCTGCACGCCGGCGGGCAGCGTCTTCATAAAGTCGAAGATCGCCGCGGCCCAAGTGAAGATCATGACGGAAACATACACGGCTCTGTCATGCTGGAAGAACTTCCCCGCAAAGGCCAGAATGATGAGCGCGATGGCGGGCGGATAGATGAGCATGAGCACAGGGATGGAATACTCGATGATGGCGCTCAGGCCCACGTTGGAAATGGCGAAGGAGAACAGCGTGAACAAGATCGCCCAGAGCTTATAGGAAATCTTTCCGTGCGTCATCTTGACAAACGTCTCCGAGCAGGAGGTCACAAGGCCGATGGAGGTCTTGAGGCAGGCAAAGGTGATGGTGACAGCGAGAATGATCTGGCCAATGCCGCCGAAATAATGGCCTGCGATCTGCGTCAGGGCAATGCCGCCGTTGTCGGAGATCTCGAACAGACCGCGCGACTGCGTACCCATGAGGATCGTAACGACGTAAATGACCGCCATGAGAAGCCCAGTCAGCACGCCGGAGCCCAGCACGTCAACGGCGACTGCGTCGTCATTGTCAACGCCCATGCGACGGATGACGTCAATGACCACGATGCCGAAGGCAAGACCCGCGATGGCGTCCATGGTGCCGTAGCCCTCGATAAAGGACGAGAAGAATGCGCTTGTTTTTGTCGCATAGGGCTCGGTCGGCTCAACCGCCGCGATGGAAGCGCCGGGATTGAGCAGCGCTGCGATCACCAGCACCGCAAGGAACAGCAGGAAAATCGGATTGATGATCTTGCCGATCCAGACTGTGATCTTGCCCGGCCGCAGCGAGAAGAACAGCACAAACGCAAAGAAAATGGCGGAGAAGATCAGCAGCGCCAGCGGCTGCGCCGCTTCCGACACCATCGGCGAAACGCCGGTCGTAAACGAGACGGTCGCGCATCTGGGGATGGCAAACAGCGGGCCGATGGTCAGATAGAGCAGACACGTGAAGAAAATGCCATAACCCTTGCCGACCTTGCCGGAGAGCGTCTGCAATCCGTCCGAGTGCGTCACGCCGATGGCGGCGACGCCAAAGATGGGAATGCCGACGGCGGTGATGATAAAGCCAATGATGGCCGGGATCACATTGCTGCCCGCCATCTGGCCGAGGTGGACGGGGAAAATGAGGTTGCCGGCACCAAAGAACATGCCGAACAGGGTCGTTGCGACCAGAATGCGCTGTTTGCGCGTCAGTTTTTTTGTCGTCATTTTGCGGTTCTCCTTCGATTTATGAACTGATTGTAAACGCAGGGCTTGCAAAAAGGAAGCGCGTGATTATAATAGTTCTATGAAGGTTTGTCATACCCCTCTCATATCGACCCGGAAAGGAACAGAGCATGGACAGTAAAAAGCTTGAAATTCTAATGACAGCCGTCGATCTCGGCAGCTTTTCCAAAGCGGCGGAGGCCGTCGGCTATACGCAGTCGGGGCTGACGCATCTGGTGGACAGTCTCGAGCGGGAGATCGGCCTGACGCTCGTGCAGCGCGACCACAGCGGGATCTCTCTGACAAAGGACGGCGAAGCGCTCATGCCCGCCATCCGCGAATTTCTGCGCGCAAACGCGCGGCTGGAGAACCAGATCTCCGCGATCACGGAAAAATCGGCGCAGACCATCCGCGTCGCGGCCTATGCCAGCATCGCCATGCGCTGGATGCCGGA